>CABZNL010000005.1 GCA_902527045.1 uncultured Alphaproteobacteria bacterium | reverse complement strand
AAAAGTCTCAATTTAAAATTTTTCTCTCCAATTTAAATCAGGTTTATAAATCACAAAATATTAAATTTACATTTCAAAGTATGATTAGTAATGAACTTATTTTTTTACAAGAGAAAGAGGGTTATAATAAAATTATAAAAGTCCCCTTAGATAAATTACTACATTTAAGAGAACTCATTTCTATAGAAAATTTAAATCTCTATAACAAAATGGGTTTTTCAAAATCTACTGATGCTTATTTTGGGATTTCCAAACTATCATCAAAAGAAAACTTTAATTGCAATGGACTTGTTGAATTTTTTAACACTCTCTTTGAGATGAGCAAAAAAGGTCAATCAATAAGTCGATACAAAGGTCTAGGTGAAATGAACCCTGAACAGTTATGGGAGACCACTTTAGACAGAACAAACAGAAAGTTACTTCAAGTTAAACTTGAAGATCAAATTAATGCCGAAAGACAACTCATAATGCTTATGGGAGATGATGTGACTGATAGGAAAAGTTTTATCCAAGAGAACTCGGTCAAAGTAGCAAACTTAGATATTTAGTTGGATAATCAAAAAAACTCCCTTTTCGTAAATTCCTCCGATTTTTTAATTATACGAGCTATTGCTTTTGGTGGTCAGGCCACTACTTTATCAATTACACAGTATTTTTTCGAGATTTCAAAAATTGTTGCAACTGCTTCATGGATTATAGCCTTTATCTTGATGGCTAGCATTATCTTAGGTTTTTACTTAAACAAAGGTGATAAAATTATTTCAGAAAAACAAGTCTTCGTATTTTTATGTTTTGATATCATACAAATTTCGAGTTTAATTGCCTTGAACGGGGGATACACTAATCCTTTCATATTTATCATCTTAGCTCCTATTGCTATTGCAGCATCATATCTAGCGATAGAAAGAATAATTATTATTTTAAGTCTGGCGTTAGTTTGCTTTGCCTTAATATTTAATTTTTTTATTACTCTTCCTCCATCTGTTCATCCAAGCATTAATTTTACATATAGTCTAGCTATTATGATCTCTCTTTTTATAAGTAGCATCTTTTTAGTTTTCTATCTTTATTACTTTTCTCTAAACTACAAAAGAACGCAAAAAGCATATGAGTTATCAAGCAAGCAGCTTCAAAATGAAAAAGAACTTTTAAAAGTAGGTGGGTTAGCAGCAGCAGCTGTTCATGAACTAGGGACACCATTGAATACAATAAACCTAATTGTTGGAGATTTTAACCAAGATAAAAAGCTAAAAGATAATTATGGTAAAGATATAAAAACTCTATTGTTAGAATTAGACAGGTGTAAGGCAATACTGAAAGAACTTTCAACCAATCCAGAGTCAACAGAACTCTCTTCTGAAATAACCAATATGTCATTAGATGCATATACACAATCTTTATGCGAACAGTTCTCTAATAATTATCGCGCAGTAAATTTAGATTACAGATCGGATGAAAATTCTAAAAATATTAATATTAAAATTACACCCGAGCTTAATATCGCTATGAATAATATAATCAAAAATGCAATTAGTTTTGCGTATAGAGAAATATTAATAATTTCTGAAACTTCAACAAATACATATTCTATCAAAATCCGTGATGATGGCCCAGGTTTTGATAAAAAGTTTATAGCTAATTTTGGAAAACCATTCTATTCTAGCAGGCCTGAAAAAGGGGTGAATATGGGCCTTGGTTTGTTTATAACAAAACAAATGATTGAAAATCTAAATGGTGAAATATCAGTACAAAGTAATGATGGAGCAGAAGTAACTTTAACATGGCAGATTTAGAACAAAACGCAGTAACAAAAGACAAAACACTTTTTATTATTGAGGACGATAAGCCCTTTCGAGAGCGATTAACCACTTCTTTTCAACGAAAAGATTTCACAGTAACAGCAGCTGCGTCTAAAAAAGAGGCATTAGACGTTTTATCTGGCAATAACTTTAATTACGCTATAGTAGACCTTCGTTTAGGTGATGGCTCTGGACTCGATGTTATTAAGGTAATAAAAGAGCAAAACCCAGAGTGTCGGACCGTTATGTTAACTAGTTACGGCAACATAGCTACGGCTGTGTCATCCGTAAAATTAGGCGCTGATGATTACTTAACTAAACCAGCTAATATTGATGATATTGAAAAGTCACTAATGTCCTCAACAGCCACATCTTTGCCCCCACCTCCTGAAAATCCAATGTCCGCAGATAGAATTAGGTGGGAACATATACAAAGAGTTTTTACTCAGTGTAATCGTAATGTTTCTGAAACAGCAAGACGATTAAAAATGCATCGAAGAACTCTTCAAAGAATTCTAAATAAGCACGCCCCTAAAGAATAGTATATACCTGCAATCTTTGTTATTCTGCCTAGATGTCTGAGTCTCGGTTAATTCTTGTAGATGGTTCAGGATATATTTTCCGAGCCTACTACGCCTTACCCCCAATGAATAATTCTAAAGGCATACCCACCAATGCTGTTTATGGATTTTGTAATATGATGCTTAGACTAATAGAAGAACACCCCAGTGACAAAATATTAATAATACTTGACGCTGGTAAAAATACTTTTCGAAACACTTTATTTCCCGATTACAAAGCGAACCGTGGAGAGGCACCTGAGGATTTAATACCCCAATTTAGTATTATTCGCGAAGCTATTGAAGCATTTGGTCTCGACGTTATTGAAAAAAAAGATTTTGAGGCTGATGATGTTATTGCAAGTTATGTTAAATATGGAGAGGTTAATAAAATACCCACTACTGTATTTAGTTCTGACAAAGATCTTTTTCAATTGTTATCAGCGAACAATCGCATCATGGACCCAATGAAAAATGTTGAGATTGATGAAGCAAAAGTAATGGAAAAATTTGGAGTTGGCCCAGATAGAATTACAGATGTTCAAGCTCTTATAGGAGATAGTGTTGATAATATACCAGGGGTTCCAGGAATAGGCCCTAAAACAGCTGCTAAATTAATCAATGAATTTGGTACTTTTGATGAACTTTTATTAAAAAAAGATCAAATTTCAAATGTTAGAATAAAAAACCTTATAAATAATCATGAGGAGTCTGCAAAAATTAGTCATAAGCTTGTCATTTTAAAAAACGATCTTGAGTTACCTATTAAAATAGAAAAGTTAAAACAATTTGATGACTCCACAAAGTTGAATGACTTCTTCAAAAAGTACGAATTTAAATCACTTATAAGAATTAGTGCTAATGAAACAAAACCTCATACATCAAAAAAAAATATAGATTTTAAATCATTAACTAAAATAAAAGAAATAACAGAATATCTAAATTCTCTTAAATCTGAAAAAATATTGGCTATAGATTTAGAAACTGACAGTTTAGATGTAAATACTGCAAATATTATTGGGATATCTTTATCGAATGCCGACGAAGCTCATTATTTACCATTTAAATCCCCAGAAAATGAATTATCCAAGAAAGATCAAGAAAGTGTACTCAAAAACCTTAGTGAACTGTGTGGAGATGAATCCATATTAAAATTATTTCACAATGCAAAATATGACTCTGTAATATTAAAACGTTTTGGTGTCAACACTGTCTCTTTCCAAGATACATTACTTATGTCTTTTTTTGTTAACAATGGTTTAACAAAACATAACTTAGAGGATTTGTATTATTACTATTTTGGAGAAGAAAAAGAAAAGTTCAAAGATGTTATAAAAAATGAGTCTAAGAGAAAATACAAAGATTTTTCTGAAGTGCCATTAGAAGCCGCTACAAATTATGCCGCTCATGATGCATATGCCACTTTCAAATTATATGAAACTCTCAATGAGCAGATAGCTGAGTCCTTAGATAGTTGGATTTATTATGATATTGATAAAAAACTAAGCTTAGTTCTCCAAGAAGTAGAGAGCAATGGTTGTAAAATTGATTTAAAATTTTTAAATAAACTAGAAAAAGATCTCAACAAAGAGATTGAAAAAATTGAGCAGAAAATATTTAAGATTGCTGGTGAAGAATTTAATATTGGATCCCCAAAACAATTAACTGAAATTTTCAAGAAATTAGATATCAAAGTTACAAAGAAGACTAAAGCAGGAGATTTTCAAACAAATGTGAAAGTATTAGAGCAATTGGAGTCTGAAGGTGTTGAGATAGCCTCACATATTTTGCAATGGAGACAATACTCTAAGCTCGTTTCTACCTATACCTCATCATTAGCTGATCACGCAGATAAAAAAGACAGGGTTCATAGTACATTTAATATTGCCGCAACCATAACAGGACGACTAAGCTCATCTGAACCTAATCTTCAAAACATCCCAATCAGAACTGAAATTGGAAAAAAGATAAGAACAGCCTTTATAGCTGAAAAAGATTATGAGCTTTATAGTTTTGACTATTCACAAATTGAACTTCGAGTTTTATGTGAGGCTTGTGATGATCCAAATTTATTGAAAGCTTTCCAAGAAGATCAGGACATTCATGAAAGTACAGGCCAATTAGTTTTTAATAAAAAAATAATTAACGATAACGACAGAAGAATGGCCAAGATTATTAATTTTGGAATAATCTATGGAATTAGCCAATATGGTTTAGCTAAACAGTTAGGTGTTAGCAATGCGGAAGCAAAGCTTTTCATAGATAACTATTTTAAAAAATTTCCAAACATTAATGACTTTATGAAAGCAACCACCGACAAAGCAAAAAAATTAGGCTACGTCGAAAACCTTTTTGGAAGAAAGTCTCACATTAAAGACATCAATGCTAAAAACTTTATGCTCCGATCTTTTGCAGAAAGACAAGCTATCAATGCACCTATTCAAGGCACAGCATCTGAGTTAATAAAAATTGCAATGTTGGATATTCATAACTATTTAGATAAAAATAAATGTAAATCTAAAATGACATCTCAAGTTCATGATGAGCTTTTATTTGAAATTTATAAAAAAGAGAAAGATATTATTCCAGAAATAGCTAAATTGATGGAAACATCACATCAAAAATATAAGTCATTTAAAACACCTATAAAAGTTGACTTTGGTGGTGGATTAAATTGGGGTGAAGCTCATTAAAATATTAATAATATTAATTTTTTTATTACCCAAAGTTGCTTTGGGTTTAACTTTTAAAAGTGATGGTTCAGTTATTGATGGCAAAGGAAATATCATAGAGCCTGGTAAAAGTACTGCATTAAATATATCTCAATTTGAAAAGGACCTTGAGAGTATCTCAAAAGACTCAGGTTTTATAGATCAAGAAGGAAAAATATATTTCCAAGATCAGATAACAGACAAAAGTAATTCTATAATTGTCATTTACAATCATGGATCTCGAGGAGATCAAAGAATAGATAAGTGTTTGAGTAGTTGGACAAAAGTTCCACCAGTAATAAGAGATTTACATAATATGAAAATAAAATCTTATGTAATAAAAATATACAGATTATGTTCTGGAGTAAGAGGATGGACCAAAGAAGAACAAAAAAGAATGTGGAGGGCCCATGTAAAATTAGGAAAATTAGATCTTAATCTTACTGCGAGTGATGGAACTCAATTAATGAATAAACAAAAAGGAAATCAAAAGTTAATAGTTATAAAAAAAAAACTAGATGAGCTCATTGAGCTTGGTTTTGATAAAATTATCCTTGCAGGTCATTCATCTGGAGGTTGGCAGTCTTTAAAACTAAAAACTTTGTATCCTGAACTGATAACCGGAGTTATCGGATTAAATCCTGGTGCTGGAGGAACAGTACAAAATAGAAAAGATTGGCCGTGGTGGACGGAAGTTAGGTATTACGGTTTTGGGGAATATAATAATCTAAATGCTTTAATACTGACACACGATAAAGATAATTTTAATTCTCCAAAAGACTATGATGTATTTAAAAATATAGACTCTGTAAAAAAAATAAATTTGACAAAATCTATGTGCAAAGGAAAAATCTCACTTGGTGGCTATCACGGTGTAACTTTGACCGATTGCTATTCAATAGAAGAAACTAAAAGTAAAAATATAAAAAATTATTTAGAGAACTTGTTTTAATTTACTTTGATTATTAGAAATTATCATCAGGCTTATTAAAGGCCATCCATTTCTCTAATTCATGATATCCACCAATTTTTTCACCATTGATAATTATTTGTGGGAAAGTCTTAGCAGTTGGAAATATTTCGAAGAATTGTTCTCTGCTATAATCTTGATTTAACATCAATATTTTAGGGTTATGAGTAGCCAGGGCTGACTTAGCCATAGTGCAAAAAACACAATTATCTTTGCTATATATCTTTACTTCCACTCAGAAAGACTCGTCAAATGACAAGGAGCGATCTGTTGGACGCTGATATTCAGTAACTCTTTTTTCGAAAAAATTAGTCACATTTTGAACATCCAGAGCTCTCATAAAGTCAAACGGATTTTCTGTATTAAACACTCTATCAAATCCAAAAAGATCAGCTATACGATCTGAAACTGCTTCGATATACATACACATCATTTCTTTGTTCATGCCAATAAGATCAACGGGTAGCGCGTCGGTGACAAATTCTTTTTCAAACTCAACTGCTTCTCTAACGATTTCCTCAAACTCTGATTGAGTCACAGCGCCTGGAATTAAATCCATTGATTTAATATCTTCATCTGACAAGGTTCCCTTATTAAACTTTTCACTTAATGTTTTAAACATTAAAGCAGAGAAACTAAAATGCATACCTTCATCTCTTGCAATCCAATCATTTGAAAGCGCTAGGCCCGGAAGCAGTCCTCTTTTTCTAAAGTAATAAATGGCACAAAAAGATCCTGCAAAAAATAACCCCTCAACCAAACCAAAAGCTATCAATCGCATAAGTAAGTTCTGGTTTCCATTAAGCCACTTTGAAACCCACTGTGCTTTTTTATTAATACAGGGAACATTTTGAATTGCAGAGAACAACTTATCTTTTTCTGATGGGTCCTCGACGTAGGCTTCTATTTGTAAACCATACATTTCTGCATGAATAGACTCATTTAGCATCTGCATGGTAATAAATAATCGAGACTCGGGAATTAAAATTTCATTATAAAATCTTGAAGCTAGGTTCTCGTTTATCATAGCCTCTGAATTTGCAAAAAATGCAAGTACATGTTTAATAAAGTGTATTTCTCCCTCACCCAGTGTTTTTAGATCTCTTAAATCATCTTGAAGTGAAACTTCCTCGGGTGTCCAAAATGCTTGTACGTGTTGTTTATAACGATCGAAAATTTCTTGATGTTGAATAGGGAAAATTGATTTGCATCCTTTAGATATCATGACTTACTCCTTATAATAAATTGATAAAACATCTTACGCACTACATGTTACGCAATCTTCTGGTTCATTAGATTGCGCCTCTTTCACATAAGACTCTTTTGCTTTTTTTTCAGAGGACACGGTTACTTTAACTGCGTCTACAGCTGATCGGCTTCTCAGGTAATACATGCCTGTTTTCAAGCCTTTTTTCCATGCATACATATGCATAGAGTTTACTTTTCCAAAAGTAGGGGTTGCCAACCATAAGTTCATGGATTGGGTTTGATCGATAAATGGCGCTCTGTCAGCTGCCATATCAATAACTGTTTTTTGAGATGTTTCCCAAACAGTTTTGTAAACATCTTTAAGATCTTCGGGGAATCCCTCAATATTCTGAACAGAGCCATTTTCTAATATAATTTGATCACGTAATTCTTTACTCCAAAGGTTTCTTTTCATCAATTCTTTAACAAGGTGGCGATTTACTAATAAAAATTCACCAGAGAGAGTTTGTCGTTTATAAATATTTGAAGTTTGCACTTGGAAGGTTTCTGTATTCCCCAAGATGATACCAGTTGAAGCTGTAGGCATACATGCTGTGGTCAAGGAATTACGTACCCCGTGTTTTTGAATCTTCTCCATTAGGCCTTTCCAGTCCCACATACTTGATGGTTTAACACCCCATAGATCAAATTGAAATTGTCCCTCAGAAAGAGGTGAGCCCTTAAAAGTAGAATAGGGTCCTTTGTCAGTTGCAAGCTCCATTGATGCCTCTAAGGCACCAAAGTAGACTGTTTCAAATATTTGTTTATTAATAATTTGTGCTTGAACAGAGTCATATGCAATATTCATTTTGAAATAAACATCAGCCAGACCTTGGATGCCAAGGCCAATTGGTCGATGACGACTGTTTGAGTTTTCTGTCTTATCTGTAGGATAAAAGTTTATATCAATAACTTGATCCAAGTTTTTTGTAGCAAGTTTTGCAACTTGGTATAAGTTTTGGTAATCAAATTTACTTTCATCTGTAACAAACTTTGGTAATGCGATTGACGCTAGGTTACAAACAGCTGTTTCATCTTTTTCAGAATATTCAACAATTTCAGCACACAGATTAGATGATTTGATTACCCCAATATTTTTTTGGTTAGATTTTATATTTACAGCATCTTTGTAAAGCATATACGGCTGTCCAGTTTCAATTTGCGCTTCAATGATCTTTGACATTAAAGCTCTCGCTTTAATTCTTTTAAGATCAGGCATTTCATTTTCGTATTTAGTGTATAGTTCCACAAACTCTTCCCCGTAAGTGTCAGACAGTCCTGGACACTCATGTTCGCTCATTAATGTCCAATCAGCATCCTCTTCAACCCTTTCCATAAATAAATCTGGTATCCAAAGAGCATAAAATAAATCTCTAGCCCTGAATTCTTCAGCACCTGTGTTTTTTCTAAGCTCTAAAAATGACTCAATATCAGCATGCCATGGCTCTAAATAGACAGCAAATGAGCCCTTTCTCTTGCCACCACCTTGGTCAACAGATCTTGCAGTTTCATTAAAAATTTTAAGAAATGGAATTAGTCCATTCGACTTGCCATTTGTTGATTTAATACGACTCCCACCACCTCTAATATTATGGGCATGAAGGCCAATACCACCTGCAGTTTTAGAAATTAAAGCACAGTCTTTTACTGTATTAAAAATTCCTTCAATAGAGTCATCTTCCATTCCAATCAAAAAACAAGATGATAGCTGTTGCATTTTTAAACCACTATTGAAAAGAGTGGGCGTTGCATGTGTATAAAAACCTTGAGATAAACTATCATAGGTTTTTTTAACCTGATAAAAATCGAACTTATCTCCTGATACACATAGAGCAACTCTCATCCATAAATCCTGAGGTCTTTCTGCTGTTTTATTATTTGACTGGAGAAGATATGCTCTAAATAAAGTGGTTAGTGCAAAATAATCAAAATAATAATCTCTATCGTAGTCAATAATCTTTTCTATTTCTTCTGCATTTGCTTTTACTTTTTCATAATATTCATCACGTAGTAATCCATCTTCATAAAGATTTTTAGTTGCAATAATAAAGCCTGGTGTTTCCTTATGAAGAGCATTAGCTTTAATTCTGCCTGCTAAATAAGAGTAATCAGGATGTTCAACTGTTAGTGCTGCAGCTGTTTCTGCCAAGTAAGTATCTATTTCATTTGTTGTAATACCATCGTAAAGACCCTGAATAGCTTTTTGAGCAATTGTAATTGGGTCAATTTCCAAGCCATTGGATAAAATTGAAATACGGTTTGTAATTTTCTCCAAAGAAATATCTTCTTTGTTACCATCTCTTTTGGTAACAGCCATTGTTGAAACTTTGGCACCTATTTGTTCATTAAGTTGAGCTGTTTTATAACGTTGATTAGCTCTCTGCTCTCTGTAAAGAACATAAGCACGAGCAACTTTATGGTGCTCTCCTCTCATCAACGCCAATTCAACCTGATCTTGGATATCCTCGATGTGAATCATATCACCGTTAGCAATTCGTCTGGTTAGAGCCGCTGTGACAGTCTCAGTGAGCTCAGAAACACTTTTGTCAATCTGCTTACTATCTCTAAGATCAGTTTGAGCTAAAAAAGCTTTTCTAATAGCATTTGCAATTTTGTCAGACTTGAAAGGCGTTATGGATCCATCACGTCTGACAACACTCAAACTTAACAAGTTTATTTCTTCGTTTTGCTTGTTAACTACTGTGTTTTTTGTTGAATTATCTAATGTTTCCGCGCTATTTGTTTCCATACTTCCTACCAAGTTTTGTATACTTTTTTGAATAATCACTAGATGTAGTGTTTATTGCCTAGTGACTATACAATCTATAGACAAACATAGTCAATTTATTTTGTATTTAATTCTGAAAACCCAATAAATTCAATTGGAAATTAAAGATTCAATTAACAAATATTTTTAAAATATTCACAGGTTTTTATCAAATTTTTCTTAAGAGCGAATATGTGTAGTATTTTATAAGCAAAGATTAGTCATGATTCTCAAAATATTTAGATGATTCGTCTCATATAACTAAATAAGTCATCCACAAATATGTTCAAGTTTCATAACTTGTTAAACATTTTTTAATAGATCTCTCAGCAAAAACCCTTACTTTCATTGAGTGAAAAAAATTCTAGGAATAGGAACAGCACTGGTAGATGTCATATGCCAAGTGCAAGATAATGTTATAAATGATTTAAAGTTAACCAAAGGTTCAATGACATTAATTGAGGAGTCTCAAATTCAAGAAATTAGATCAAATTTTGCAAATCCTTTAATTACTTCAGGTGGTTCAGTTTGTAATACAGTCCATGAACTAAATTATAGTTCCCATGAAGCAAGCTTTTATGGAAAAGTTAATGATGATGAATATGGAAATGCATTTATTCAAGATTTAAAAAAAGCAAAAATACCTTTCAAGGGATCTTTAAAAGAAAATGAGTTACCAACTGGTTGTTGTAATATTTTAGTCTCTCCTGATGGAGAAAGAACAATGGCAACGCATATAGGAATTGGTTCACAGCTTCAACCAGAGGAAGTAAGCGAAGAAATTCTTAATGACATTGATCATATTTACATGGAGTCTTATTTATGGGATCATGAGTTAACAAAAAAAACTCTTCAAAAAATTGGAAATATGGCAAAATCAAAAGGTATAGAAACATCTCTATCTCTTTCAGATCCATTTTGTGTGGATAGGCATCGAGTGGAGTTAGAAAATTTTATCATTGAAAATATTGATTTAGTATTTTGTAACCTTGATGAAGCAAAGATGTTTTCGCAATCTGACATTATGGCAGATGTAAGTTTATTCTTTCAAAACTTCGATAAAAAAATTGTCATGACATCTGGAGCAGATGGCGCTTACTTCTTTCATAAGGATGAAGTAAGCCACCAACCTGTTGACAAAGTAACAAATGTTGTTGATACAACAGGTGCTGGAGATAATTTTGCAGCTGGATTTTTAGATTTTTATCTTCAAGGAAAATCTGCAAAGGAGTCTCTTGAAAATGGGAATGCAAAAGCTGTTCAAGTCATTCAACAATTAGGACCAAGGATACAAAGAGTATGAAAAAACTATATAAATATAATAATTTGTTTTATTATCAAAATAATAAGGGGGAAAAAGAGTGGATTACAAAGTAAAAGATATATCTCAAAGCACATTTGGTAGACAAGAAATTGAAATAGCAGAGACTGAAATGCCCGGATTAATGGCTATTCGTGAGCAATATGGGGAGTCAAAACCTTTAGCTGGTGCTAACATTATGGGGTGCCTACATATGACCATTCAAACCGCAGTTTTAATTGAAACATTGGTCGCCCTTGGTGCTAAATGTCGATGGAGCTCATGTAATATTTATTCAACCCAAGATCATGCTGCAGCAGCAGTTGCTGAAAGCGGTACACCTGTTTTTGCTTGGAAGGGCATGAATGAAGAGGAATTTTGGTGGTGTATCGACCAGACTATCGAGGCCGATGGTTGGGAACCTAATATGATTTTAGATGATGGTGGAGACTTAACACTGCGTATGCATGAAAAATATCCTGAGCTTTTAAAAAATGTCAGAGGACTCTCCGAGGAGACTACTACAGGTGTTCTTCGTCTAGAACAAATGGCATCTAAAGGAACATTGCAAGTACCTGCTATTAACGTTAATGACTCAGTAACAAAAAGTAAATTTGATAATTTATATGGTTGTAAGGAAAGTTTAGTTGATGGTATTCGTAGAGGAACTGATGTCATGATGGCTGGAAAAGTCGCAGTCGTGGCAGGTTTTGGAGATGTTGGAAAAGGCAGCGCAGCATCACTTAGGGGAGCAGGTGCTAGAGTTCAAGTAACGGAAGTTGATCCTATTTGTGCTCTTCAAGCTGCAATGGAAGGCTATGAAGTTGTAACCATGGATGATGCTTGTAAGTATGCAGATATATTCGTAACTGCTACTGGTAACAAAGATATTATTACGCAAGATCATATGAGAGAAATGAAAGATCGTGCTATAGTTTGTAATATTGGTCACTTTGATAATGAAATTCAAATAGATGATTTACAAAATTACAAATGGGAAGAGATCAAACCACAGGTCGATCAAGTAACTTTTCCGGATGGAAAAAAATTAATTATTCTCTCAAAGGGAAGATTGGTAAATTTAGGAAATGCTACTGGTCATCCAAGTTTTGTAATGAGTGCGTCCTTTTCTAATCAGGTTTTAGCCCAGATAGAAATATGGGAAAACTATAAAAACTATGAAAATAAAGTTTATGTTCTACCTAAAAAACTGGATGAAATGGTAGCTATGTTCCATTTACAAAAAGTTGGAGCTAAACTAACTGAAATGTCCAAAGACCAAAGCGATTATATAGGTGTTGAACAGCAAGGCCCATTTAAGAAAGATACATATAGGTACTAGTTATGAGAAAAGATTATATTTTTACTTCTGAGTCAGTGTCAGAGGGACACCCAGATAAGGTATCAGATCGAATTTCAGATGCTGTAGTTGATCATTTTATAGGAAAGGACCCTTTTGCTAGGGTTGCATGCGAAACATTAACCACAACTAATAAAGTTGTTTTATCAGGTGAAGTAAGAGGACCTGTGCAAGAAGATAAGGAAGAAATTATTTCAAAAGTAAGAGATTGCATCAAAGATATAGGTTATGAGCAAGATGGCTTTCATTGGAAAACAGCAGATATACAATATCTTCTTCATGGACAATCTGCTGACATAGCTATGGGTGTGGACTCATCCTCTGATAAAGATGAAGGGGCAGGTGACCAAGGAATAATGTTTGGTTATGCATGTAATGAAACAACTGAATTGATGCCAGCACCTATATTTTATTCTCATAAGATTTTGGAGTTAATGGCTCAAGGAAGAAAAGACGGAAGTTTAAAAGGATTAGAGCCTGACTCAAAAAGCCAAGTAACTCTGAAGTACGTTGATGGTAAACCTAATGCAGTCACATCTGTAGTTATATCAACCCAGCACGCTGATGGACTCTCTCCTAGCGATGTCAAAGAAATTGTAAATCCTGCTTTAAAAGCCTCTATCCCAGAAGATCTATTAAAAAACTTAGATGATAGAGAATATTATGTAAATCCAACAGGTAACTTTGTTATAGGTGGAACAGATGGAGATACAGGACTTACTGGAAGAAAAATCATCGTTGATACATATGGAGGCGCTGCTCCACACGGTGGAGGGGCTTTTTCTGGGAAAGACCCAACAAAGGTAGATCGCTCTGCTGCATATGCATCTAGGTATCTTGCAAAAAATATTGTTGCCGCAGGTTTGTGCGATCAATGCACGATTCAATTGTCATACGCAATTGGAGTGGCTAAGCCTTTGTCAATTTATGTTAATACGCAAGGCACAAATAAAATAGATGAAGCCAAAATTGAGGCAGCAATACCTGAGATTATGAACTTATCGCCAAGAGGAATTAGAGAGAAACTGCAGTTAAATAAACCAATTTACGAGCAAACAGCAGCATATGGTCACTTTGGCAGAACTCATGATAGCTCTACTGGAGCTTTTTCATGGGAGGGTTTAGATTTAGTCTCTGATTTTAAATCCCTTGCTTAGTTGAGTTTAAATTTTTCTATCTCACAAGAGAAACAACTTGATGAAATTGTAAAAAAATTAATTAAATCTATTTCTGCGCATCAAATATTTTTTTTCGAAGGAGAGGTGGGATCAGGCAAAACAACTCTCATTAGGTATCTATTAGAAGGTATTGCAAAAATTGAGAATAAAAAACTATTTTTTCAAGGAAGCCCGACTTACCAACGAGAGCACATATATAATTTTAAAAAATATGATGTTGTACATTTTGATCTTTATCAAGTTAATAATTCCCCAATAGATATTGATGAATATCTTTTGAATAACTGTATTTTTTTTATTGAGTGGCCTCTAGAAGCTTTAAAAAGCAAATATTTCGACGAGGCCTTATTTATCAAAATTGATTTGAAAAATAAAATTAGACAAATTAAAATTCAATCTCGTAACAATAAATGGCTCCAGAAAATAAAATAAATTTAATAAAAATAAAAAAACATCTTTCAAGAAAGAATTTTAAATTTGGAGGTTTTATTAATTTTGAGTCTGATGCTTCAGATAAAGTATTTAAACTTTGTAAAACTGCAAATAAAAAACTTTTATTACTATCATTTCAAAACAAACCTAATGATTTTAAAAAATATGTAAAAGCCACAGAAGTATTAATAAAACAAAAAGTAAATACCCCTAGTATTATAGATCTTAGCCGTAGTCATAAATTTGTAATTATGGACTATTTTCCAACTAATAATACAGCAAGATATTTTAAAAAAAATTACATGAAGCAAATACTTCCTCTAGCAACTCAAGCTATTATAAATTTACAAAATACTAAAAAAAAAATATCTGGTATTAAAACAAAACCTCACTCAAATTTAATAAATGATGCCATAAGGGGAATTACAAAATATATTCAACATTATGACCATAAAATTGAAATTGGTTTTTATTTTAATAAACTAATTGTATTTTCATTAAAGAAAAATACTGAAAATCAACAAAAATATAAACCAGTTCTTACACATGGAGACTTTTTCTTAGAAAATCTTATTTACTATAAGCGTCTCTTATACGTTATTGATCATCAAGACTTACATTACAATCATCCTCATTTAGACATAGCATCATTAATTTTTGATGCACGAAGGTCTTACTCACAAATTACAGAAGAAAGATTGATGAGAATTTATGCAAAAAAAAAGAAAATAAATTTAAAAGACTTCAAAGAGAACATTCATCTTGTAAGTTTATTAAGAAATTTAAGAATTTTAGGAAACTGGGTACAACTATTTGATGCTGGAAAGCCAATGTATTTAAAAAAATATAGAAGAGAAACTTGGAAACAGATTTTTAAGCATGTTGAATATTTACGTTTTTGGGACTTAAGAGAAATCTTTACGGATATTTATAAAAAAACAAAATAAATGAATATTTTAGTATTAGCAGCTGGATATGGAAATCGAATGGATGATTTGACCAAAAATATTCCTAAACCTATGCTCAAGATAAACCAGAAAACACTTATTGATTATGCAATAGAAATAGCACAAAAAATTTCTCATCAAAGAATTTTTGTTAATACACATTATCAAAACCAAATCTTAGAAAGCTATATAAAAGAAAATTACACTGATATTTTTATATCTCATGAACCCAATATTCTAGGAACAGGGGGCGCTATAAAAAAAATACAAAATGATGATTTATTAGTTTTAAATACTGATAATTTATGGCAAAAGACATTTGTAAATGAAATAAAAGAGTCTATAAATTTTTTTAATGAAAATAAGAACGTTGAAAATCTACTACTTGTAAATTCAAATAGTGAAATCTTTGATTTAGATATGAAAAATAAAAACATAATCAATTTTCCATCAGTCAACCACAACACGCAATTCCAGGGATGTCACTTGATCAGAAATAAATCTCTTAATCATTATCCTGATATTTTTAACATCCAAGATTATTGGATTAATTGCTCTATTGAAGGAAAATTATATGGATATGAAACTGTTAGTGTTAATCCACACGTTGGAACAAAAGAATTATATTTGAAAAACCAATACTAATTCCCATATATATAATATGTCAGTAGAACAAATTAATGATGGTAACTTTCAAGAAAAGGTTATGGAATACTCAAAAAATACACCTGTTTTAGTCGATTTTTGGGCTGAATGGTGTGGCCCTTGTAAGGCAATAGCTCCCATATTAGATAATATTGCCTCAGAGATGGGGGATAAAATTTCAATCAAAAAAATTAATATTGATGAAAATCCTCAAGCACCAGCAAATTTTAGTATAAGAAGTATTCCAACAATGATTTTATTCAAAGACGGTTCTATAGCTGACACTAAAATCGGCTTAGGTTCAGAGGCTGATTTAAAAAACTGGATATCTAGTAAAATTTAAAAATTTTCTTTTGATAATAACCTTTAATTTGATTGTTCATAAGGAAATGAACTCAACTGTTTAAGCCCATCTTTAGTTACCAAGAATTGATCCTCAAGTTTTATACCTTCTTTTCCGCCAACCTCTCCAATATAACTCTCAACACAAATAGTCATATTTTCTTCAAAATGGGCAGAGTAATCAGAGTTACTAAAATCTTTATTGGGGTAGGCAACAAAAGGCCACTCGTCACATAATCCTACGCCATGGATAATACAAGGATAATGATTGTCATAACAATTATCAGGTAACTTCCATGATTGCTCAGCAAATTCTCGAAAGTTTAAACCAGCTTTAATCAGAGACTTGTTGTGGTTGATATGTTCCAAGGCTAAATCATAAAGCCTTCTTTGTTCATTATTAAACTTATTTCCCTCGACAAAGGTTCGAGATATATCAGCACAATAACCGTAGGGTCCAACCATATCAGTATCAAACGCTACTATATCACCAGCTTCAATCACACGATTACTACATTCTTGAAGCCATGGATTTGTTCTAGGGCCAGACACCAATAGACGAGTCTCGAACCACTCACCCCCACTTTCAATATTAACCTTATGCATATATGACCAAAGTTCTTCCTCCGTCATTCCAGCATGTAATTTTTCTTTCATCAGCCACATTCCTTTTTCAGCTGTTTCAATAGAGGCCTTCATGCATACTAACTCATCATCTGATTTAATTGATCTTGCAGTTTCAACAATTTTTTGAGCATTTAATATTTCAACATTAAATTGTTTAAGAAGTATTTGAATTCCAACAGGGTCAGATACATCGATAGCAAGCCTGTTGTTATCAGGAGAATGTTCACGCATTAAATCTTGAACAATTCCAGCCCATTGTTTTGCATTTTTATCTACAAAATTATTTGCAGAAAAAAAATCCCAACTTACTACTTCTCTTATTTCGTCAATTGTACAAAGGTGATTAGAGAGGTGTTCACTTTTAGGGTAATCAAATAAAATTACTTTGTTATCAGCAGAAATAAATACAAAACGAACAAGTTCATGCATTGTAAATAAGCTCATATTTCTGCTATCAGTAGCATATCTAATATTAATGGGATCAAATAAAATACATGCTCCCACATTATTTAAACGAAGTTGTTCTTGCACCCTGTTTAATCGGTACATTCTCAGACGGTCAAAATTTATCTTATCTTCATAGAGCCGAGGTTTATAAATTTGATTTTGATAATTTTGGTTAATAGCATCGAGAAATTTTGGTCCAATTTTGCGATCTGCGAATTTGCTGGAAAAATTACTCATTGATAAATATTAATTTATTTTATTTTTTTTTCAAACCTCATCATATTATCTTTAAAGTTTAATGAGAGTTTTTTTGCACTACTACTAATCTTATCTAAAAATTTAACATTAATCTTAATATTATTTTGCTCATTTTCTGATATTTGACCCACATAAGTAATAGCATTCCAAAGTCCTAGTGAATTCATGGGAGAAAATTTTCTTTTTGAAGAAAGAGAAATGTTCAGAAAAGAGAAAAGGAAATTTGATACATTTACTTTATATTTTTTTGAGAATTCAGGAATATTTTGTGAAATAGTTTTTATAAAGGTTCTTGGATCATTAAATTGAAATGGATTAATTTCAGGAAAAAATTGTTTTAATATTTTTTTCGTAAAATCATTTCCCGATGAATAGATAAAAAATAGTTGCCCTTTAAAATCTAACATCCTTATCAATGGTAATAATACAAGTTTCAAAGTTCTTTGATAGGGCGACCTCAATCGAAAGGCTTGTGATGCTATAATAAAATCATAAACTCCAGGGATATCAGTTAATTTTTTAGGAATTAAATGAATTAAAGGGATTTTTTGATCTTTTCTATAAATTACCATAAAGCTTTTATGTTTGGGCCGTAATAGTGTAGTAGATGAATCTTCTTTTATTTCCCAATTTTTTTTAATAACATCGCTCATATTCATAAGTTGTTGATTAAAACTAAAACTAGAGTTTCCTGAGAGTTCTTTTTTTATAAGCTTACAATCTTTAAACTCTTTCTCGTGTATATCTTTATAAGAGGCATTCGTTATACAAAAAACTAAATTTTTATGTTCATAGAACCGATAACCTAAAAAAGCTAGTAAGCTATTGATATCATCAATACTTATTTCTTTTCCTACAACAATAATAGGGTCTTCGGGAAATTTTTCGTGAGCAGCAGATAAAAGTGTAGAGATTACACTTCCATCTCCGGTTCCAGCGTCAAAAATTCTAAAAGCATCTTTGGTTATCTTTGATTTTTTTATGTATTTTGCGAGTTCGAAAGCAATTTTACTTTTCTCATTTGTTGAATTCACGAAAGATAAATATTTATCCCTTGAGTCGAAAAAATCTGCTTTTTTTGCCCCCACTGTTACTCTCCTAAACCTTTAATATCCTATCTTTTTTTAAACTAGAAATGGATTTATTTCCATAATAGAGTTTTATTCATTAAGAGGAGAGGTTTATGGATTTAATTCAAAGATTAGACAAGGGCCCAGTTTTGTGTGCTGAGGGTTATTTATTTGAAATGGAAAAAAGGGGCTATTTACAGGCAGGCGCCTTCGTACCAGAAGTAGTTTTAGAGCATCCAGAAGTGGTTACTCAACTTCATCGAGAATTTATTAGAGCAGGCAGCGATGTTGTTCAAGCGTTCACATATTATGGTCATCGTGAAAAGCTTCGATTGATAGGTAAAGAGGAATTACTTGAACCACTTCAATTAAATGCTTTAAAAATTGCAAAAGATGCTGCAAATGAATTTCCTGATTTAGATTTAATGATCGCAGGAGATGTTGCTAACACGAATATATATGATCCCAATAATAAATCCTCATTAGTTGAAGTAGAGAAGATGTATGAAGAACAAATTGGCTGGGCAAAGGATGCAGGCGTTGACTTTGTTGTAGCTGAAACAATTCAGTGGACTGGTGAAGCGTTGATTGCTCTTAAAAAAATAAAAGAGGCAGGCTTAATAGCAGTGGTAAATTTAGCTATACCAGCAAATGATCTTACAAGGGATAATGATACCCCGGAGGATGCCTGTAAAAAGTTCGAAGACAATGGCGCTGAGGTTGTTGGTTTAAATTGTTTTAGAGGACCTTATCACACAATGAAACATTTAATTAAAATCCGTGAAAAAGTATCTTGTCATGTCGCAGGGTTGCCAGTTCCTGTCAGAACTACAGATGAATTTCCTGTTTGGTTTTCTTTGCCAGATGAGGGCTGTGATTGTATTCCTAACAACAGACCTTTCCCTGTGGGCATTGATAATCTTTATTGTAATCGATATGAAATGGCTGAGTTTGCCAAAGACTGTCAAAGTAAAAATATTAATTTCATTGGAGTGTGCTGTGGGGCAGCCCCACACCATGTAAGAGAAATGGCTGTGGCTTTAGGTCGTAAACCTATCTCCTACAAATACTATCCTGACATGAGCAAACATTTTATCTTAGGTACAGATAAAACTTTAAGTAGCATTAATACCAAGCATCAAGATAAGTATAAAGCTGAAGAGAAGTGGCTGCCCAAAGGGTAGCAACTATTTAGAGTGTTTTGACTACTTACTCATCTAGCAAATTTCCATTAGAAATCGGCGAAAATGGCTGGTTAAAAATAAGTGATAGCCGATATTTTGCCCCCACTCTTGATCGAAATCACTCCTGTGACTGGCTTATTATAGGTAGTGGCTTTGCAGGAATATCCGCAGCAAAAAGACTAACGGAACTTCGTAATGGCGACAAAATAATTCTCATTGATGCAATTGGTATTGGCGAAGGAGCAGCTGGCCAGAATAGTGGCTTCATGATCGATGTTCCTCACAACATAAATGCAAGAGGAGATTATTTAAGTTCAATTAAAAAAGATAAAGACTCAATTTCTCTTAATCGTGAGGCTATAGAATTTTCATCACAAATGGTTGAAGAGTACGATATTCCCCAAAGTGTATATAACAAGATAGGTAAGCTAAATGGTGCAGCAACACCCAAAGGTATTTCTTTCAATAAAGATTATAAAAAACAATTAGAGGCATTAGGAGAGGACTATCAGTCTATAGATTCCAAACAGATGTCTGAAATCACTGGTTCCAACTATTATGAACAAGGAATTTATACTCCTGGGACAATTCTAATTCAGCCTGCTGAATATATCAAAAGAATAGTTGAAAGACTCAGTGATAAAATCGAAGTTTTTCAAAATAGTCCTATAAAAAAAATTGAAAAAAAAAATAGTAGTTGGGACGCCTATACTTCTCAAGGAAAAATAATAACTAAAAATATTATTTTTGCAGTTAATGGGCATATAACAAATTTTGGATTTTACAAAAATCAACTTATTCATATTTTTACTTACTCCTCTCTTACTAAAAAATTTGATGATAGTATTTTAAAAAGTGACCCCTCATGGGGCTTGACCTCTTCAAATCCTATTGGCACTACTGTTAGAAAAATTAAGGTTAGTGAAAATCAATCTAGACTTCTTATTAGGAATACTTGGAGATGTCGCCAAAATCTTGAGTCACTTAAATCTGATTTTGAAAACTCCTGTCAAAAACACCGAAAAAGTTTTATAGGACGCTTTCCTAACTTAAATGAAATACCATTTGAGTTTAGTTGGGGAGGGCGAGTTTGTCTTTCCTTAAACGGTGCCCCTGCTTTTGGTGAGTTAGATGAAAATCTCTTTTCAGCTTGTTGTTCTAATGGATTGGGAACAGTTAAAGGAACTTTGGCAGGAAAATTAATCATTGACAAAGCATGTAAATCAAACTCATCTCAACTTGATAAGTATGAAAATATTGAAAAACCAAGTCTTTTGCCGCCTAATTTTTTAACCCAAATAGGGGCTAACTTAAGAATTAAATCTCGAGAAATGACAGCCGGTAGGGATTTATAAAAGAAATGATAACCAATTATGATACATTGGATAATTTAAACAAGGAGATTATGGGAAGGTGACTATTTTAAAAGGTATCTACGGAGCTATGTGCACCCCATTCCAAGATAGTGGAGAGGGAATTGATCTAAAGCGTTACCACTCTCATATCGAGGACTTATTAGAAGCGGGTGTACATGGTTTAGTCCTATGTTCTGGCACTGGTGAATACGCTTATCTAACAGATGATGAAAAACAAACTTTAATTTCAGAGGGTGTAAAACATATTAATGGCAGGTGCCCTACGATAGCACAAACTACTGCACTTAGTACTAATGAGTGTATTAACAAAGCAAGGGCCGCAGAAGATGCAGGTGCAACTGCAATTATGGTTATGCCACCTTTTCTGGAACCGCCCTCAGAACGTGGAATTATTTATCACTATGAGGCTATAGCAAAAGCAGTGAGAGTTCCTATCGTAATGTATAATGTTCCACAGCAAGCCGCACCCCTCTCTGAAGACACTTATCGTAAATTATTAGCAATAGAAAATTTAGATTATATTAAAGATAGTTCAGGAGACTTTTTAAATTTGCAAAAATTTATCAAGACGGGAGGAAGTGTTTTCTGTGGAATAGACTCCTTTGCCCCATTTGCATTAATGAGTGGATGTACAGGGATGATTTGGGGAGCTGTAAATTTTATGCCCCATGAATGTGTTAAACTATTTAATTTAATTGAAGAAAAAAAATATCAAGATGCTATGGATTTATGGAAATTGATGGAACCCGTGTGCTTATGGCTGGGAGAAAATAGACACGACGTTGACTACCTTACAGGAATTAAAGCAGCCGCGAATTTATCAGGTAGAGAAATGGGCCCACCCCGTAAACCCCTACCAAATGTAGCAGCACCTGCACGCCATGATTTAAGAATTGCCATGTCAAAACTACCCATCAACCATACTACTAACAATAGAATGGTTTGGAGAGATTGGCAGGAAGAGAAAGATTGGTTAATCCAGTCTTCAATTAAAAGGAACTAAATAAGGAGTAATTTATGTCTAAAACAGTTGATTTTTCAACAAAATTGATCATAGGAGGTAGGCCTCTTCCTGGATCTGAAGGCAAAACATTTGAGACTATTAACCCTGCTAACGGTAAAGTCTTAGCAAGTGTCGCTGAGGCTTCCGGTGAAGATGTTAATAAAGCGGTGTCCGCAGCAAGAAAAGCTTTTGAGGAGGGTCATTGGTCTAAGATGCCACCTGCTGAGAGAAAAAAAGTTTTATTGAGATTTGCAACAGTTATAGAGGCACATGCAGAGGAGTTAGCGATGATGGAAGCTATGGAAGCAGGCAAGCCTATAACTGATTGTCTAGAAATAGATATGCCAGAAACAATTAATACTATTCGCTGGCACGCCGAAGCAATTGACAAGTTGTACGATCAAATTTCTCCAAGTGATCCAAGTATCCTCTCGATGATTGTCAGGGAGCCGATGGGTGTCGTCGCGGCTATTCTACCTTGGAATTTTCCTGCAATGATGGCTGCCTGGAAGCTAGGTCCCATTCTTGCAACTGGAAATACAGTAGTTCTGAAACCTGCTGAACAAACCTCTCTTTCAACAATTAGAATTGGAGAACTTGCTGCAGAGGCTGGCATTCCCGATGGTGTTATAAATGTTGTTTGTGGTTTTGGAGAGACTGTGGGAAAAGCGCTAGGTGAACATCCTGATGTTGATTGTGTTGCTTTTACTGGTTCTACTGAAACTGGGCGAATGTTTCTACGTTACTCTGCTGATACTAATCTTAAAAGAGTTTTACTAGAGTGCGGTGGAAAAAATCCTTTTATTGTAATGGGTGACACTGAGGATTTAGACACAGCAGCTGATCACGCCACTAATTCTATATTTTGGAATATGGGAGAAAACTGTTCTTCAAATTCTCGTTTACTTGTTCATCAATCAATCAAAGATGAACTACTAGAATTAATTGTCGAGAAATCTAAAGAGTGGGTAGTGGGAGATCCTTTAGATGCTGCAACTAAAATTGGCCCAATGATTGAACAAGCACATCTAGACAAGGTCATGGGCTTCATTGATCAAGCTAACCAGGATAAAAATAATTTAGTTATTGGAGGTAAAAAAACTAGAGAAGATACAGGTGGATATTTTGTTCAGCCAACAATATTTGATAACGTAAAGCCTGAAAATACTCTATTTTCTGAAGAAGTTTTTGGCCCTGTCTTGGGAATTACAACCTTTAAAGATCCAGAAGAAGGCATAGCTTTAGCTAATCAAAATAAGTACGGACTGGCTGCTTCTGTTTTTACTAACTCTAATAAGACGGCTCATGTAGCTGCAAGAAAAATAAAGGCTGGGACTGTAGCAGTTAATTGTTACGGCGAGGGCGATATCACTACTCCTTTTGGGGGTTATAAACTCTCCGGCTTCGGGGGTAGGGATAAATCTTTAGCTGCACATGATCAGTATTGTGAGCTAAAAACTATTTGGATAGATTTAACGTGACAATAAAAAGGAATTAATTGTGAGAGAAGTAGATGTTGACCAACAAGATACCAAACAAGTTTATTTTCAAGATCTTCAAAAATTAGAACAATGTATTAAACCAATACACGAAGCAAAAGGCATCCCTAATGAATATTATACTAAAACTAAATATTTTGATTTAGAGAGAGAAATTCTTTTTAACAAAGGTTGGTTTGCCGTAGGCTTTGTAAAAGACCTACCTCAACCTGGTTCTGTGAGACCGGTCAATTATTTTAAAAATCCTCTTTTATTAATTCGCAGTATCCAAGATAAAAAAATACGTGTTTTTCAAAATGTATGTCGACATCGAGGTATGACCCTCATTAAAGACCCCAAAGTTCTGAAGTGGGCAATTCGCTGTCCTTACCATTCTTGGTGCTACAAGCAAACCGGAGAAGTTGTTGCTACTCCTCATATTGGAGGACCAGGTTATAACTATCACTCAGATATTAATAAAAGTGAATTATCATTAATTGAGGTTCGTTCTCATGTTTGGAGAGATGTCATATTTGTGAATCCTGATGGCAGGGCAAAACCCTTTGAAGAGGTTCATAAACCTTTGTTAGAACGATGGTCCTCTTTTGATCAACCTATGTATTCAGATATGAGCGACTCATCCTTTGAGCTTGAGGTAAACACTAATTGGAAACTAGCAGTCGAAAATTACTTAGAGTCCTACCACCTCCCTTGGATTCACCCGGGTTTAAATAGTTATTCCAAGTTAGAGGATCATGAAAATATTGTAAAATATGGGCATTATTCTGGACAAATTAGTAATAAATATATTCCAAGATATTCAACAGGAAAACAATTTCAAAATTTTAAAAATTTAAGCTCTGAATGGGACAGCAAAGGAGAATATATTGTTTTATTTCCAAATTTAATATTGGGTGTTCAAAAAGATCATGTTTTTAATCTCATTATTGAACCAATTGGATGTGATCAAATCAAAGAGCATGTTGAAATCTATTATTCAGACTCTTCTATGCTGTCTGATGAATATCAGCAAACACGCTTAGAGAATACCAAGCTTTGGAGAACCGTATTTGAAGAAGATATTTTTGTAGTAGAAAGAATGCAACAAGGCCGGTATGCGGAGGGCTTTGATGGAGGGCGCTTTTCACCGGTGATGGATGAACCAACTCATGTCTTTCACGATTGGTATGCTAGAAAGATGTTAAAAGTTTAGAATGTCTTTTGATACATGGATTCCTCTAGGCATTTTTGGAGCCGTTCTAGTAATGGCTACTATGCTTTACGAAAATAATAAAAATAAATAACTAATTTATTTTTTTAATTCAAACCCTGCTTTTACCCAAGCATTTGTTCCACCGGATAAGTTAGATACATCTTTATAACCCATATCTTGAAGAGTTTTAGTTGATAAAGTTCCTTGACCACCCACTCCACAATAAACAACAATTTTTTTCTCAGGATCAAGTTCTTCTTTTCTGAGAGGGTTGTCTGGTCTTTGATCAGCGTGAAATTCCAGCATGTCTCTTGGAACATGAACTGATCCTTCTATTTGACCTTCAGCCTCGATGGCATCTTTTGAGCGAACATCAACAAGGATAATTTCTTCATTATCTAATTGCTGTTTTAATTCTTCTGGGCTCACTGATTTGATTTCAGCATTTGCTTCCTCTAAAAGCTCCGGATAAGTCTTCATTTATTCATTTCTCCTCAATAACTATTGATAATATATAACTGTTTGATCTTAAATTTAATATATTACTATAATATAAGACATGAATAATATTGTAAATCCAGGATCCAGTCACGAAACAGATGTGGTTATAATTGGCGCTGGTCCTTGCGGTCTTTTCCAAGTATTTGAGCTGGGCCTTTTAGATATGAAATCTCATCTCATTGATAATCTAGACAAAATTGGTGGACAATGTGCTGAGCTTTACCCTGATAAGAACTTATATGATATTCCAAGTAGACCAGCTATCACGGGCCAAGAGTTAACCGATGATTTAATTAAACAAGCTGAACCTTTCAACCCTACTTATCACCTAAACCAATTAACCTCAAAAATTGAAATTAATGAAAATGATATTTTTGTAGAAACAGATAAAGGCACTTCAATTAAGTGCAAGTCTGTTGTCATAGCCGCTGGAGCAGGTAGTTTTGTTCCAAGGAAACTTCCAGCAGAGGGAGCCGATCAATTAGAAAATAAAAACATTTTTTATTCAGTCAAAAAAAGAACAGACTTTCAAGACAAGAATATTTTAATTATTGGTGGTGGTGACTCCGCTTTAGATTATGTTATGGGATTTCAAGGTATTGCAGAAAAAGTATCACTGGTTCACAGAAGAAAAGAATTTAAAGGTGTTCAAGACTCAGTAAATAAAGTTATGTCGTTGGTAGATAAGGGGGAAGTAAATTTTAATATGGGAAGTCTTAAGAATGTTTCTCTTAATGAAAAAGGTAAAGTTACAGTTACACTAGACGATGGTAAGTTAATTAATGACATTGACGCAATATTCCCATTTTTTGGTTTAAAAATTGAATTAGGCCCAATCGCAGAGTGGGGGTTAAATTTAGAAAAAAACCTAATTTCTGTTAATACAGAAAACTTCGAAACTTCAGTACCAAGAATTTTTGCCGTGGGAGATATTTGTATCTACCCTGGTAAGTTAAAATTGATACTAAGTGGTTTTCATGAGGCGGCACTCGCTGCAAAAAAAATGTTTGAATATTGTCATACTGATAAAAAGTATGTTTTTAGGTATACTACCTCTTCAAGTGACTTGCAAAAAAAACTTGGGGTAAAATAATCTCATTCTCGTTGATTAAAAAAAAACTTATATATTTTATATCAATTTTTCTTTTATTTACCTTTAATGCATATTCAATTGTCTTAGAGAAGACTCCGATAGAACTAAATTTTCCTTGGGGAATGAGCTGGTTAAATTCAGAAGAGCTTCTAATCACCCAAAAAACTGGTGAAATTTATTTGGTAAATACAAAGAATTCTTCTCAGATACAAATATCACATAACATTCCTTCAATTTTTTTTGGTCAAGGAGGCTTACTTGATATTGTTAGTGAAAAGAACATTGTATGGGTAACCTGCTCCATTCAAAAAGGAAGAAAATATACAACCGCAGTTTATCGAGCCGAACTTCAAAACAATAAACTTATAAATGAAAAACTTATATATGAAGCCCTTCCCTACATAGATAATGGTAAGCATTTTGGTTCAAGAATAGAGATTTTCGATGATTATCTTTATGTTAGCGTTGGTGAGAGAGGAAAGGGCATGATAGCTCAAGACTTCACAAACTCTATTGGCTCAATTATTAGAATTCACAAAAATGGAGAATATCCCAAAGATAACCCTTTTATAAAAGGAAATAATTGGTTACCTGAGTTATTTCAGATTGGTGTTAGAAATCCTCAAGGTATGACTTTGGACCCTCAAACAAAAACTATTTATATATCTAATCATGGACCTAAAGGCGGAGATTTCATAGGTAAAGTTGTCAGTGGATCTAATTATGGCTGGAAAAAAATTGGATGGGGAGGGATAAACTACTCTGGTACAAAAATCGGTGATGGCAACGCTTGGGAACCTGGTTTTTTAAAACCTGAGTTTATCTGGGTGCCTTCTATTGCAGTAAGTGGCATTAAATTTTATGAAGGTAATGCTTTTCCGCAGTGGAAAGATTCACTTTTAGTTTCCTCTCTAAAATACAAATACCTATCTGTATTACATAGAAAAAATAATGAATTTGTTGAGGAGGAGGTCATATTTAAAGATAAAATTGGAAGAGTCAGAGATATAGAAATCGATCAATCAGGTAATGTATACATTATTGCTGATGAGACAAACTCAAACTTATTTATTTTAAAACCTTAACTTTAATTTATGTTCATATAGTGAGAAAAATATTCTTATTAATTTTGGTATTTTTTTATAACAATCTTTTTGCTTATAATGAGGATGAAATAATTTGCGTTGCAACTTATGAGCTAGCAATTGATTTCTTTATTCAAATGAAGGATGAAAAAACCTCTCAAGACATTTTCTTAAGAAAGCAAGAACTATTAAATAAATATGAAGAAGGACACTTCCCTTTAGAGGACATTGAATTTATGAGAACAGAAATACATTATGCTTGGTCAAATAACTTTGATTTCCTTCCACCAATTTTAGAAAACTGCATAAAGAATGTTAATTAATTGTGAAACTAAAAAATGAGTAGTAAAGATGTCTCAACAGCTCTCACGTGTAAAAACAAACTTGGAGAAAGTTGTTTTTGGGATCCAAGAAGTAGTTCCCTGATTTGGACAGATATTGAAGGTAAAAAAATTTGGAAACTTGACAATAAAAATCAAAGCCTTGATTATAATTTGCCAGATAGGGCAGGTTTTATATTACCTAGAAAGAAACATGGATTTATTATTGGTTTTCCCAAACATATTGCTATTTCAAACCAAGACTTTTCTTCTTTTAAAAAAATATGTGATGTTGAAATTAATATAAAACAAACTCGCATTAATGATGCAAAAGTTGATCCTTACGGTGGAATTGTATTTGGCACTTATAACGAGGATCAAGATAAAATAAATAGAAAGCCAATTGCAAATCTTTATAGATTAGCTCCAGATCTGTCCTTAACTCATCTTTTGTCAAATATTACTGTTTCAAACGGTATAGCCTTTTCTCAAAATGAAAATATTATGTACTTTGCAGATACACCGACTGGCCTAATAAGAAAATTTGAGTACTCCCATGATTTTAAAAAATTTCACGAATTAGATTCAAATATGACTTTTAATGATGTTGGAGAACCAGACGGGGCAACAGTAGACATTAATAATAATTATTGGTCAGCAAGGGTTAGGGGAAAATGTATTATTTGTATAAATACGAAAAATGGAAAAATCATTGAAAAAATTGACCTTCCTACTAATACGCCAACTTGTGTAACATTTGGGGACACTGATCTATCAAGTTTATATGTGACTTCCCTAAGGGCAGATCCTATCAATGATACTGCTGGTGGTAATCTTCATAAAATAAAAACTGAAACTAAAGGATTTAAGCAGCTTTTAACTGATATTTGACTCTTATAAATACTTCTTATTGATTAAATTTTCTTTATTTAATTCATTCATATTTTTTAAAAAATAAACAATATTTTGCGACGCCTCAAGTGACATTCTCTCTCGACACTCCAACGTTAATGCAGCATTGTGAGGAGTGAGTAAAATATTATCTAATTTAAAAAAAGGATGATTGGGCTCAGGTGGCTCAGATATATAAACATCCATCCCAGCACCCCGAATTTTATTTGCTTTTAAAGCTTGATACAAATCATCTTCATTAACGATTCCCCCTCTTGATGTATTTACAAGAACAGTATTTTTTTTCATAAGTTTTAAATCTACTTCAGAAATAAAGTTTGTTGTATTTTCGTTTAATGGTAAATGAATAGTGATAAAGTCTGCTAGGGACAAACCCTCATTTTTTTCTATAGGGATACATTTATTTTTTTTTATAGAGTCACTATCTAAAAATGGATCGTGTACATATACTTCCATATCAAACCCTAGACACCTTTTTGCAACTTCTTTCCCTATTCTTCCAAAACCAATAACAAGAACTTTTTTTTTATATAATTCAAAAATGTCAGGTAACTGAGATCTCTTATCAAAATTTCCTTCTTTAACCAAACTATCTGATAAAGAAAGATTTTTAGTTAAATAAATAAAAAATGACATGACATGTTCAGAAACACTTGCAGCATTTGACTTTGATGTGATACCAAGGGCAATTTTATTCTTATTAAGAAAATCTAAGTCAACATTGTCATAGCCAACACCATGTCTTGAAATGATTTTTAGTTTATCGCAATGTTGTAAAATATCTTGATCTAGCTTTGATGTTCTTAATAAAATTCCATCAACGCTTTTTAAACTTTCCTTTAAGCTTTGAATTTCAAAATTTTCTACTTCAAAAACCTCGAATTCGTTGTCTTTCAAAAACTCTAAGCCTTTTGGGTGAACTGTACCTAGAATAGCAATTTTCATTTTATCTCTTGATTATTTGTTATGTCAAAAAAGTATGAAATTTAAAAGGTTTTTCATTCAAATTATCTTTCTATCGTGTAATATCGTATCGGTTAAGTTTTTGGAGGAATAATGAAAACCATCAAATTGTCTTGTGCTCATGCACTTTTTAAATTTCTAATTGCGCAAAAAATTATAGTTGATGGTAAAAAGGCCCCTCTATTTCCTGGAGCATTTGCTATTTATGGCCATGGTAATGTTGCATGCTTAGGTCAAGCAATGGAAGAGTTTCAATCAGATCTTCCTGGATATAGAGGCCATCATGAACAAAGTATGGCTTTGACTGGTATAGGCTATGCTAGAGCGATGAGAAGAAAACAAATTTTTATTGCCACCTCATCAGTTGGTCCCGGTGCAACTAATATGGTCACTGCCGCTGCTGTAGCCTTAAGCAATCGTCTACCAATACTGCTCCTTCCTGGTGATACTTTTGCCAGTCGCTTTCCTGACCCAGTATTACAACAAGTCGAAAATTTCAATTCTCCCATCGAAACTGCAAATGATTCTTTTAAGCCTGTCTCGAAATATTTTGACAGAATTACAAGACCTGAGCAAATTCTTGGCTCTCTTCCTCAAGCTATCCAAGTAATGCTTGATCCCTCTGATTGTGGACCAGCAACCATTGCAATGTCACAAGACGTTCAAGGAGAGTCATTTGATTTCCCTGAAATATTTTTTGAGGAAAAAATTCACGAGATAAGAAGAATTCATCCTGATCCAAGCCAAGTAAATCAAGCAGCTGAAATACTTAAAAACTCTAAACAACCTATAATTATTTCAGGTGGAGGAGTTCTTTACTCTGAAGCAGAGCAAGAACTTTCAAACTTTGCAAAAAAACACAACATCCCAGTTACTTCAACAGTAATGGGTATTGGATGTATGACTAAAGATGACCCTTATTATATTAGTACTGTAGGAGCTTTGGGACAGGGCTCTTCTAATAATCTTTCAAAAGATACAGATCTAGCCCTTGCTATAGGAACAAAACTTGCAGATTTCACAACAGGCTCTTGGGCAAATTTTGAAAACCCTAATTTCAAATTAGTTTCAGTCAATACAGCTCGTTATGATACTACCAAGCATTTAGCCACTCCAGTTATAAGTGATGCTAAAGTTGGGCTTCAGAAAATATCAGAAGCTTTGGGTGACTGGAGAGCCCCTGATCCCTGGTACCAAAGAGCAATCAATGAGAGAGATGAATGGGACGCATACGTTGAAAAACAAAGTGGCCCTACTAATCAAGAAGAGCCCTCATATGCTCACGCAGTAGGGGCGGTTTATAGAAATTCAGATCCAAGTGATATTGTTGTTACAGCTGCAGGAGGCCTTGTAGGAGAGGTTGTTCAAGTTTGGAAACCAAGGCAACTAAATACTTTTGAGACGGAATGGGGTTTTAGTTGCATGGGATATGAAATATCAGGAGCACTTGGAATTAAGATGGCTAAACCCGATCAAGATGTGGTGGTCTTTGTTGGAGATGGTTCCTATTTATTGAACAACAGTGATATCTACAGCTCAGTTCTTTATGATCAAAAACTTATTATTATTGTTTGCGATAATGGTGGGCATATGGTCATCAATCGCCTTCAATTAGCCAAAGGTGGCAAGGAGTATATTTGTAATCTTCGTGCTGCTAGAGCAACAAATTTAGAATTTGTAGACTTTGAAAATCATGCAAAAAGTATGGGAGCCAATGCTGAAACAGTGAGCTCTACCTCAGAGCTAGAAGCAGCTTTTAAAAGGGCCAAAGACTCAGATAAAACATATGTCATTGCAATTAAAACTCATGGTTATGAATGGTTAGAGGGAACAGCCTTTTGGGAGAGCCCAACACTGCAAGACCCAATTACTGAAGATAATAAAAAAGCTTTAAATGACTTTGAGTCTGGAAAGAATAAACAGCGCAAAGGCGTCTAATTTTTTGATTTCAAAAAAAAAAATTGTTTTAATAACTGGAGCTGAGTCAGGTATTGGAAAAAGCACTACTAAAGTATTCCTAGATAATGGCTACAGAGTTATAGGCACTTGTCTTAAAAATAATAAGAACAAAGATATTAAAGGTATTGAATATCATAAGATTAATATCACTAATAATTTAGACTGGGAAAATCTGGCTTCTTATATCAAAGATAAATATAAAAAAATTGATGTTTTAGTTAATAGTGCTGGTGTCAGATTAAGTGGAAATTTAGAGACAACCACAATGAATGACTGGTCTTATCACCTAAATAATAACGTTACTGGTACCTTTCTTTCATGTAAGCATATTCTCCCCTTCCTAAAAAAAGCAAAAAATTCATCTATTATCAACTTGGCCTCAATAAATAGCGTTCGTGGAGTAAAAAATATGTTGGCTTATGCAACATCCAAGAGTGCGATAATATCTTTTACTGCTTCTCTTGCTCTCGATTTATCCAAACATAATATTAGAGTTAATGCAGTTGCCCCAGGTGCAATAGATACACCAATGTTAGCGTCCTTTAAGAAAGATTTGTCATCTAAAGAGTATAAAAAAAGAATGAGAGAAAACCATCCTATTGGAAGAATAGGCAAACCCAAAGAGGTTGCGAGTGTAATTTATTTTTTAGCAAGTGAAGCATCCTCTTTTATGACAGGACTTACAATACCTGTCGACGGTGGCAGAAGCATAAGATAAGAAATTTAATTTTTATTTAAAAATTTTGAAAATTCATAATAAGATTTTTTTGGAATTCTTTTAAAATTTTCAAAATCTACAAAAACTAAGCCAAATCTTTTCGAGTACCCAAACGCCCACTCGTAATTATCAAGTAAAGACCAGGCAAAATATCCTTTAATATTTAAACCTTCATTTAAACAATTTAAAATTTCTTGAAGATGTAAATGAAAATATTCAACTCGGTCTAAATCATTAACCTCATTCCTAGCATTTAACTCATCATTATTGGCCATACCATTTTCAGTAATATAAATAGGAATTTGATTACTGTACTCGTTAGATATTCGTTTTATAAAATAACTCAAACCTGTTGGGTAAAACTCCCAATCCATGTCAGTTTTTTTTAATGATCCCCTGAGGGTTTGATAATTAATACCATCCTCAGAGTTTTTATATTTGATAATTGACCTCGTATAATAATTGAGGCCAACCCACTCTAAAGGATGAGAGATTATTTTTAAATCCTCATTAAAATTTTTTGATAAATTATTTCCTAAAACCTCTAATGCTAATTTTGGATAACTCCCTTTAAAAATAGCATCGGAAAACCATCGATTGTGGATTTCATCAAATAATTGTAACGCATTTAAGTTATCGGGTTCTTGATTAAAAGGTTCTGGGTACAGATTATTAAGCACTATTCCAATTTTATGAGATTTATTTGATTTCAAGGCTTGTAGAGATAAACCATGAGCTAACAAAATATTATGCATAGTTAAGACGGCTGACTTTAGGTCTTTTTTGCCAGGAGCATGTTCTCCTAAATAATGGCTCAGCCATGAGACACACCATGGTTCATTAATAGTTGCAACTTTTTCAAATTTATCTCCAAATTGCTGAGAGACAAAATATGAGTAATCAGCAAAATGCTTACAAGTATCCTGATTTTCCCAACCACCCATTCTTGAGAAACGAATAGGTAAATCCCAATGATATAGAGTAGGAAATGGCTCTAAGTCATTGTTTAAAATCTCATCCAAAAGTCGATTATAGAAATCAACACCTTCTTCATTAAAATTAGAATTATTTTCAGGAAACAATCTTGGCCAGGCAAAAGAAAAACGATAGGCTTTAAATCCAAGGTCCTTTATGAGCTTAATATCTTCTCTAAAATATTCATAATGATTACAAGCCTTTAAACCATCAATAGCTTTTAATTTTTTTTGGGCGAATTCGTCCCAAATAGATTTCCCACATCTTCCATAACTATTGCCTTCTATTTGATATGATGAAGTGGCGGCACCAAAGGTGAAATTATCTGGAAAATCTTTAAGGACAGAAAGGTTATCCAATTATATTATTATTTTGAGAATTGAATAAATTAGATCTATCTAAATCAAATTTCACTCTTATAGTATCGCCAACTTTAACAGGACTATCTCCAGGTGCTTCAACAACAACTGGTTCATTATCATGTTCTAAATATATAAAAGTATTTGAACCTAATTTCTCAACAACAAACGCTTTGCTTTCCCAGTCATGATCTGATTCAGCAGTTATATGAATATCTTCTGGTCGTATACCAAATGTGACTTTTTCATCTGATTGACTTGTCGTCTTTTTTGGGAGAACTAAGTTAGTCCCAAGAGCTTCTACCTCTGTGCTTTCACTTGAAGACGATTTGTATTGAGCAGGGATAAAATTCATTTTCGGCGAACCAATAAACCCTGCTACAAATAAATTACTTGGATTATTGTAAAGTTCTATGGGGTCCCCTTGTTGAGAAATCTCTCCTTGATCTAAGACTACAATTTCATTAGAAAGAGTCATTGCTTCAGTTTGATCATGGGTAACATAAACCATTGTAGTATTTAGTTGTTCATGTAGTTTTGCTAATTCAATTCTCATTTGAACTCTCAAAGCTGCGTCTAGGTTAGATAGAGGCTCATCAAAAAGAAAAACCTGTGGTTTTCTTGTTATAGCCCTTCCAATAGCTACACGTTGACGTTGACCTCCTGATAATTGTTTGGGTTTACGTTCTAGGTAGTCTTGAATTTGAAGTGTTTTTGCGGCTTCTAAAACTCGTTCATTGATTTCTTCTTTAGATCTTTTTTCTAATTTCAGGCCAAATGCCATATTGTCAAAAACTGTCATGTGGGGATACAAAGCATAAGATTGAAATACCATAGCTATATTTCTATCTTTAGGAGATAAATCGTTAACTTCCCTGTCATCTATTGAGATAGTTCCAGAATTTATCTCCTCTAAACCTGCTATCATTCTCAATAATGTTGATTTACCACATCCAGAGGGTCCGACTAAAGTGGTGAAAGATTGATCTTTTATATCGAGCGAAAAATCCTTTATAACATGGGTTTTACCATAATATTTATTAAGAGATTTAATATTAATTGATGACATTTATAACCATATTTTAAATTATTATTTTAAATATCCTAAATAATCTTTTTGAAATTCTATCATTGTATCCATTAGAGAAACTACTGAGTTTGGGTTTTCCACAAGTGGGTCAGCTAAAAGAGCATGAATAGCAGTTTGTTTAGATTCATTTAATATTGCCTTTGTAGTCAATTGAATTGTTCCTACTTGCGCATTAAGAAGAGCACCAAAAGGCTCAGGATAATTATCTAATTTTTTACCATGAACTCCTGTTTTATTTATTATGGAAGGTACTTCAACAACAATATCATTTGGCAAACATTCAATGAAATTCTCATTCTTTATGTTTACGGCATGCTCTAACATATTTAAGTCTGCCACAATACTCTCAATAATTGGTATAGCTCTTTCATGAGGTTCAGGGTGACTCATATTAAAAAATTGCTCATAGCCATCGTTTGAAAAAAATGACAAACATCTTTTTTTATATTTATCGTAAAAGTCTAAAATTCCATCATGGTCAGCAACACTATAAGCCCAAGATAAATATTCTCCTAAATGACTATCCGTTGTAATTGGTAAATATCCATATCTTTTAAATAATTCAAAAAATAAACCCCTTTCTGCACCAGCATTAGAAAAAAATCCTTCATGATCATTAACTAAATCAGAATAATAACCCTCAAAGTTTTTATTGATTAAGGGATATCCATCTTTACCAGAGTCTTTATAAGTTGCATGTAATAAAATACTAAAGTGATTTAAACCCCCAGCTTCAAATTGAATATTGTCTAAATCAGTTTCCATAAGCGTTGGAAGCTGACGGCTCATAGAAGCAATTTCATGACACAAGCCTGTAATTTTTAAATTTGGAAAACGCGTGGTCAATGCATGACAAATACGTTGCATGGGATTTGAGTAACTAAATATAAATGCCTCTGGACAAATTTTTTCAATATCCTCACAAATTTTTATAATGGCTGGTATTTGACGCATTGCATGAAATAAACCACCAGGTCCACCGTTTTCTCCATAGACCTGTTTTATGCCATATTGAAGAGGAACTTTCCAATCTTGCTCCCAAAGATCAAATCTATTCCCCACTTCTATTGATATAAGACAAAAATCAGCTTTTTGGAGAGCCTTCGTTCGAGAGGTTGTCGACACTATATTAAAGTCTACACCTAGCTTTTCTTTGAAAGAAAGTGCAATGTTATGGGTATTTTTTAAGGTTTTAGAATTAATATCATGTAAGACCAATGTTGAGCCAGAGAGAATTTTTGACTTAAAAAAATCACCTACAATTCCAAGACCAAAATTTGTGCTCCCAGCACCAATTATTACTATTCTATTACTCATCCTTTTATAGATCCTGCTACCAATCCTCTTATAAAGTATCTTTGAAGAGAAAAGAAAATAAATAATGGCACGGTCATTGAGACAAAAGCACCAGTTGTTAGTATCTCCCAGTTTTCTCCTCTTGATCCAAGAAGCTCTTTGAGCTTTGCTGTTAAAATAATTTCACTTGGATGTTTATCTAAGAAGACTAAACCTACGAGTAAATCATTCCATACCCATAAAAATTGTAAGATAAAAATAGATGCGAAGGAGGGTATCGATAATGGAACTACAATTTTTATAAAAGTATCGTAATGCGTTGCCCCATCAACTCTAGCCGCCTCGATCATTTCACTGGGGAGTGTTTTTAAAAAATTCCATAACAAAAAAGTAGTTGATGCAAGACCAAATCCAGTATGCGCCATCCAAATACCAGGAAAAGATTTTGCACTGACACCAAATAATGCTCCAAAGTCATTATAAATAGTTAACACAGGTATTAGACACATCTGCAATGGAACAACAAGTGAGGCAATTATTGTGGCTAATAAAATATCTCTCCCATAAAATTTCATCCAAGTAAGTGCGTATGCAAAATAAGAACATATAATTAAAGGTATTAGAGTTGCAGGAAGTGCAACCGCTAATGTATTTAAAAAAGCCTGCCCCAAGCCTTCTTTAAGCAGCACCTCTTTATAATTATCAAGTGTAAAGCTAGGTGGGCTCTTAGCTGACACAAAAATCCTTTTACCTTTTTTCTTTTTAAATTCCTCTTCTGATTTCCATATGTAATCACCGTTTTCAAAAACTGTTATTTCTGTTTGATCTTTAAATAGCGCGGTCTCGCCAACTTTGTATTCATCAATGTTCTTAGATGTCACTCCAAAACGAAAAATCTCTTTTTCTTGACCCCCATCGAATAAATTACTTTTAATAATATAATAATTCCCCTCTTTGATTTGAGCGTCTTTACCTTCAGTTCGATATATCTCGTTAATTTCTGTAGTAGTAAATGATGTCCACCAACCACTGATGGCCAATACGTCCTTGTCCCTTAAAGAGCTGATAAACAATCCAAAGGTAGGAACTATCCATGCTACTACAAAAAAAAGCAATAAAAGCTGGGAGAATACAGAGGTAAAGGTAATTTTTTTCATACTTTTTGGTCTTGTTTATGCCTGTATAGGTTCCAGGCTAAAATAGGAGTTACCCCAATTAAAATACAAAAGGCAAGTACACTTCCTCTTCCAGAGTCACCCCCACCTCTAAACATCCAATCGTACATGAGATTTGCTAATACCTCAGTTTGCCATTGACCGTTTGTCATGGCGTAGATGATATCGAAAACTTTCAACACTAAGATTGTGATAATGGTCCAAATTACCAAGATAGTTTGCTCTAAAAAAGGAACAATGATTGACCAAAATATTTTAAGTTCACTTGCCCCATCAATGCGTGCGGCATCCAACGTTTCATTGGGAATACTTCTGAGCGCAGCACTAAAAATTACAAGAGCAAGACCCGTTTGTATCCATATCATAATTGCCATTAAAAAGAGATTATTCCAAATGGGTATTGTTAACCAAGCTTGTGGCTCGAAACCCAATGTAACTGCAATGGCATTTAAAAGTCCAATTTGTTGATCACCAGGACCTCTGTAATCATACATAAATTTCCAAATTACACCTGCCCCAACAAATGAAATTGCCATCGGCATAAATATTATCGATTTAGCAATAGATCCCCACCAGACTCTATCTGCTAAATTTGCAATCACTAAACCAAAAAATGTACTCATAGTCGGCACTACTATTAACCATCCTAAGTTATTAATGATACTTCGCTTGAAATCAGGATCTTTAATTGCCCAAGAGTAGTTGTATAACCCTACAAAGTTTTCACCTATCTTATCGTAAAAGCTCAGTCTAATAGTTTCAAAGACGGGATATAATATAAAGACAAATAGCACTATAAAAGCTGGTGCGATGAAAATTATAACTCTAATTGAATTTTCTAAGGCAAACTTTTTCGATGCTCTTATCCTAAAATAATCTAATAAAAAGTTTGAAAAGTGAAAAAATGCTACAAAAAAAAGAACACCAATAAGAACAGTTATTGCAAGGGAAAATATACTCATAGAATATTTAGAGAAACTAAGGGCAAATATACTATTCGCCCTTAGATAAGAAAATTACTTTTTTTTACTGACCAGCTTCCCAGCTAGCTTGTATTTCGTCAGCGACTTCCTTAGCTGACTTACCATTGGTGTAATCAACCATACCTGTCCAGAAAGATCCTGCTCCAACCCAACCAGGCATTAAGTCTGATCCATCAAATCTAAAGGTTGTTGCATTCATTAAAATCTCATGCAGACCTTTAAATGTTTCACTGGAGTATTTGTCAACATCCACGTACTTATGAGGTGTTAAAAAACCACCTTTTTCCATGAATCTTTCATTAGCTTCAGTGTGAAGCAAGAATTTCATGAACTCGGTAGTTATTTTTCTGTCATTGGTAGGAGCCATTAGAGTTCCAGCACCTAAAACAGGTTTTCCTAGGTCTTGAGCTTCAAAAGGTGGGAAGTAGAAAAAGTCATAGTCAACACCAGCTTCTGATCCTTCAGGAAAGAAGGCAGGAATAAAGCTAGCTTGTCTATGCATCATACACTCCGCAGGAGAAGTAAAGAGTCCATTTGGAGAGTCTCTAAAGTCAGTTGTAGCAACGGCTTTAGTTCCACCATTAACATAAGAGTCATTTAATGCAATTGAACCAAAGAATTCCATTGCATCGATCACTCTTTGATCATTGAACTTCATATCATTAGACACCCACTGATCGTATGTCATAGGTGAATGAGTTCTTAACATAATGTCTTCCATCCAGTCAGTAGCTGGCCACCCAGTTGCTCCACCAGAGCCTAATCCAATACAGAAAGGTGTGTTTCCATCACTAACCATTTGATCTGCTAATGCTAATAAACCTTCCATACTTGTAGGGATTTCATAACCGTTATCTTCAAAGTTATCTGGTGAGTACCACACTAAACTTTTTACATTCACTCTGTAAAAAACACCAAAAAACTTTTCAAAACCAGTTTGATCTTTATATGTTGTAAGGTCTACCCAAGATTGACCTGCAGCATAGTTATCAAGAACCATTTGTTTAACATCATCACCTAATGGGGATAAACATCCAGTCGCTGCAATATTCGCTGCTAATCCTGGTTGAGGGAATACAGCGATATCCGCTGGACTTCCTGCTTGACAGTCAATATTAATAATTGATTCAAACTCATCAGATCCCCCGTACTCGACGGACGCACCAGTTGCTGCTTCAAAAATTGATATGACATCCCTGAAATCATCATCTTGTGGTGCCAACCATGGACCAAAGATTGTTAATTTTTCTCCCGACAGGTCAGGGCCTGAATAAGCGTGAGAACCAGCATTTGCATAACTTGCCCCAAATAAGGAAAGCGCAATTATTGCTGTAAGCGTTTTTAATATTTTCATAGAAATCCTCCTCCTAGAAAATTTGACTATAATATGTAACAAACTGAATATGATTTCAAATAGCAAAAAGCCGTTTCATTATGCATATTTGGAATATCTAAAAACCCATTGAAATCAATGTTTTTTAATTCAAAAAGGTTAAAAATCTAATATCATTTAGCTTACCTATAAAATAATTGTATACCTAATTAATCATGAATCACGCTATATCTACATTTCATTGGCACTGTAAACATACTTGGAAAAAAAGTGCCAAAAATACATCTTGGTGCTTGATCGGATGCTCTATAGGTGATTTTGGAACTATTTTATATTTTCAAATCACCCAAATTTCTTGGCCAGTGATGATTATTATGATCCTCGCGATAATTAATGGATTAATTACAAGTATAGTTCTTGAGACGATTGTTTTAATTCGACAAAACTTCAAATTTAATCAAGCACTAAAAACAGCTTTAGGCATGAGTTTTATATCTATGATCTCTATGGAAATAGCTATGAATATCACTGACGTTATTTTAACTGGAGGGGCAATGCTTACATGGTGGGTAGTTCCAATTATGCTTTTTGTAGGATTTATTACTCCTTGGCCTTATAATTACTGGAGATTAAAAAAGTATAATATTGCGTGTCATTAAAAATTTTCATCTTATGCTCACTATCTTCCTTATTTCTATTTTCAAATAACCTTTTTGCCTCTCATGTTACTGTCATTGATGGAGACACAATTAGATTAGGTGATGTGAAAATACGCTTTAGTGGAATAGACGCTCCTGAAATAAACCAAACATGTGTTGCAAGTGAAGGGAAAGTTGCATGTGGAAAAATATCAAGAGATCTTTTAATTGAAAAAGTTACAAATAATAAAATTAGTTGCACTGATGAAGGAAAAGATTTTTATGGAAGAGTATTAGGTGAGTGCTTTGTCAATGGAGAGTCTTTGAGTGCTTACTTAGTCAGAGAGGGTTTTGCATTTGCATACAGAAAATATTCAAACAAATATATAAAAGACGAAGAATACGCCAAATTCAACAAGCTTGGTATGTGGTCCATGGAATTTAAATATCCATGGGATTATCGGAAAATAATTAATGAGTGATGTCAGAAATATCGCTGTAATTGGGGCAGGAATCGTTGGACTAAGTACGTCCTATTACTTACAGTCCTCAGGTCATATTGTTACAATTTTTGATCAAAACGATCCAGGCTCAGGAACCTCGAGGGGGCATGCCAACGTCATTGCAGATTATGGAGTTCCAGCACTTAACCAACCAGATATTTGGAGAAATTTATTGCGCTATATTTTTAATAGTGACTCACCTCTACAAATAAGTTGGTCTTATTTGCCTAAAATGCTCCCTTGGATTGTTAAATTTCTTAAAAACTGTAATTCAAAATCAATGAACTATACAGCAGAGCAAATGACAAGCCTTTTAAAAGATGCCTTACCATCTTATGAAACCTTATTGACTGAGATTGGTGCCACAGACTTACTCACTCATAAAGGAGTTTTATATGTTTGGATTAATGAGAGAGAAAAGCCAACTCCTGATCAAATAGAAGTTAGAAAAAAAAATAATGTTGAACAAATAAGTCTCTCTCCAGCTGAGATCTTGGATCTAGAGCCAAATTTAAGTAAAAGTATTAAAGGGGGATGGTATTTCCCTCGCGCCCACCATACTTTAAATCCAGATAAAATATTAAATAAGTTATTTTTGAAGTTTCTTGAAAAAGGTGGGCAATTTTTAAAGGAGAAGGTTTTCTCAATAAATTCTAGTCAAGGAAAATTTAAGATTAAAAATCGAGATTTTGATTGCTTGATTATTTGCAGTGGTGCCTTTTCAAAGGATTTAGTCAGTCAACTAGAAAATAAAAGGATACCCCTTGAAACAGAAAGGGGGTACCACTTAGAATTTCTTGGAATGCAAGATTATTTAACTCGCCCAACTTGTTTGGTAGAATCCGGCATGTACTTGACCCCTCTTGAATATGGAATTAGAGCTGCGGGAACAGTAGAACTAGCGGGTACAAAGAAAAAGATTAATGAATCTAGGCTAAAATACATTAATCATTACGCTAAACAACTCATTCCAAAACTTCAAGATTATCAAAATTCATGGTTAGGCTATAGGCCGACCCTTCCAGACTGTTTACCAATTATTAGCAAGTCCCCAAAACTTGAAAATCTTTACTACGGCTTTGGTCACAATCACCTAGGTTGGACTTTAGGCCCTGTTACTGGAAAAGTAATCTCAGGGCTAGTAAACGGTGAGACACCAAACAATCCAGCTTTTTCAATTGATAAGTATTTATAGTGTATTTAAAACTCTTCATTTTCATATTTACTATTTTAATTTCATCAAAATTATTTTCTAATTCCTTGGACCAAGATTACTGTGTTGGTTATTTAGAAGAAGTTTACTGGTCCTTGGACCCAATTGAAGAGATTGGGACACGAAATCAAATTATACTCTTCTTCAATGAAAATTTTGAAGGAGCAAAAGGTTTAAACTATGACTTGTATTATGACTCCCCATCAAAACAGTTTTTAACTGACCTAAGTAGTGTTGATATCAGTCAATACAAAAAAATTAATTACCCTAATTTTGAAATTCTAGTGTTGGATGCATACATCAATCTATTTAAAGGAGACGGAACTAACTTCTGTCCTGCTTTTTGGAGTGATTGTTCCGAGGAGTCATTAAACTCTTTTTTCCAAGCATCTGAGGATTTTAACCAATCTTGGAATGGCGAAGAAAATGTAATGGAATTCCTTGAATATCACTTCGTTAATCATTATTGTACCATGTATCTTGATACTTCTATTGATCAGAAAACCTTCACCAGTGACCTCAATATTTTAATCAATCAATTGACTAAATAAATTACTAACAACTTTTTTTGATTAATGCATAACTTCTATCAAAGCCCAATCAATAATTATGATAATGATAATTTATGGGATGGTGGAACGGGAAAGAGGACTTAATTCAAAGTAGTGAAATCCCTTATAGTAAGTGTACAGAATGCGGGGATTACAAAGAGGTCTCAAAGAAATATATTAATAAAATCAACGATGAAATGATTACGATTTGCTACGATTGTAGTAAAAAGCGCTATATTGAGTCATTAATGGTGGTTTCAGCTATCGATGGAGTTGATGATTTTTGATGATCGTAGGTTAAGTAAAAAAATAAGATCACACACTTATATAATAAGACACCCACTGTGACCACTAAAGGGACAAAACCACTTTGAAAAGACATCAAGCAAACAAAGAGTAAAACGCTCACAGAGGCTTTGTTAAAAATACAAGTATAGATAATCTTGAGCGATAATTTTGGAAGCAATAAAAACCTTTTCTGGAGGGAGCTCATCATAGCTACTCCAACCGATATATTTAAGGGAGCCATCTAGACCGACTAGCTGGCGGATTTCATCTAAAGATCGAAGTGGGGGACCCTCGAATGAAAGACCAAGAAGGTCTGTATGCTTTTCATTGCCTTCTACGTGCAGGCTTACCACTTGCCACTGATCTTGACTGCGATAAGGAAAGACATAAATATTAGATTGTGGTCCTTCGCTGATTGTTTGAGCATAACTGTGTATCTGGTCGTCAATAGTTTCTTTAAATAATTGTTTTATGTCATTATCTAAACTACCAAGCACATAAATTGCTGCAGACTTATTTTCTGCCTTTATAGGTAAAGACCAACTCATGAATAAGAATAAACATAATAATTTTTTTATCATGTCCACCCCTGGCAAGTATCAAGGGCACTAACAAGAGCAGAACTAAGTCCATTGGCTTTCATTTGTATTTCCTGTTTTTCAAATCTATTGAGAGGGTCGTTGATTGAAAATGAAATCTGCCCTCTTTTAGATAACAAATCTTCAAGCTTGGAGAAGTGATGTTTGTAAAAACTCATTAGCTCCCACCGAACATATCCATCCGCATTTAATCGACTGGCATCTTTGCCTTCGTATGTCTGCCCTGAGAGATTCCAATCGAAAGTTTCACCGCTCATGACGTTAAAATCCTGGGGCTCAAATTCACGATTAGTGTAAACTAACCGAGCATCACAACTTAAGTTGGGATCGACGATGAAAATAATCATCCGTTCACTGTTCTCCAAACTAAAGACCAAATCGAGATTATCTTCCTTAGCCTCCATATGTATCCAGTTATCAAACTCATGGTGAATGGAGTTACTCTCAGCCTTCAACGTACAATTAGTTAAAAAAATACTGATAAATAATAATAATAGAGCCCTCATTACTTTTTCTCTCCTGGCTTGAAATGGCTCATTAGGAATTGCTGAGGAAAGGGGACCTTTAAAAAAGAGGCATACTGCCTAGTAAAGAAGTAGTTCAAAGGATACTGGATAAATTCCAGATCACCATTTTCAAGAGCATCAAGGGTGCTACGAGAGTAATTCAAATGCTGCATTACATCCTCAACTGAAATATTGTTATCTAGCCTGATTTGAGCGAGGCAGCGCAAATACTCCTCGATATTACTTAGGTATTGGGGTTCAAATTTTTTATCGGAGGAGGATCCTCCAGTTAAAGTAGGGGTAATATAATTAGACTTCATACCCCTATCATGAGAAAAAGTATTTTTTAAAATAGTCCAAAGCTTTTTTACTTTTGGACATAGATTATTGATTACCCCCTTATCATAAATTGCTATAGTGGGGTATGTCTAAAACCAAAGAAATTATCACCATCGAACACACCCTTAAAGATGTCCTAAAAAATCTCAGTGATCAAGACATCCAAGAGATTACTGGTAAGTCTAAATCATATATCTACAAGTGTGCCGATCCTGATGACCATGAAAGGAACATCCAATTTAGAACTGTCATTCTCTTAGAACATGCCATGCAAAAAATTTATCAAAAAACTCCTTTTAGTAATTTCCTGAAAGATTACCTGGCAACTGCGCAACCTGAAAAACCTGCAAGCGAAAGTGAGGTGCAATCAGAGATATTGGCGATCGGAGGAAGACTGGGGGATTTAATGGACGCGGTGCGTGAGTCGATGGATGAGAAGAGCTCTGGGGGAGCAAAAATAGTTCCTCATGAAAAAGAGAAAATCTATCAAGACATCCAAAAATTGGATGATCAGTTGAGTAAAATTAAGAGTGTGTTAAAATCAATCTAGCTTGTTACTAAGGGGGATTTTTTTAGGTGTCTGGGTTTTCCTCTCCAGCGTGAGTTGGGGAGCAGAGATTTGTGAGCGGCTCCTAAAAAAAGACTTCAGAGAAACATCTAACATCCGGTTAGCTTATAACGACAGCGGTGTGGTTCTTGAGCAAAATCAACCAATTATCAGCAAAAAACGCTTCGGTTCCTATGCTTTTAATACCCCTCTTGAGGTCGGAGACCGTATTTTGGCGGTTGATCAAAAACCAGTTGCCTTTGATGACAGCGATGCTCATCTCTACTTGTCTAACTTATTAGAGACTTCAGCAATGAGAGACCTCACATTAACCGTTCAACACCAAGACGGGGAGGAAGAGATAATCGACCTGAAACGCATTCCTTACTTAGGCCACCCCATAGTTGAAGCAAATATTATCTTAAATGATTTTGAGGTAACTCAGCAAAGCAGCAAGTCAAATTTAAATTTAGAGGTTTACTTGCAGTGGCAAAATGAAGATCTAATTCATAATTTCTTTAATTTAACAGATCTTGATAAATCACCCATTAAATGTATTTATAGAAAGTCAGCGGAGCTTGAAAATATTTTACAAAAAATTTGGTATCCCACATTTGAAACTACACAAGCAGGATCTTTTATAAACGATGTCACCTTTAAAAGCTTACTGATTACAAATGATCAATCTGTTCCATTTAATTTTATCCTAAAGCAGCAAATCAATTATCAGGTAACTAATTCCTCAGACTTTAGAAAATTCCCTTTTGATGATATTTCTACATCTGCAGATTTTATATTTCAGGATATTGATCTAAGCGCCCCCCCACGTTATAACCCAGAGATTACTATCAGCCAAGGCAATGATATTTTGTATGAATGGAAAATTAATGACCATCGTCTAAACTGCTGTGACACTCAACTTTACGGGCAAGGAGTACTCCAGACACTCGATTACAGTTTTGATCTTAACCGTAAATCTTTTTACTACGTCTTGAAGATTATTCTCCCTGTAATCTTTCTCGTCTATTTATCCTTTAGTGTATTTTACATCCGAGCAAGAGAACTTGAGTCAAAGCTGGCAGTTTCAATGGGAAGCTTGTTAACGCTTGTTGCCTATAACTTTGTGTTTGGGGATGATGTCCCAAAATTAAACTATATCACAGTTTTAGATGCCTGGATTTTGCTCTCATACCTGTTTGCAGGTTTATCTACCATGATTACCATATGGAGTTACTGGGACTATCATAGAGATCAGCAAACTGGTCTCTACAATACAATTGATAGGAAACTTCGATGGTTCGTTCCAATAACCTATCATCTTCTCATGGTTCTTTTATGGTGGGGGATCACAAATAATTGGAATATGCCTGGAGCAAGTATTGCTGTCTAAATTTAATTAATTTCTCCCCAATCTTTATCTCTAAAATTTAATACTTTAGTCTTCAGTGCAAAGACCTCTCTCTTCCTTTCTGTTTTCTAGTTACTCCTTCTCTAAGTCATTTCCTACCAAGGGTTTATATGACAAACATAAAAAATGGAGAGGAGGCATTGAGGTGGTTTTTTCATGGTTCCTTTCTGTGCTGCGGCTTGTTTCATCCTCCAAATACGCCGTAGTACAAAGAGGAAAATATTTAATATTAATACTTAGCTCTTCCTTTTTTATTACCACAGCCTCCGCGATGACCTTGGAAAAATTTCATGGCTGGAATATTCAATTACTGGAGGAGGAAATGATTGCAATCGAACGCAGTGGAGATATCGAGGACTCAGAAAATATTATCTTTGTCATGACTAAAAATAATTGTGATCGCGTTCTCCAATTTTTTGAATTATTTACGTTATCTACTCACCCGGATCTCACAAAACTAATCGATAAAGAAATTGAGCTCCTGGAAAACGGCCATACCACGACGGGGATGGTTATGGAAATATACCCCTACAAAAACGGACACATGATTTTAATAGGGATGGGGCCCTATGGGCATGAAACCATCAAAGAATATTATACTTTTCATAAACGCTCGCGTTTAACAGTCACCGATGTTCCTGTAGAGGAGCCAGTTGCCTTAAGAACATTTATAGACTTACCAACAATTCAGTGGGCCATGCCACAAGTAGAAGAAGCCATGGATAGAGCGCACAAGCACTGCAAAAAAATACCTGATCCCATCATGGCAAATCTCAATTATTCCCAGAAAGGACTAAAATCATGACTTTTTTACACTTCCTCGCAGCAGTATTATTCTTGTATGTCGCTGATGAACAAAACCACAGCCAACTACATTTTGGTAAGAAATGCTTTCAAAATGAAAACGGCGATATTATCTCCTCGCACATCTGGGTAACACGCCCCTTTGATGAATTGCCTGCCAACAAAGAGCAGTGCACGATACCTGAAGAACCCGAGCCCCCAGTAGTTCCTAAATATGGAAAATAATATCTTTCATGAATTTCAACTTTACCTATGCGGCCTTAGCTTAAATGGAAAAGCGTCCCACACTGAGATTTCTTGCGGGAAGGGAAGATGCAGGTTCGACTCCTGATCCGGCTGCGCCAAAATTTTGGGAGATTTCAAAAAGAAATATAACTACACTTAATTAACTTTTTTGCTATTATCCCTGTCTTATTATTATGAACAAATTTAATAAAATTGTAGTTATTGGAGCTGGAACGATGGGTTCTGGTATTGCTGCCCACCTTGCTAACTCTAATAGACAAGTAGTTCTGCTTGATCTCAAAGGCAAAGATAAGCCAAACCAAATATCTGAAAACGCCATTGACATTATTAAAAAATCAGACCCTCCACTTTTAGTAGAGCGGTCTCGTCTAGAACATATTAAACCTGGTAACCTCGAAGATGATTTTGATGAAATTAAAGATGCAGACTGGGTGATTGAAGCAGTTGTTGAGCGGATAGACATTAAGCATAAGCTCTATTCTCAAATAGATAAAGTTCGTAGCCCCAACTCCATCATATCATCTAACACCTCTACTATTCCTCTTTCAATTTTAACTCAAGAAATGTCAGATTCCATGAAAGCTGATTTTTGTATTACACACTTTTTCAATCCCGTTCGATTTATGAGATTATTAGAGATTGTTGAGACACCAACGATGAACAAAGATAAGATGAGTGGCCTACGAGACTTTTGTCAAAACGAACTGGGTAAAGGAATTGTTAACTGTTACGACACCCCAGGCTTTATAGGTAATCGTATTGGTGTGTACGCGATGCAGGTCGCGATGTATGAAGCGTTAGAGCGAGGTCTTCCAGTAGAAATCGCTGATGCATTATTCGGTCGACCTTTAGGAATTCCTAAAACAGGTGTGTTTGGATTGTATGACCTCATTGGAATTGATCTGATGAAAGATGTGCTTGCAAGCTTTAAAAAAGAATTACAAGAAAATGATCCCTTCATGGATGTGGTCGCACCTCATCCTTTAGTCGAGAAATTACTTGAAAAAGGGTATAATGGAAATAAGGGACCGGGTGGTTTTTACCAAACTACAATCATTGACGATGATGAAATTGTCAAGGCGATGAACACCTCAGATATGAGTTATTATGATTTCGATAAAGTCGATTTAGAAATTGCTCGAAGAGTTGAGAAAGAGGGGATTAACGCCCTTCTTGATGACGATAGTGAGTACGGCCGATATGCTTTCGCTGTACTTGCTAAAATCATTAATTACAGCGCTTTTTGCATCCCTGAGGTTTCATCAAATGTGACAGACATCGATGATGCACTTCGTATGGGATTTAATTGGAATGAGGGGCCATTTGAATTATTGAATGAGTACGGGCTCACCAAATTTGTTCAACGACTTCAGGATGAAAAACAAGAAGTCCCAGAATTATTAAAATCCATGATTGGACTTAAACAAGAGCCTTACGACACCACCTCCTCACGAGCTTATGATCATGAGGCAGGTATGAAGTTTATCTCCAGAGGAGAGGACATTCGTCGACTAGGTGATCATAAAAAATACGCTAATCATTTATCTAGAAATTTTGCAGCTACTATATGGCAGTTTACCGATGAGCCGCGTGAACAAAAAATATTGTGTTGTGAATTCCATACCAAGGCTAACGCTCTGAATGCAGACGCGATGAAAATATTAGAGGAGTCAGTTGATCGCCTTGAGCAAGATAATTATCAAGGCCTTGTCGTCTATAATGAGGCAATGAATTTCTCCGCAGGTGCTGATTTAAATACAATGATAGGCTTAGCGGACGTGAAAGACTGGAAAGGGATTGATAAATACCTATCAGATTTCCAATCTGCATGTAAAAAAATGAAATACGCAACCAAGCCTACAGTCAGTGCTGTTGCAGGATTAGCTATTGGAGGAGGTTTTGAAGTGGCATGCCAAACTTCTAAAATGGTCGCTCACATGAATAGTACGCTGGGCCTAGTCGAGACAGGTGTGGGTCTGGTTCCTGGGGGAGGAGGTTGTAAAGAACTGTTATGGAGATGGGTGCAAGACGACAAATATACAAGCGATCACGATCTAGCAGCCCTTCAAGTATTTGATATTATAGGGTATGGGCTAATGGCACACTCTCCACTCCAAGCTAAAAAGCACAAATTTTTCTTAGACAGTGATATTTTTGTTTTGAACCGAGATAATCTTTTAGTCGAAGCGTTCAAACAAGTATCTGTTTTAAAAGAGGATTACTTCGCTCCAGAAAAGCCAAAGTTCGTTCTTAGCGGCCATGAAGTAAAAGAGAAAATGCACCAAGTATTGTTAGGTTTAGAGCAAAAAAACATTATTTTTGGCTACGATGTGGATATTGGTCTGCATTTAGCGGACGTCCTTAGTGGTGGAGACACAACCAAATCAAACGAATTGAGCGAAGCAGACTTATATAATTTAGAGCGACAGTCTTTGATAAATTTAATACAATCCAATAAGACGAGGGATAGGATCCATGCAATGTTGTCTACAGGGAGAAGACTAAAAAACTAATGAGCAATTTTGAACAAGGAATGCATAAAAATGATGCAAACTTTGTTCCCTTAACTCCTATCAGTTTCCTTGATCGTATCAAAGACGTTTATCCCGACTACGAAGCTTTAGTATACAAAGAAAGAAAATATTCTTGGAGACAGGTTTATGACCGATGTACTCGATTTGCAAGCGCTTTAACAAAAGTAGGAATTGGTAAGGGGGATGTTGTCTCTATTATGGCAGCCAATACACCTGAAATGTTTGAAGCACACTATTCTGTTCCTATGACGGGGGGTGTTGTGAATACAATTAATACTCGACTGGATACCAGAACTGTTGCTTACATCCTAGATCATAGTGACTGTAAAGTTTTTATTGTAGATCGACAATTTCACAATGTTGTTGTGGATGCTATAGCACAAGTTGACAGGGAGATCATGGTCATTGACATTGATGACAAACAAGCGGGCCTTGGAGATATACCTGCAATAGGAAAATTAGAATATGAGAGTTTTTTAGAAACAGGTGACGAAGGGTTTGAATGGATTAGACCAGATGATGAGTGGCAAGCAATTTCACTGAGCTACACTTCGGGCACGACAGGAAACCCTAAAGGTGTCGTTTACCATCATCGAGGATCATATTTGATGTCGATGGGTAGCATTAGCGCCTGGAACATGCCTAACCGCCTGACCTACCTATATACCGTTCCCATGTTTCACTGTAACGGGTGGGGATATCCCTGGACTCTGGCTATGCTGCACGCCCGTGTAATATTTATTAGAAATATTGTCGTTAAAGAAATCTTTGAACTGATTGATGAATATGATGTAACGCATTTTGGAGGTGCTCCGATTGTTTTAAATATGATCGCCAACGCCCCAGCTGAAGATCAAAAAGCATTGAAAAACAAGGTTTATGTGATGACTGCGGGAGCCCCGCCGCCCAGTTCAATTCTTCAAAAAATGGAGTCCTTGGGCTTTGAGGTTATGCATGTTTACGGGCTCACTGAAACCTACGGTCACGTTGTTCACTGTGCTTGGAATAAGGAATGGAATAGTTTAGCAGAAGATAAGCGCTCTGAGTTGAAAGCTTATCAAGGAGTTCGCTATCCGCACACTGAAATGGTATCTGTTATGAATCCCGATACGCTCGAACCCGTTCCCTCTGATGGAGAAACCATGGGGGAGATTATGATACGAGGAAATACTGTGATGATGGGATATTATAAAAATGAAGAGGCCTCACAAGAGTCTATGAAAAGTGGATGGTTTCACTCAGGGGACTTGGCAGTAATGCACCCTAGTGGATATATCCAAGTTAAAGATCGATCAAAGGATATCATTATTAGTGGGGGTGAAAATATCTCCTCAGTAGAAATCGAAAATATTATTACAAGGCACCCTGCCGTATCACTAGCAGCGGTTGTCGCGAGACCCGATGAAAAGTGGGGCGAGACACCCTGTGCTTTTATAGAATTGGCCGACGGTCAAACAGTTGAGGAAGATGAGCTCAAGAAATTTTGCCGAGAGCATTTAGCAGGTTTTAAAATGCCCAAAACTTTTGTATTCCAAGTCTTGCCAAAAACGTCAACTGGTAAAATTCAAAAGTACGAACTAAGAGAAACAGTAAAAAAACTTTAATTAATTTTTTTATTTTTATCTTCAGTGTTGATGACTTTGATTGCTTTTAGCTTTTTGTAACACATATAGCAGACAAGATTGTGATGACTTTTAATTAGGTTTTGTACTTTCTTTGGGGCTGTTCGAATTTCAGACTCAATGTAGACGCTATCCATGACGGATAATTCTCCCTCGCAGTATTTACACTTCTCTGCCATCTCTAGTATTTTAAATTTTTCTTGATTTTGTTCCAATACTGAAAAAATCTTTTTGCAGGATGAAGATAATTGTCTTGTAACAAGAAGTAATCGGGCAATTGCTCCACGTCATACGCATCACCGAGCTTTTGAAATAGTTCTTGGTACACAGGCCTAAAAGTAGCTTTGGTTGTGATTTTTGAAATGGGATTTTGATTATTGATTTCTTGCAATATCTCATATGTGTTTCCCTGATATACCTCAGCTCCTGCCTCTTTGGCCAAAAAGTATCTATTTTCAATGATTTTTTTACTAAGTTCGTAGCCTTCACTCAAGGTATTGTCAAAGATGTATACAGGATTTCCTTCAATGCCTAGAGGCACTCTCATGAACTCATCATATAAATAAACTAGGTTCATAAATTGGGAAAGAGCCTCGAACTAATCTCCTCATAGCTTCCATCTATTTCTTGGTTTTTCTCAGTTATAATCTCAATTGAGCGGTGACAGTATTTATGGACATTTTCTAAATTAAAAATATAAGGCTTTCCTGCAAAAGTACTCGCTATCCATTGCCAAGAAAAGTTATTACTCGCAATATCACCGTCTAGTAAATGACTGAGAAAAAACTTTGCTCCTGCCTGCCACTTCACTCTTCTAAAATGAACAATATAAGAGGCCAAATACATACGTGAGTGGTTATGCAAATATCCAGTAGTAAGAAGCTGATCGATAAAAACATTGATTACTTGTGTTGGAGTTTTTGCAGATGTGATGTCTTCAGGTAAGTCATCTTGATACTCATGTGCTTGAAATCCTGTTTTATATTCTTCCACATCTGTCCACAGTTGATCGGGATGATGATAGGCGTAACTTCTCCAAAAATCTCTCCATGCTAATTCTTGGATAAATTTTTCGCTTTCATTAAAAGCATATTTATCTCGAACATGTTCATAAATCTCTTTATTTGAAATAATTCCATATTTGATGTGAGCAGATAATCTAGAAATTTGTCCATTGAGAAAATTTCTTGTCTTTGCATAGAGTGCAGGATTAAAAGAGTTAAATTTTTCTAAAGCATCTTGCCTTGAGGCAACAGCACTATTTGACTTAGTCGATGAGGGAATGAGATCTTGAATATTTGAAATTTTCATTTCTAATTATACATACAAATTTGGCTAATAGATTGTTTGTAAATCAAACGTAATTTGGCTTCCAGGAGGAAGTTGAGAGATTTTGGAAATATCTTTCTCTTTTAAAATTGCAATCTTTGGATATCCACCAGTGCAGGGGATATCTCGCATCAATACAATAGGCTGCCCATCACTGGGTACTTGAATAGACCCCGGTAAAATACCCTCAGACAAAATATCGTGTGACTCAGAGCTGAGGATCGCCTCTCCTTTGAGCCTGATACCCATCCGATCGCTTTGAGCTGATATTGTAAAAGTATTGCTAATAAACGATTGTAGAGCTTGATCTGTAAAAAATTGAAGTTGTGGACCAGGATAAACTTTAAAGTTTGTCTCCTTTTTGTAAGTAGGGTTTGGTATGGATAGATGATCCCATGAACTTACATCTTCCAGAATTTCAAAGGTATCATCAACTTTCAACGGCCTATTGATAGAGCCAATTCCCGCCCTTGTATCTGTAGAGAAACTTTTTAAACAAGGATTTAACCCAAGCCCATGTTCAACTGCGATGTAACCATAAACAGTTTCAATTGTATTATGAATATTCAACTCATCCCCTTCAAATAAATTTATACTCTTATAAGGTTGACACATAATTTGAGTACCATTATTTTTTTGTATATTCATATTACAATTTCCACCTACACAAATTTTTACAGAGCCCTCCTTTACTTTTATTGATGGTCCCACATAGGCAAATTCAATAAATTGATTATGATGGAGTGGTATAATTTTTTCTAATTCTTTAATAATTCGTTGGTCCATAGCACCACTTGGGGAAACCCCTAAGTGTTGATAATGAAATCTTCCGAAATCTTGAACAGTTAAATGAGTCCCTGTACGGGTGATCACAAGTGAGTTCATGAGGAGTATTCCTTGATCAATTCATTAATTGAAAAATGTTTCTTTTGGATTTGCTGAAACTCTTTGTGGTTGACAGAGTAAAAACTTACCTTGTCTCCAGGTAAAAAAAGAGAGGGGTTAGGGTTTTGAAGATCAAATATATCGAAGGGTATTTGTCCGATAATATTCCAGCCACCTGGTGATATTTTTGGATATATGCAAGTGTGGTTTTTAGCTATTCCAATGGATCGAGCAGGAATATTAATTCTTGGAGTGGCTAATCGCGGTGTAATTAATTGAGAGTGGATATCGCCCAGATACGGAAATCCAGGCATGAAGCCTATATAATAAGTATAGTAACTCTCAGAGGTATGAAGATTTATTATCTCTTCTTTTGTTATCTGATGAAGTCTTTGAATTAACTTTAAATCTAAAGCGAAACTTTCATCATAACAGGCAGGTATTTTCCATGTTTTATTGGCACTTTTATAAGATTGAGATTTTATCTCACTCATCTCTAAAGTAATTTTTTCTTTATTTTGATCGCGTATTTGCGAATTTTCAAAAATGATTACAATTTTATTAAATGAAGGAATTATATTAAGTAAAGGCAGTCCAAGATTTGAAATAGTGGAAAATGCTTTATTCACCTCTATCGATATAGATTTTGAGGAGTCATCTCCAAAATCTAAGACCATCCCTCGGTCTCCATAAGAATTTATTCCTTTGAAATACACACTAATATCTTAATGTAACTTTGGTGCATTTGAATAAAATTAATTTTAATTCTGATATAGCAGAAAAAAATCATAGTTTTTATGAGTCTGTTGATAAGCAACTAATAGACAAAATTAGCTCTGCCAATATTTCCTGTTTATTTCATGGGGGTTCAAAAGAAGTTGTTTCTAAAGCACTTAGTTATTGTAATACAAAAAATGTTTCAATTGGAGCTCACGTCTCTTTTTTAGATAGAGACAACTTTGGACGGTCACAAATTAATTGGAACAAGCAACTCATCCATGAAATTCTCAACGATCAATTACTTTTTATTCATAACCTTGCATTAGAAATGGGTGCTACAGTGACTCATATCAAACTTCACGGAGCTCTCAGTAACATGGCTTGTATTGACCAAGATCTTTCTGCTGAAATAGTAGGCTATTTAAAAAAAAATTACCCTTCTTTGATATTACTTGCGCCAGCTTTAAGTGAACTTGCAAAAATGAGTTCGGAGAGTGACACTGCTACTACTCTTGAGATTTTTGCAGATCGTACTTACGAGAGTAATGGCACACTCACACCTCGTTCTGTAAGTGGTTCATTAATCACAGACCCCAAAAGTGCCAGTGAACACGTTCGAGCAATGCTCATACAAAAAGGAATTATTACTCGCGCAGGGGATACTTTAAAAACAGATATACATTCAATCTGTGTACATAGCGATACACCAAATAGTATTGAAATATCTGAACAAATTTGCATACTCCTTGAAGAAATGAAAATAAAGCAAGTAACACTTCCAGAATTCTTTTAAAACGATTATGGGTAATTATTTTTTTTACGGCACACTTCGTTCTATTTCAGTTTTAGAAAAAGTTATTGGAAAGACATCTAACCATTTAGATATAACTCCTGCTTTTGCACCTAAAAGTGAACTACGCCTTGTCATTGACGAGAATTTCCCAGTTATAATTTTTGGTGATAACTACATGGGCGTTGATGGAATATTGGTTAGTGGTTTAACTGACGATGATATTGCTCGCATACGTTTTTTTGAAGACGTAGAATTTGCTCCTAAAATAATGTCCGTAGAGACTTATGGAAAACACTCAGAGGCAAAATATTTCTCTCAAAAAGGAGTCGAGCCCTCGATGGACCATTGGTTCTATGATGAATGGAAAGAGAAAGACGAGGCCTTGACTTTAGTGACCACTGAACTTTGGATGCAACTTTATGGGAAATATACAGCTGAAGAAGCAGATCAGTATTGGAATGACGTTAAAAAACAAGCTTATCATCAGTATCACTCTCAACAATGAGAGTTATTAATTTTTTTCTACTTTTTTATTTTTTATTTACCCCCCATTCTTTTTCCAACGAGACCAGTTGGAATTTGCTAAAAGATGGTGGTAAAGTAGTTTTTATTCGTCATGCTTACGCTCCAGGGGGTGGAGATCCTGATAACTTTGAATTAGAAGACTGCTCAACACAAAGAAATTTAAATCAACAAGGAATTCGTCAATCCCAAACAATTGGCAAATTATTTATTGAATATTCTATACCGGTAGACTTTGTCTATTCTAGTCAGTGGTGCCGTTGCCAAGATACAGCTCGGTATGCGTTTGGAGATTTTGAGAATTTTAGTGCATTAAACTCAACGTTTTCTGGTAAGTACCAAAAAAATCACACAAAACAAATGTTGGAATTGAGTGAATTTATTAATAGATGGGACGATAGTGGGGGGAACCTAATTTTCGTCACGCATTATGTGATCATCGGCGGCTTTCTTGATTATTATCCAAACTCTGGTGAAATTGTGATTGCAGATAAATCTTTAGCAATTTTAGGAACTATAAAAGTAGACTTCTAAAAGAATACCCTTTCAATAAACCAATATAAACCTATTAAGGAGATTATAACAGAAATAGGAATTTGCAAAAATGCTCGATACCAACTTTGACGTGAGGGTAGAATAAAAATAATTGATGCAAGAATAATGATTGCTATTTGAGCTACTTCAACTCCAACGTTAAATGAAATCAGACTTATTACCAGTTGACTTGTATTCAAACCGATATCTCCAAGAACAAAAGCAAAACCTAAGCCATGAATTAATCCAAAGATGAAAATTATGACATAACGAGGAACAATCAAACGTCTTTGAAAAATATTTTCTATTGCGACATAACTGATAGATAGAGCTATCAAGGGTTCTACAATTACTGCAGGGATAAAGATTAAATTAAAACTAGCAAGAATTAGTGTAATAGAATGTGCCAGTGTAAACATGGTAACTTGAAGTAATAGAGGTTTAAATTTAATTGCATAAAAAAAGATACCTATAATAAATAATATATGATCTAGCCCTTTAGGAACAATGTGCTCTATTCCTAGAATTAAATATTCAATTATTGTTTTTCCTACTGAGGATTGTGACTGTTGTGATAAAAGGGGCGATTTTTCAGCTGGCTGTAAATAACTTGTAAACAAGACAGACTCTTTTGATAAATCTTCAAATTGTCTAATTACAACAGGTCCTATCTTTTTATCAAATTGAACTGTAAACGTAGAAAAGTCTTTGATATCGAAATTGAGATATAAAACAGTATCTCTCGGCATCTCTTCGTTTGTCTCATCAAACGTCTCTACTTTATTTAGTAAGAGAGGTATGATCTCACTCTCGTTATTGATTTGGATCTTATTAATAAATTTAGACTTATTTTTAAATACTAACTTTTCTATTTCTTGAACAGAAAAGGCCCTAAATTGGTCATATTTTTGAGACTGAGGAGAATTATTTGTATCAACATAAACCGAAGCATCAATTTCAGACAGCACAGTTTCAGCATTCAATTTAAATTCAATTGAAGCATTTTCCTCTATAATGGTAATATCTACGATCGCAGGTTTAATTTCATGTGTATGCAGAGGAGGGCTTAATAGAAGAATTAAAAAGAATAAGTACTTTATCATTTAGTCATGTTTACCAAAGTTCAATTAAGAATTCTTTATGTTTTTTCATTCCTCACTGCTTGCATTGTTCAGGTAAGTGCTCACGAATTTTGGATTGAGCCAACTAAATACCAGATTAATGATAACATAATAAATGCTCACTTGAGAGTGGGACAAGAATTTCAAGGTATGGCCTTAATGTATAATCCACAAGATTTTAAAACTTTTAAAATTTTATCTGGGTCTAAAAATAAAAAAGAAAAAGTCAAAGGTATACTTGGAGATGTACCAGCATTAAACACAAAGACAAAGTTGGAAGACTTATTAATTATTTATCACGAAACTACTGATAAATTTGTAAATTACAAAAAATTTCAAAAATTTAAGGATTTTGTTTCTGAAAAGGGTTATGAACAATTAATTCAAACTCATTTAGATAAAGACTTCCCCCAAAGTAATTTTATGGAGAGTTATCGGCGTTATGCAAAATCTTTAATTACCACAAGTAGTGCTAGTAAAGGAAAAGATAAAAAAACAGGACTTTTATTTGAATTTGTTTTAGATCAAAACCCTTATACAAATTTTGACTCTAATCAAATAAGTGCAACTTTATATTATAAAAAAAAACCACTACCAAATAACCTCATCACAATTTTCTCAAAATATAAAAACTCTAAATTATCTGTTTCAAATGTCAAAACAGATGAGAAGGGTAAATTTACTTTTGAAACAGAACCAGGTAAGGAGTATCTATTAGACTCAGTTGTCATTTATCCATTAAAATCAAAGCCTGATGAACAAGAACCAATTTGGCATAGTGACTGGGCCTCTACAACGTTCTTAGTTCCTGAAAATAATCTTTAATTTTTATTTATTAGTATAAAATATTAAATATGATTTTTGCTCTTAAAGTAATACTAGCTGCACTTATAATTACATTTGCAAGCTGGCTTTCTGGTAAAAGACCAGAGCTATCTGGATTTATTATCGCTCTTCCAATCGCGAGTATTATCGCCATTGCCTTCTCTTTCTTAGAGCATAAAAATACCGAAAATACTGTAATTTTTGCTAAAAGTATTTTAATTGGAGTACCTGTCTCATATTTATTTTTCTTACCCTTCTTCTTCGCAAAAAATCTTAATATGAATTTTTGGCTAATTTACTTGATCGGATTAACTTTGCTAGTAATAGGATATTTTGTTCACAAATACATTATGAGCCTTATTTAGATGTTTGAGTTATTTGCAGACTCAACTCCAAATGCTAGAAAAATTTCAATAATGTTAGAGGAGATCAACGAAAATTACTCGATTACATTTATTAACTTAAACAAAGGTGAACAGTTCCATGAAGATTTTAAAAAAATCTCACCTTTTTCAAAAATTCCTGTACTCAGACATGAAAACCAGACTATCTTTGAATCTGGTGCGATATTAATATATTTAGCAAACTTCTCTGGAGAGTTTTATGGTTTAAATCAAAATTTAACGACTCAATGGCTGATGGCACAGATGGGTTATATTGGACCAATGTTAGGTCAGCATCATCAATTTCATCATTACAACCCAGGTAAAAGTGAATTTGGAGAACAAAGATATTTTAAAATAGCAGAAACTATTTACAAAAATTTGGATGATCATTTATCTAACAATGAATATTTAGCAAGAGAATATTCAATTGCTGACATTGCAACATTCCCTTGGATTGCACGACATCCAATCCACGATATTGGTTTAAATAAATATTTAAATTTGACCAGATGGTATAATAAAATTGCACTTAGACCTGCTGTTATAAAGGGTTACGATTTAATGAAAGATGGCACAGTGCCGCCAAGTACAAATTAAAATGAAAGTATATTTCAATGGATCATGTAATATTTGTAATGCTGAAATAAGTCATTATAAAAAAAAAACATGTGATATAAACTACGTTGATATCTCCAAAGACAGAGATGAACATATAAATCACCTTTCAAAAAAAGATTTATTCAGAAGAATGCACGTTTACCATCAGGGTAGGCTGATCTCAGGATCAGAGTCATTTTTAATTTTGTGGGATACCATGCCCAGATGGAAATATTTATCGTTAATATTAAAGTTACCAATTTTTAAACAATTATGGAATATTGCATACGAAACGTTAGCTTTATTATTGTATTATAAAAATAAATCTAAGATTTGAGGAGAACCATTCTTGCAGTCAAACCACAAGAATGGTTTTTTGGAGGATTAAGGTTAATCACAATTTTTTACCTTTATCTTATAAAAATGGATCAAATAGATTGCCTTTAAAAAAAATTGTATTAACTAAATTAATTTTCGAGGTTGATTCTTTTTTATAACTTCACCAATAAAATACAAAGAACCTCCAAAATAAACAGAAGTCTGTTTTGAGGATATTTTATTTATAGTTTTAAAAGACTGCTCTAAAGAGTCAGCAAAATATAAAGAGAGATTTTTGGGCAATAGTTCTTTAGTAATAGAATTTTCTTCTTCCATTTTCACTACTAAAATCTTATTAAAGTGTTTTGACAAACTATTAAGCATTTGCAAATACTTTTTATTATTTAAAAAAGAGCATATTAATATTTTTTTATTTTTAGTTAATGATGCAATCAAGGCTCTCATTCCATCTATATTGTGGAATCCATCTAAATAAATATCTTTGAATTTTTTAATCTTTCTTGTTAACACACCACTTTTAATTTTTTGTAATCTCCCTGGCCATTGACAATTTGTTAATGCTTTTTGCGTCACTTCCGCATCAAATGCATCTTTTAAAATATTTTTTGCTAAATGTATTCCTAATCCAGCATTAATTAATTGATGTGAGCCCAATAAATTTAATTTTGACATATCTACTTTTACATTATCAGAAATATAAAATTTAGATCTTATCTTCCATTCATCATTATAAATATCTGCATTCAATTTTCTTTTCTTTAGTTGTAACTTAATATAATTCATTACTCCTAACTTTTGCCTGTTAACAAAAATTGTACTTTTTGAATTCAAAATACCTAGTTTTTCGAATGCGATTTGATTTAACGAAGTACCTAGATAGTCTTGATGATCTAATGAAATCGGAGTAATGGCTGCAAACTTTGATTTTTTGATTATATTTGTAGCGTCAAACCTTCCGCCGAGTCCTACTTCTAAAATTAAATAGTCAGCTTTATGATCTTGAAAAGCTTTAAAAGCTGCCGCTGTAGTTATTTCAAAAAAAGTAATTAAATTTCCTTCATTTATATTTTCACAATATCTTAAATATTTTAATAACTTTTGATTGGAAATATCTTTTGATCTTAATTGTATTCTTTCATTAAACTTTACTAGGTGTGGGGTAGAGTAAACATGTGTTGAATAATCATGGTGGTTGAGTATTGACTTTAAAATTGCTGCTGTTGAACCCTTACCATTAGTACCGGCTATATGAATTACTTTTGGTAATAAACTCTCATCAAAATTTATTTTTTTAAGAAGTTTTTTAATTCTTCCTAAAGATAGGTCAGAAAACTTAGGGTGAAGTTTTAGTAGTCTTTGAAAAATGGGATCTTGCAAGATCTTATTTTTTTACAAAAGATAAAACTTTTGAGAGAGACTGATTTAATTCTTTACGATGAACAACCATATCAATCATCCCGTGCTCTAAAAGATATTCAGCTGTTTGAAAATCTTCAGGTAACTGTTCTTTAATCGTTTCCTCTATCACTCTTTTGCCAGCAAAACCAATCATACTTCCTTTTTCTGCAATAATGATATCTCCAAGCATGGCAAATGAAGCACTAACACCACCTGTAGTTGGATGTGTTAGAACACTGACATATGGAATTTTATTTTGATCTAACATATTTACAGCAGCAACCGTTTTAGGAAGTTGCATCAAACTTACTATACCTTCTTGCATTCTAGCGCCACCTGAAGAAGCAACAGAAATAAAAGGACAATTTGATTCAATAGCTTTCATACAACCAATCTTAAAAGCTTCCCCGACAAACTGGCCCATTGAACCACCCATAAAATTAAAATCTAAAATAAAAATTACTACTTGAGTGTTTCCAATCTCACCTTTAGCAACAACGGCTGCATCTTTTCTATCAGTCTTTTTTTGGGCATCTTTCATTCTGTCGGAATACTTTTTTAGATCTTTGAATTTTAAAGGGTCATTATTCTCAAAAGGAATATCAATTATTTCGTATGCATCATTATTAAATAAATTTAAAAGTCTACTATTCACATCTATGTTCATGTGATTGTCACAATGAGAACAAACGAATAGATTTTCTTTAAGATCAGATTTATATAACATTAAGTTACATTTATTACAGTTTGTCCAAAGATCTGAGGGTGAGTCCCTTTTTGTGACAAGAGAGCTTAGCTTAGGTTTAACAAAATCTGTAAGCCAGTTCATTTAAATCTTTACTTCTTGAATAAATTTTTTCAAACCAATGACATATTTATTAAGATCCATTTTTAAATCAAAATATTTTTGTATAAGAGCAGAGCCAATTATAACACCATCAGCATTAGTTTTTTTTGATATTTCGAGTACATCGTTTTTTGACTTTATACCAAATCCCACTAAAACTGGAATATTTGTCATCTTTTTTAGAAATTTAACATTTTTATTAATTTCTTTGAAATCTAATTTATTTGAGCCAGTAATTCCCGTTGCTGATACATAATAAATAAAACCTTTTGAACCCTTTAAAAGTTTTTGAGCTCTTTTCTTATCTGTCATCGGCGAGATTAATTTAATCAAATGAATATTATTTTTAGATAAAGACTTTTTAATTTCACTTTCTTCTTCAAAAGGTAAATCCACAATGATTATTCCATCAACAATATTCTTTATACTTTTAATGAATTTATCTAAACCAAATTTGCGAACAGTATTTAAATAGCACATAATAACAAATGAAGTATTGTTTTTAGATTTACTTAATTCTTTTATTAAATTTAATGATTGTTGTGTTGACAGGTTTGAACTAAGTGCAAGTTTATTTGCTTCTTGAATAATAGGCCCATCTGCCATCGGATCAGAAAAGGGAAGTCCAAATTCAATAACATCAGGTTGATGAGATAGTATTTCATTGAAGATTTTTTTACTTTGAGACAATGTAGGAAATCCACATGTCATAAACAATGAAAGTATTTTTTTTTTAGGAAGAGTGTCTAAATTATTCATCTGCGTCAAACCCAATCGCTTTGGCTGCGGTAAATAAATCTTTATCACCTCTTCCACACATATTTAAAATTACAACTTTATTTTTATGTTTATTTTTAAATGCTTTAATTAAGTAGGCTAGAGCATGTGAGGGTTCTAGTGCAGGGATAATTCCCTCTAATTTTGAACATGTTTGAAATGCTTCAAGGGCTTCTTTATCGTTTATACCAAAGTACTTAACTCTTTTAATATCTTTTAGGTGGGAGTGTTCAGGCCCTACACCAGGATAATCGAGACCGGCAGAAATAGAATGAGCTTCTTTTATTTGTCCATCGTTGTCTTGTAAGACATAACTGTAACTACCATGTAAAATACCAGGAGTTCCAGAGGTCATTGTAGCAGCTGTTTCTTCTGTTTTAGCGCCTCTACCTGCTGCCTCAACTCCAATAATCTTTACCTTTTTATCGTTTAAAAATGGATAAAATAAACCCATAGCATTTGATCCACCTCCAACGCAAGCTATCAAATAATCTGGTAGTTTTTTCTCAACTTTTAGTATTTGCTCTCTAGCCTCTTTTCCAATTACAGATTGAAAATCCCTTACCATTTTTGGATAGGGGTGGGGACCTGCAGTGGATCCAATAATATAAAAAGTATCTCTAACATTTTTAATCCAATCTCTTAAAGCTTCATTCATCGCATCTTTTAAAGATTTACTTCCAGACTCAACGGGAATAATGGTGGCACCCAGAAGCTTCATTCGGAAAACATTTGGCTTTTGTCTTTCGATATCTTTAGAACCCATGAAGATATAACAAGGAAGTCCGAAAAGAGAACAAACGGTAGCTGTTGCAACTCCGTGTTGTCCAGCACCCGTTTCAGCAATAATTCTTGTTTTACCCATTTTTTTTGCAAGAAGTATCTGCCCTAAGCAATTATTAATTTTATGGGCCCCTGTATGATTTAGCTCATCTCTTTTAAAATATACTTTTGGTCCATTAATAAACTTAGATAAATTTTTGGCGTAGTGCAAAGAGGATGGCCTCCCCACATAGTTTTTAAAAAGATCATTCAGCTCTTTTTTAAATTTTTTATCCTTTTGAATTTTTTTGTAAGATTTATCTAAATTTAATAATAGGGGCATTAAAGTTTCTGCAACATACATGCCACCAAATTCACCAAATCTGCCAATAGTACTAGGTTGTTTATATGTTTTCATTAATTATAAATTGATGAAATGATGCCATCTATCAAAGTAAGGCTTTTTTCACCTGGTTGTTCCTCTACACCAGAGTTTATATCAACAAAATCTGCACCTGTTAAGTTAATTGCTTTTTTTATATTAGTGACATTTAGACCTCCTGACAAAATATAAGGAAGATTTTTAATATTTTCAAAATCAGACCAATTCCAAGTTTTATTGTTTCCTCCAGGCATCTGATTTGAAGAGGGTTCGGCTTCGATGAGGAACTGATCTACATCAATTAACCCAGTTGTTTTAAAATCTTGTGGGGATATTGATTTATATATCTTTTTCTTAAAATTACTTTTAACTTCACTTATAAAATTTTGATCTTCATTCCCATGAAGTTGAATTGTATCAAAATCAAAAACTTCTAATTTATTTTTAATTTCATCAATTGATGGATTAACAAAAACACCCACAAATTTTTCTTTATGTGTTTTAAAATATTGATTAACAAGAGCTAGTGTTTCTATATCTATAAACCTTGGACTTCTTTCATAAAAAATTAAACCTTGATAAGAAATATTTAAATCAAGACAGTGATTAATAATGGCTGGATTATTTTGTCCACAAATTTTTATTTTTATGTTGTTCGCCATATTTTTTTAATAATTCTAATGGTTTTTTACTTTCTATTAATTCTCTTCCTATTACAACAAAGCTTGCACCATCTTGTAAAGCATTATGAGCAAAAGTAACTCTTTTTTGATCATCATTTCTAGCAAACATTTTAACACCAGGTGTTATTTTAATTAATTTGTTAAATCTTCCTAAAATTCTCAGGTCATCACCTGAGCAAATAACGCCATGAATATTTACATTATTAGCAATTTCAGTAAATTTTTTTACGAGTTTTTTTGTACTTCCCTCTTTATATATTTTTTTGCTATCTTTTCCATCTAAGCTCGTCAATAAAGTTACCCCTAAGATTTTAGTTTTAAGTTTATTTTTCTTAATAGATTTTACCGCAGCTTTCATCATCTCTTTACCTCCTGATATATGCAAGGTAAGAAAATCAGGATTTATGTTCGACAAAGAATCTATCCCACTGCTAACTGTGTTCGGAATATCGTGAAGTTTTAAATCAAGGAATAATTTACATTTAGACCTTTTGATTTCTGAAATAAGCTCATTTGAACGGTTATTATAAAAAGATCTATACCCCACTTTAAAACCATAAA
>CABZNL010000004.1 GCA_902527045.1 uncultured Alphaproteobacteria bacterium | reverse complement strand
ACGCAACTGATGTCAGGATAGCCTCAAAAGAACAAGTAGAGAGCCTTGGTGGAAAATTTGTTATGGTTGAAGATGAAGAGTCTAAAAATGCTGAAACCAAAGGTGGGTATGCAAAGCAAATGAGTGCAGAGTATCAAAAAAAACAAGAAGCTTTATTAGCTGATACTCTTAAAACAATGGATATTGTGATATGCACAGCCCAAATTCCTGGAAGAAAAGCACCTTTAATTTTAAAAAAAGAAATGTTGGAAAATATGCAGAACGGTTCAGTTATCGTTGATTTAGCTGTTGAATCCGGTGGTAACTGTGAATTTAGTCAGGTCGGAAAAGTAGTATCAAAGAACGGTCTTAAAATTGTTGGTCATGCCAATGTCCCTGGAAGAGTTGCAAACAATGCCTCAAGCCTTTTCTCCAAAAATATTTCCAACTTCTTAAAATTAATGAATTTTGAAGATAAGAAAAAATCTATGATTAACAAAAGCGATGAAATTATCAAAGCTACGATGATTTGCTCAGCTGGAAAGATACTAATTAAATAAAGGAGACAATATGTCAGAAATTTCAAATCAATTAGAAAATTTATCTTATAAAGCACAACAGATTGCAAATGAAGCAAGTCAGTTAGCGTCGATTGTCGTAGATACATCAGGTGGTCATAGCGACTTCATTATTTTTGGTATTACTGTTTTGGTATTAGCTTGTTTCGTTGGATATTACGTTGTCTGGTCTGTTACTCCAGCTCTTCATAGTCCTTTAATGGGTGTTACTAACGCTATTTCATCGGTAATTATAGTTGGTGCTTTACTCGCTGCAGGTCCTATTGATAGCGCGATATCAAAATATTTTGGATTAGTTGCGGTGGGTCTTGCTGCTGTTAATATTTTTGGGGGGTTCGTTGTAACAAATCGTATGCTCTCAATGTTTAAGAAGAAATAATAGGGGAAATAGATGTCAAATTTAACAACTGCTGCGTATTTAATTTCCTCTGTATTGTTCATACTCTCGCTTAGAGGTCTGTCTCACCCCTCAACGGCTAGAAGAGGAAATTTTTTAGGTATTTTAGGAATGACAATAGCAATTGTCACAACCTTAGCTAACCCAGGAGTACTAAGCTATAAAGAGATTGGAATTGCATTTTTAATTGGAGGTTTAATTGGAACTTCTATTGCAGTTAGAATTCAAATGACTGCATTACCACAACTAGTGGCTGCATTTCATAGTTTAGTCGGTTTAGCTGCTGTTTTTGTTGCTGCATCAGCATACTACAATCCTAGCGCCTTTAATATTGGGACTGTTGGTGCGATTCCTATGGGAAGTCTCATAGAAATGTCTATTGGAACAGCTATTGGAGCTGTAACATTTACAGGATCTATAATTGCTTTTGGAAAGCTCCAGGGTTTTGTATCAGGTAACCCTTTAGTGTTTAAAGGTCAACATTTTCTAAATTTACTCTTAGGTTTGGGAATTATTGCGTTAATTGTAAAATTTTGTATTGATCAAAATCAAGAGTTATTTTGGCTAATAGTAGCAGCCTCTTTCGTCATAGGAGTTCTTTTGATCGTACCTATCGGTGGCGCAGATATGCCTGTTATAGTTTCAATGTTAAACTCATACTCAGGTTGGGCTGCAGCAGGTATTGGTTTCACACTTTCAAATAATTTATTAATTATTACTGGTGCTCTTGTTGGCTCCTCTGGTGCAATCTTGAGTTATATCATGTGTAAAGGAATGAATAGATCTTTCCTAAATGTTTTACTAGGAGGTTTTGGTGGGGAGCAAGCAGCTAGTGCAGACGGGGTCAAAGATGATCGTCAGGCGAAACAAGGTAATGCTGCTGATGCTGCCTTCATGATGAAAAATAGTAAAACGATAATCATAGTCCCTGGATACGGAATGGCAGTGGCTCAAGCACAGCATGCACTAAGGGAAATGGGTGACTTACTTAAAGCAGCAGGGGCAGAGGTCAGATATGCAATACATCCAGTAGCAGGAAGAATGCCTGGCCATATGAACGTGTTACTTGCTGAAGCAAATGTTCCCTATGATGAAGTTTTAGAACTCGATGAAATTAATAGAGATTTTTCCGAGACTGATGTTGCATTTGTGATTGGTGCTAACGATGTTACAAACCCCGCAGCTAAAACAGATAAGACAAGTGCTATCTACGGTATGCCTATCTTAGATGTAGAAAATGCAGGGCAAGTATTCTTTGTAAAAAGGGGAATGGCAAGTGGTTATGCTGGAGTTCAAAACGAGTTATTCTTTAGAGACAACACTTTAATGTTATTCGGTGACGCTAAAAAAGTCTGTGAAGATATAATTAAAGGTTTAGAGAATTAGTCGAACTTCTTCTTACGCATAAGCTTTTTAAATCTCTTAATTGATTCGGCTTTTTCGCGAAGTTTTCTCTCTGATGGCTTTTCGTAATTTTTTCTAAGCTTTAGTTCTTTGAAAATACCTTCTCTTAGAAGCTTTTTCTTGAGCACACGTATAGCTGCCTCAACATTGTTATCTCTAACTTGAACTTCTATTGCCAATCTAGTAACCTCATAAGAGCGTAATTTATATATAATAATGAAGTCAAAGCAAGAAAAATTAGCTAATTTATTTGTTCAGGATGTCCCAAAATTTGGTTGGTCAAGAGACACTTTATTGCAGTGCGCTAAAAAGCAGAGAATTTCAACATCTGTTCTCGCTAAATTGTTCCCCTCTTTTGAGTATGATGTTTTGAAGTTCATAATAGCTCAAAATAACTCCAAAGTTGAGAAAAATTATAACTCTTTTAATAACTCACGTTTAAAAACTAGAGACAAAATTAAAACTATTATGGAGTTAAAATTTGAAAATAATAATCATTTAAAAAAGGCATTACCCGAAATGCTTAAATTTTTACTTAGACCTGGTAATATTTTTATGTCAATCAAAATGCTTCATGAAAATAGTGATTTTATCTGGAACCTTTCTGGCGATAAATCAAACGACTTTAGCTATTACTCAAAACGTGGCTTACTATCGACAATTTATTTAGCTACATTAATCTATTGGCTTAATGACAAATCAGAAAAAGATATAGCAACTAAAAATTTTATTAGTAAATCTGTTGATGGAATAGTTGATGGTGTTTCAAGACTCAAACAATTAAGTTTGCTCAAAGGCTTAGCTGAAAATTTTATGTCTAGGTATGCCAAAAAGACATCATAAGTTACTCAGAAAATAATTTAATAAACTCTTAAAAAGTATAATAATAAATTTTTAATAAATTCCATATTTATTTTTATTTAAAGAAAGGTACACAATGAAGAAAATTTTTATTACATTAATTTTTTCGATTATTTCATCATTTGCTTTTGCAAATGGCCATATGCAGCCAGACTCTTTCGCAGTAACTTTAAAAGTCCCCTCTGCAGATGTAGAGAAAGTGGAGGCAATTTTACAAAGCCATCATCAGTTTATGCATGATAAACACTCATTATCCGGTGATGATAGATTAAACTCTTATTCTATTGTTAAAGGTTTTGAGCCAGTAGATTTAACTGACCCTTCAAAAGGTGTTACTGATAATGTCTTTTATTTTTTAAGCGAGCATTATCAAACTCCGGTTGGCTTACAGCTTCATGGACAAAATTCTGAGACTTGGGAGGATGTACAAGAGTTTAGATCGCTAATATATCAGTATGGTATAGCAGTTGCTTTTCCTGGCGAAGTCATAGCTAAGATGAATCGTTAGGAAATTAAAATAATCTCTCACGGTCATTTAATTGGCCGTGAGAAAATAAAACCTCTTCAGGAACTATTTAAATACATTATAATGCATATCAATTGGAGGATTGATGAGTATTCAAAAAACTATTACACCCATAAATAATACTGTTTATCTAGAGAGAGAATTAGCCTCTGATAGTCAAATAAATTCAGTTATTGAAAAAGGATCAACCGGTTTTGAAATTTGGAAAAAAACGTCAATTAACGATCGAATTAGCATTGTAAATAAATTTATTGATAACTTAATTGATCTTAAAGATGAAATATCCAAGGAAATTTGTTGGCAGATAGGTAGACCAATATCTCAATGTGCTGGTGAACTTAGAGGTTTTGAGGAGCGCTCAAGACATATGGTAGACATTGCGAAAGAGTCTTTACAAAATCTTCCTGCTACTCAAAATGATGAATTTGACAATTATATTTACAAATCACCTCTTGGAATAATATTTGTTATGGCACCTTGGAACTATCCAATTATCACTGCAACAAATACAATTGTTCCAGCAATAATTTCAGGCAATAGTCTAATTTTGAAACACTCATCCCAAACACCTAGATGTGCAGAATTAATTTTTAATGCTTTTGAAAATACTGGAATTCCTGAAGGTGTTTTTCAATTTATTCATACAGATCACAAAGCATGTGAAAAAATAATTTCAGACTCTAGAATTGCTCATGTTGTTTTTACAGGTTCTGTTAGAGGAGGGCAGGAGGTAAAAAAATACATAGGCACACGATTTATCAACGCAGGTCTTGAATTAGGAGGAAAAGATCCTGCCTATGTCAGGGCAGATGCAGATATAAATCATGCTATTGAAAATCTAGCAGATGGAGCTCTATTTAATTCTGGCCAGTCTTGTTGTGGAATTGAAAGAATCTATGTTGATAAAAAAATTTATAAAGAATTTATAGATGGCTTCAAAAGTATTACTGAAAATTATAATTTGAATGATCCTTCAAAATCAGACACAAACTTAGGCCCAGTGGTAAGGCAATCAGCTGCAGATTTTATTAGAACACAAATGAAAGAAGCAGAGAGTGAAGGAGCAAAACGTCTTATTGAGGAGAGCAAATTTACTATATCTAAAGAAGATAATTGTTATGTCTGCCCCCAAGTCATGGTTGATGTAAATCATCATATGAGATTTATGATGGAGGAGACCTTCGGTCCTGCTGTTGGTATAATGCCTGTGAATGACGAAGAGGAAGCAAAAAATTTGATGAATGATAGCCCATATGGTTTAACAGCATCTGTCTGGACAAAAGATACTGAATTCGCAAAAGATTTTGGTAAATCAATTGAAACAGGAACTTTTTTTATGAATAGGTGTGATTATTTAGATCCTGCCCTCGCATGGACGGGTGTAAAAGATACAGGTATTGGCTGCTCATTGTCTAAACTTGCTTTTGATCAATTTACAAGACCGCAAAGTTTCCACATTAGAAAGGTTATTTAAAACTTTAAAAATGAATAGCATGAACTGGAACTACCCTACAAATGTTTGGTTTGGAGAAAATCGATCTAAGGAAATTCAAAATGCTTGTGATCACCTCAAAATAAACAACCCTCTCATAGTCACCGATCCAGGCCTACTACAAACCTCAATAATTGAAAAAATTAACTCAGATTTAAAACAAAAGACAAACATCTATTCTGAAGTACAAGGTAATCCTACTGGCTCCAATGTCATTAATGGTGTTAAAATTTTTAATGAGGGAAATCATGATGGAGTTATAGCTATAGGTGGGGGCTCTGGTATGGACACTGGAAAAGGGATTGCTTTTATGGCTCATCAGACACGCCCTTTATGGGATTTTGAAGACATAGGTGATTGGTGGACAAGAGCTGACTCAGATGTAATTAAACCTATTATAGCAGTACCAACAACCGCAGGTACAGGTTCAGAAGTAGGAAGAGCCTCAGTATTTCTTAACGAGGAGAGCTCAAAGAAAAAGATTATATTTCATCCAAAAATGCTTCCTGAAATTGCTATTTTAGACCCAGTTCTAACTGTCAATTTACCAAAAAATATTACTGCAGGAACAGGGATGGATGCTTTAGCTCATTGTATAGAAGCATATTCCTCTCCTTTTTATCACCCTATGGCAGAAGGAACAGCTTTAGAGGGACTAAGGTTGGTCAAAGAAAACATTCAAGAAGTTTATCATAACGGAAACAACGTTGAAGCAAGAGCTCACATGTTAGTTGCATCGATGATGGGTGCAGCTGCGTTTCAAAAAGGTTTAGGTGCTATTCACTCGATTACTCATCCAGTTAACTCTTTATATAATACCCATCATGGAACAACAAATGGAACAGTTATGCCTTTTGTATTGAACTATAACCGCAGCACAATTGAAGAAAAATTTATAAGATTGGCAAACTTTTTAGATATTAAAAATGGTTTTGAAGGTATTGTTGATTGGATTATTGAACTAAAAAAAGAAATGCAGATACCTGAAACCCTTAAAGATATGGGTGTAAACAACGGGGATGAAGTGAAATTAGCACCATTAGCTCAAGAAGATCCAAGCACAGGAGCTAACCCACTTGAGATGAGTGAAGAAAAATTTAAAGAACTCATTTCAAATTGTATTACAGGACAATATTAAATCTTTATAAATTGTTGATGAGCTTTTTTTGATATAGAAGCCACCACATCACCATTTGATTTGAAATTTAAAGGATTACCCTTCCAATCACTTATTATTCCTCCACTTTCTTCAACAATGTTAATTAAAGGAATATAGTCATAAGGTTTTAAAAAAGACTCTACTACTAACGGTATTCTTTTTTCAGCTAAGAGTCCATATTGTACACAGTCACCACCAAAGGATGCATATTTAGTTTTTTTAATCAAAGTATTATATTTTTTATTTTTATTATTTGATTTGAAAGCGGTCATACCAGAGGTACTAAAATAAAGTTTCGATAAAGGTAAATTGTTTGAAGATTTATTTATTTTTTTTCCATTACAATAGGCACCGTTATCTCTTATTCCAATCCAAGTTTTTTTAATTTCAGGACAGTTAATTATTCCAATAACAGGTGTGTAATCTATACATAAAGAAATTAATGTCCCAAAATTATTATTTCCATTAATGAAATTTTTAGTACCATCTATTGGGTCAATTACCCATAAGAATGGAGAGTTATTTGTTTTATTTTTGTATTCCTCTCCAAATATTCCATGATTAGGAAATCTTTTATTAATCATCGAGCGTAATTTTCTCTCAATTGCCATATCTATTTTGGTAACTGGTGATTTATCTGATTTAAAATTTATTTTAATACGATTAGAAGGTGTCTTTTTCAAAATCTCCTCTGAAGTATTTGAGAGTTTTTTTGCAAAACTTAGATATGAAGATATATCTTTGAGTTTTAAAGGCATTTAAAAAATATATAGAAAAAAAGCACTACTACTAATTATTTTTAATTAATATTATTTGTGAGTTTTTTAAAAATAATATCGAAATTTTCTGATGTTTGAGCATCATTGATAACTATTTGTTTGTTCACTATAAAGGTCGGTACACTATTAATACCCATTTTTCTTGCTTCTATTTCTTCATTTGCTAAAGGCTCAATATTTTCTTGATCTGATAAATAAGTTTTAAAATCCTCAGCATCAATTTGATGTTTAATCGCAATATCCAACAATATATTAGGGTCACCTATATCTTCACCATTTAAAAAATAAGACTCAAATAAACTATCTAAGACATTTTCTTGAATACCTTGTTTATATGCTAAAGCTAACAGCCTATGGGAATTAAATGAATTTGGAGTTGTTTGAATAGAATCAAAGTTAAAATTAATTCCCTCTACAAGTCCTTCATCATAGATATTGTCATAAATTGTTTTTGCTGCATCGGCACTACCGAATTTAGAAATTAAATACTCCTGTCTATCCATACCATCAGGTGGCATCCCAGGATTTAATTGAAAAGGTCTCCATGTTTGTTTGAACTCGATATTTTTATGACCATTGATTGCTTTTTCTAATCGTTTCTTACCAATGTAACACCAAGGACAAACTGTGTCTGAAAATATATCAAGTTCGATCATAGATTTATTTAAATATTCATGTCATAAAAACTTAAAAAATAACAGCAATTAAATTTCATTTTTATTATGAAAACAAAGTAACAATGAAATTAAAAATCTGTTAAAGTTAAAAATAGGAGATTCATATGTTAGAAAATTTTAATGGTATATTTTACTTAGTAATATTTTTAATAATTTTGGCCATGAACGCTTTTTATGCTTACAATTGTTTGTTTAATACAAAAAACTTTATAAGCAAATATGGTGTTGATGTGACAGCTGCCTTTTTTGCAAGATTTGCTGGTGCAGTAATTTTAGGAGCTGTGCTAATGCAATTATATATTTTGTTCAGAGGAACTGCAGCAACATGGGCATTTTTTAATTTTATGTTTATTATCATGACCATAATAGCAATAGCAGCTTATTATACAGGTGAAGTCGATAAATTAGGCAGAACAGATCAATATTCAAGAGAGGGATATCTATCTACTGGTGGACTTGCAATTGGATGGGCTATTCTTTGCTTTGGACTAGCAGATAAAATTTATATTTAGCGATTTCTGATAAAGTATATAAATAATAAAGACGTTAAATACATAATAACGCTATAAGTAGCTGCTGGAATAATGTAAAGACCGCCTCCAAAGACACTTGTGCCAACAAAAATAGCCAGAGTTCCATTTTGAAGACCGCACTCTAAAGAAATAGCTTTTTGTTGGGGAGAGCTAGTGCCTAGCATCTTTGCCCAATAAAAAGCAATGATCATCATTATTAAATTTAGAATAAGAACTACTAATCCAGTTTGAGCAAAATATTCTACTAAATTTTCTCTTTCAGCTAAAATAGCCCCAATTAAAACTAAAACAAACAAAGCCGTTGAGAGAATTTTAGCAAACTTCTCTATTCTTTTTGTTAAATAGGATAAGCTTGCTCGAAAAGTCATTCCAATTAAAACAGGCAATGTCACTATCAAAAACATACTGATAGCAATTCCAGTTAAGGAGATTGAACCTAAAGAATTGTCAGATATTAATCCCATTGAAACACCCAAAACTAAAGGAACAGATATAACACTTAAAAGACTCATAACTGCAGTCAAAGATATAGATAATGCAACATCACCTTTTGCAAAAGATGTAAGAATATTTGAAGTAACACCTCCTGGTGCTGCAGCAATTAATATTAACCCGATAGCTAATTCAGGTTGAAGTGGCCAAACAAAAACAATTATTAAAGCGACTATTGGTAGAAAAATTAATTGGCTAATTAGTCCTATAATAAAATTCTTAGGCGTCTTAGCCACTCTTGCAAAATCAGAAAAGGTTAAACCTAAGCCTAAAGTGAACATTATAAAAGCTAAGGCTAAGGGAAGAATTACATCAGTTATGAAATTCATGGGTAAATGATATCAAATACCCCAAATTATCATATCTCATAACCAAGGCTTTTTTCCTCATAATCCACAAGCTCTTCTGGATATCCCTCAGCTCTAAATTCAATATTGTGTTTATTTTCTAGCCTTTTAACTACCATGGAGGACCAAGCACGATCACCAAAAGTTTTTCTTGCATCTTTGATAATGTCTAAAATTATAGGAGATATTTCTAATTTAACTCCAAGTTTAGTTGCCAGACCTTGAAACAGTCCCACATCTTTCTCTACTAAATCCATAGTAAAATTTATATTATAAGATCCGTTTAATATAACTTGACTTTCAGTTTCATGGACAAATGAGTTACCTGATGAAGCGGCAATGCCTTTAAATGTTTTTGCTAAATCCAAATTTGATTTACTTGCTATAGTCCAAGCCTCTCCTAATGCTACCAAGTGAACTGTAGCCAAATAATTAGTAATAACCTTCAATACAGAAGCACTTCCAAAATCACCTGTATACAAAATTTTTCTTCCCAGACACCTTAAAACTGGCATAGCTTTATCAAATCCTTCTCTACTTCCTCCAACGAAAATAGAAATATTTCCAGTTGCAGCTCTATGACAGCCCCCACTTACAGGTGCCTCTAAAGCTATTGCATTTTTTTGTTGAATTAATGAAGCATGTCTTTTTAACTGACCATCTTCAGTTGTGCTCATTTCAATCCAAATTTGATCTTTTTGTATTGTGTCTATGATACCCCCTTTAGACTCTAAAACTTCTGCACATATTTTAGGAGAGGGAAGGCAAGTTATCAAAATATCAGCGCTTATTACCAGATCTTGTATTGATTTAGCTGTGTCAGCACCTTTTGATTTAAACTTATCCATTAATTTATTATTTTTATCTAAAACTGTAATTTGAAAATTATTTTTAAGAAGGTTGTTAGCAAGTTTTCCTCCTACATTACCCAATCCAATAAAGCCTATTCTCATTCTTACCCCCTTTAATATTATAAAAATATTATTACTTTATTTTTCAATGTTAATATTTAATAATTTTTATAATATCAATTAATGTCAATATATCTTAGAACAGAAAAAATTATCCCAGATTGGACAGATTACAATGGCCATATGAATTTAGCCTTTTATATTCATTTATTTGATCAAGGCTGGGATGTACTACTAGACAAATTTCAAATGGGAGGAGAGTCAGCAAAAACAGAACAAAGATCAACATTTGCTGTGGAGTCTCATACTAAATATATCCAAGAAGTTAAAGAGGGCGATGAGGTTGATATAAATTTATTATTTTTAGATCGTGACAAGAAAAGATTTGTTTATCAATTAGAAATTGTTAGTAATAGTGAAAAATTTAGAGCAGCTACTTCAGAAGTATGCTCACTTTATGTGGATTTAAGTATTCGCAAAGTTATTGAAATGGAAGATCACAAGTTAAAGTTAGTTGATGACTTTATATCAAATAACAAAAATCAATTTTCACCAATAGAATTTTATCTTTTAGATAAATTAAAAAAATAATGAAAATTGCTATTATCGGCTCTGGAATAGTAGGCCTAACACTTGCGCATACTTTGACAGAAAAAAATATAGAAGTAACTATTTTTGAAAAAGAAAAAGACTCACTATCTCATGGAACTGGAAGAAATAGTGGTGTCATCCATTCAGGAATTTACTATCAACCTAATACTTTAAGATCAAATCTTTGTATTAAAGGGGCAAAATTAATGAAAAAATTTATTATTGATAATAACCTTTACATAAATAATTGTGGAAAATTATTACTCCCCAAAACAAAAAATGATATTGAAACCTTGAAATTATTATACGAAAGATCAAAGGAAGTGGGGGTCGAAGCTCAGAAATTAAATAGTATAGAAGATATTATAAGAATAGAACCAAATTGTAATCCTTTATACAATGATGCCCTTTTCATAAAAGATACTGCTATAGCAGATCCAAAAGAGGTATCTAATAAATTAATTGAGATTTTAAAAAAAAGAAATGTGATTATAAAATATGGCTTTAAGGTAGATGAAATATCATCAGAAAATACTTCTGTCACCACAAAAGGTAATATTAATAAATTTGATTTTATTATTAATTCTGCAGGCTTGCATGCTGACCATTTAGCTAAAAAGGCAAATTTAGAAACTGATTATACATCTCTCCCATTCAAGGGAAAATATTGGAAAATTAACTTTAGTGATAAAAATGAAATTCCTAATAGATTAATATATCCAGTGCCAAATTTAGATTATCCTTTTTTGGGAATTCATACCGTATATGACAAAGCCGGAAACTTTTATTTAGGTCCCAGTAATACGCCAGTATTTGGAAGAGAGGCCTATAAGCCCTTTTATAAATTTAATTTGTTAGAGTTTTTAAATTTATGTTATAAATTTATTTTAAAAATATTTTTTAATGAAAATAACTTAAGAAATTTAGCAATAAGTGAGTTCAAAAATTTATTTTTATTTAATGTTAGGAAATCATCTAATGTTTATTTCAAACACAATCCTTCTAATATTGAATTGAGTGGTAAAGTGGGTATCAGATCTCAAATATTTGATAAAAAAAGTAAAAAACTATTTAATGATTTTGTAGTTATTAAGCAAAATAATATTATACATATTCTAAATGCTATTTCTCCTGCATGGACATCATCTTTTGCAATGGCAGATTTTATATGTGAGAAATATAACTTAAAATAGAATTTAATTATGAAAGCTCCTAATTTTAAATTACCCAGTACCTCAGGAACATTTCACCTACGCGATCACCTTGGGAAAAATTTAATTTTATATTTTTACCCTAGGGATAATACATCTGGATGCTCTATAGAAGCCAATGATTTCAATAATTCTCTCAAAATTATAAATAAGCTCAACGCAATAGTCGTGGGTGTTTCTAAAGATTCAATTGAAAGTCATCAAAAATTTATTAAAAAAAATAATTTAAGATTTGATTTATTATCTGATGAAAAAACAAAAGTTCTTAAAAAATACAAAGCTTGGGGGCTAAAAAAATTTTTAGGTAAGGAATATTATGGAATAATTAGATCAACAGTACTTATAGATAAAAAAGGCAATATTATTAAGACTTGGAGTAATGTTAGAGTAAAAGATCACGTTAAAAATGTAATTGAAGAGTTATCAAGTATTTAATAACAAATAAAACTTATTCACAAATTATAAACAGAAAAATATAAATAATTAACTTTTATAATTGTCAAAAAAAATTAATTAATTTATGTTTATAGTGTAGAGGGTTGGAAACTTCCCAAAACAAGGAAAAGGACCAAAGAAGTAGAGGCCGCGAAGAGGGAAACCAAAACGTGGTCGAGACATCGGAGGTCCTTTTCTGCTTATTATTTATTAACTAAACTTATCTCTTAAAACTTGATATGATGGATTATTGAAAAAACTCTTATCATATATTTCATTAATTTTAATATTTTTTAATCTGAATTCATTTGCTGGACCATTTACTGACGATTTTGCTAAATGTTTAGTCACTAAAACTACAGCTCAAGAAAAAACTGATTTAGTAAAATGGATCTATGTTACAATTTCCTTTCATCCTCAGTTAAGTCAATTGTCAAACCTTACTGCAGAAGACGTTGAAATGGCAAATATTAGAGTTGCTGATTATATGACTAATGTATTCGCCTACAAATGTAATGATGAATTAAATCAAGCTATCAAATATGAGGGTGAGGAAAGTGTTTTTTATGCATTCGAACTTTTGGGTGAATTAGCGATGGGAGAACTTATGCAAGATAAAGGAGTAACAGCTGCAAGTGAGTTATTCATTCAATATGTTGATCTGAGTATTTTTGCTGAATTGTTTTCAGATTTCTAAAATTACCTCATAATAAAAGGATTAGTCATGGGGTCATCAGATATATTAATCCAGGTAGTCTTTGTTCTCGTGTAATCAAAAATGGAATGCTTTCCAGCCTCTCTTGCGTAGCCAGATTGATTAAAACCTCCAAAAGGAGCTATAGGGGAAATTGCTCGATATGTATTTATCCAACAAATTCCTGCTCGAATTTGTCTTGATACACGATGCGCTTTAGCTAAATTTTTTGTAAAAATTCCTGACCCAAGTCCATATTTTGTGCTATTTGCAATTTTGACTGCTTCTTCCTCATTTTCAAACTCTATAATTGAGATCACTGGCCCGAACATTTCAATTTTAAGTGTTTCGATTTCACTATTTGTACAATGTATTAAAGTTGGTTCAAAGTAATTACCTTCTCCACTAATTTTATTTCCACCAATGATAATTTTTCCTCCTTGTTGAATTGATTTTTTTAGTATTTGTTCAATTTTTTGAATTTGTTTTTTTGTGCAAAGAGGTCCTAGATTGCTTTTTGAATTTTCAGGATCTCCTACAATAATTGACTTTGATTTTTGAACAATTAAATCAATTATTTTTTTTGATATTTTTTTATCTACTATTACTCTACTACCAGCTACACAAGACTGTCCGGAGGCACCAAAGTTTCCTGCGATTATTCCATTTGCTGCACCCTCAATGTCAGCATCATCAAAAATAATCATGGGAGACTTTCCACCAAGCTCTAAATTAGTTGCAGCAAAATTATTTGAGGAATTTTGTATAATTTTTTTAGCTGTGTCAGTACCTCCAGTAAAAGCTATTTTATCAATATCAGGGTGTGATGTTAAAGGTTCTGAACAATTTTCTGCATCGCCAGTTACTATCGATACTACTCCTCTTGGGAAGCCAGCTTCATGGATTAATTTTGATAATTCAAACATCGCACATGGGGCTATTTCTGATGCTTTTATTATAACACTGCATCCTGCAGCTAGAGCAGGTGCTAATTTCGTAGCTGTTAGAAACATTTGAGCATTCCAAGGGACAACAGCAGCCACTACACCAATTGGATGGCGTGTTGTGTAAACATGCATATCTTTCTTATCGATAGGTAGAGTAGAGCCCTCAATCTTATCAGCTAATCCTGCAAAATATCTATAATATTCAGAGACATATTTTGTTTGTGTAACAGTTTCAGCTAATAATTTTCCACTATCCTTTGTTTCTATCTCTCCAATTTTATCTGCATTTTTTTCAATTAAATCTGCAAGTTTAAATAATAATTTTCCTCTTTCAGTGGCATTTAACGAACCCCAAGCTTCAGAAGCTAGAGCTTTTCTTGCATAAACTATTGCATCATTTATATCTTCTTTGCTAGCACAATCAAAACTAGCCCAAGGTTTATTATTGTGGGGATTTTCAGATTGCATTATTTGCCCTTTGGACCCGGATGACCATTCCCCGTTAATATAAAGTTGATAGTGATTATTTAATTTTTCCATTATTGAAACTGAGGCATTACATCAGAGATAAATCTTTCTAAAAAAACTTTTTTATCTTCTATACTTAAGTGAGAGTCAATCCAAATAGAGTATTCATCAAAGCCTAAATCTTCATATTGTTTTATAGTATCAATAACTTCGTTTAAGGTTCCAATATTTTGATTTTTTTTCATCTCATTTGGTGAACACATTTTATTACTATTTAACTCCTCTTGAGTAAGAGGATCCATTGTTCCTTGGACAACTGATCGATTGTTTTTAAACCAAGCACCAAAGTTATTATAAAACTTTGATACGGCAACAGCCCCTTTATGTATGTCATCATCATTACTACCTATATAACAATGATTGAGTACCATAGATAATGGTTTTGTTTTATCAGAATATTTGGCGCATATATCATCAAATATATTTTTTAATCTCTCAATTTCATCAAAGCCTTTCCATAGTGGCGTTACTTGAACATCCCAATCATTAGCTATTGCAAATTCGTGACTATTAGGGTCTCTGGCTGCTATCCATATTGGAGGTCCATTATCCTGTAAAGGTTTAGGAACAGAAGTTGTGCTTGGAAATTGAAAATATTTTCCATCATGAGCATAATCACCCTTCCATAACTTTTGAAGTGTGGGAACTATTTCTCTCATGCGCAAACCAGCTTCCATCGCGTCCATTCCAGGTATAATTCTGTCGTATTCATATAAGTAAGCCCCTCTAGCAAGGCCTAATTCTAATCTGCCGTTAGACAAGACGTCAGTCATGGCCGCCTCCCCAGCTAATTTAATTGGATGCCAAAAAGGAACGATCAGCGTTCCTGTTCCCAATTTTATCTTCTTTGTATATCGGCAGAGATCAGCAATAGTAATAAATGGATTTGGAGCAATCGCATAGTTCATCGCATGATGCTCACCAGTCCAAATTGCTCTCATGTCACTTTGATCTGCCATTTGGCACAGACTAATGAAATCCTCATATAATTGAGTGTATGATTGATCAGCATTATCTCTGATCATATGAACGAATAAGGAAAATTTCATAATTTGATTAACCTGTTAGTACTCTAAACCCTTAATAAATTGATTTAAATGAAAATTAAATTGATTGAAATGTGTTAAAAATAAAGCATGCCTTGCATTTTTTATAATGATTATTTTACTGTTATGAAATTTAGCTAATTTTTTTGACATCATAGGAGAGGAGTTTTGATCCTTATCACCTGTGATGAACATCATTGGACATTTAATTTTCTTAATTACCTCATTGGTGTTTCCTTTAATTTCTGAAAAAGTTTTATAACCAATCGAGTACCCTTTATAATTAAATGATCTTTTATTATTTTTAATTAAACTTTCAACAAATTTATAATTATCAAGAGCAATTTTAGTTTTATACGAACCAAACCATCTTTTAAGAGGCTCCTTAGCAATATTTTTTTTATCAGTATTCAATGCTAACTCTTTAGCTCTAGCTTGAACTTTTTTTAAAGCTAATTTTGATCTATTAAAAATTGGTGATACAGCGATACCAGATTTTAATAGTTTTGTATTTCGACCTGCTATTTGTATAGTTATTAAGGCTCCCAAAGAGTGTCCAATTAAAATCGGCTTAATAATTTTTTTATCTTTAATAAAATTTATTATTTTATTACTGTAGTTTTTTAATTGAGGTTTTGCTTGTGATAAAAGATCACTTTTACCATGTCCGGGTAAATCTAAGGCATAAACAGTATAATTTTTTTTCAAAACAGAAATTTGTTTGTACCAACACTCTGCGCTGAGTCCAAGACCATGAATTAAAATAATCGGATCTCCTTTGCCAGATTTATGAAAAGCAATACCGTTTTGAGATTTATTTTTTCGCAGGATCATCGATATCATTACCAAGTTCTTTTAAATCTTGATATCGATCTCCAATTCTATGATGGGGTCTTCCACCATCAGCTCCACCCAAAGCAATAACAATTTCGTTTGCAGCTGGACTATCTGAAATTGCAAATTGAATTGTGTGATAATGAGATCTTTTGCCAGGATCGTGTTTGTCCATCAAGGGTATCATTATAGGGGCATTAGCTGGACCTCTGGTGTTTGTAAAAATTAGATAAGTTTTTGCATCAACTGCATTTCGAAAAAAGTTTCCAAATCTAAGAGTGTGAGTAAAGGCAGAACCATGCTCAATTTCCCCCTCAGTTCCAACTACTGCAGCTTTCCCGTACGCTTCAATGTGATCAGGGCCTCCAGCTATCTTAAGTATTCTCTCTGATAATTCCTGTCCGAGAATGGGGGCAAATGAATGTATTTCAGGTTTTAAATCGCCAATATATTTACCAGACCAAGGATTTGTTATGACTACTGCAACAGCAAATATATGCAGAGGCTTATCAGCTTTTTTAAAACCTTCTATATGAACTAATTCAGAGTAGTTTACAAATTTTCTAATTTCTAAACCCATAACTACATTTAATACTAATTTATTAGCAATTATACAAAAAACTATATTTGAAGATATTGTAAGTTAGATCTTATTTGATCTAATAATTGATTTGAGGTTATTATTAGAATCGTTGAAATTCTCTAATCTTTGCACAAGCTCTTTCCAAAAAACTTTTTCATTTTGAAGTTGTGTATTTAATTTTGTTTTACAAAAAATATGAGTATCCATTAATCTTTTCGATCCAGAGATGACATAGTCACCTCCATTAAAACATCCATCAATTAAAAATATAAGCCCGGTTAAAAGTTCAGGATACTTCGATAGAAAGGATGAAGTAAATGGCCATAACCTATGTTTTAATTTGTCATAACCTAATTCATGTATATGAGCGTAATTACTGAACAATAATATTCTCTCTAAGTTTCCAATCTCTTTTCCAATTTTAGATATTTCAATACTTCTTGTAGCGAAAGCATGTTTGTCATGTCTCATAATTAAATCTTTTCCATGACAGTGACTTAAATATTCATTCTCTTGAATAGTGGAAATACCAAAAGCTTGGTCCTCTGCCCTATTTATAAAACTAGGAGTAAAGGGTGACCATTTTTTTAAACTATCTAAAGTTATCCCAGTTGTACCACCAGTTACATGGACTCTTTGAATATCATCTGACTTATACATTACCTCTGTTTCAGTAGAAACTGATTGAGGCCACTCCGGACAAAAAATTTTCTTTGAAGAAAACTTAGAAAATAAATCTTTATTTATTGGTCTTTTTACATCTGGTGTAAACAAGCCTTGTGAGATATCTTTTTTGTTTACCAAAGCACCTGCTAATAATCCAAGATCAACATTGTTTCCTTCTTGATCGGTAGCTGTACCACCCCAATATTTTTGATTTTTAAAAATCTCAAAAATTGAAAATCCTGTTGTTTTAAAAAGAACCTCTTGATCAAAAATTTGGTCTAGATCTATTTTAAAGCTATATCTCATCTTTGAGTCCACAAATTTATTCCAAAGCAGTAGTATGTATTTTAAAAAAGTAAAATGTCGCCCATAATTTCCATTTACGCCCATAATGTTATTAGTTTGATGTTTATCAGGGAATACTGATAAGGTAATTTTGTTACAAGTATCTTCATCATATAAAAAGAGGTCGATATGCTTTAATTTTAAATGTTTTTTTATTATGGATTTTATGTATTTAAGTGCAATTTTCTCTAATCCTTGATGCGTGACAGAGACTGATAAAATAAGAGTAATTTTATCTAATTTATCAATATTACCTCTTTGAACTTCAAAAGCCAAAGCATTATCAAGATTTTCCAATCCATATATAATTTCATTTTCATCTTTTGATGCATCTAACGGGATAGGATGATCATACCAAAAACTTTGATTAAGATTTTTATATTCTTGTACTTCATATTTAATTTCTTCAGGAATATTTGTGGAAGAAAAATCTAAAGGAGTAGTTATTAGCACATTACTTGAAAATAAAATTTCTTTTGATGGATTTGTTAATAAATTTTCACTCTCTTTGATATTATTTAATTTCCTTTTTTCTAATAATTTCTTTGATAACGCATTTGAATCTTCAGATGCCTCAACAGCTTCTGGACAAAATAAATTCCACATATGATCTTTTGAAGTTGACTTTGAAAGACTAGAAATATTTATCTCATCAATATTAAAAAAATTTTCAAATAATTTTAATATTGGGTTATTTCTTTCAGCTTCCAAAATTGAACAGGACTCGTTGTTATCTGGATCTTCTTTATAAAATTGAATTATAAATGCCCTACAAAGCTTTGATAATTCGTCACTTGAATTACCTAATGATAAGTTAGATTGTTCGCTATCTGATAAAATATTATCTAAAATTTGCTTAAAATGACTATGTTTTTGCATGTTTAATATTTAATATCTTCAAGAATTTTAATTATAAACAACTATTTGACATATGCTTTTGAAAAAAAATTAATTTTTTGATATTTTTTTCATAAAATTAATGAATAAGATCATCGTTTTATTTTTTCTTATACCTAGTTTGACTTGGAGTGAGGATATAAAGCTTGGATGTGATTTCATAAAAGAAATGATTGTTGGACCAGATGGGGAAAAATCAATTAATCACAATTTTAAAAATCCACATATATTGATATTTAATAGCAATGATAAATCTTTAATAAGATATTACGACTATGGTGACAAAAAATATTATTTAGATAACGAGAAATCTGATGAAACTATTTATCATTATAGATATGAGAATACTTCAATGAATGTAATACACTCTGAAATTCTTGAGTTAAATAGATTTACTTTAGAAATAAGTGGTGAAACCTTTAAAGACAATTCACTTAAGACCATGTATTCAATGGAGTGTAAAATAACCAATCAGTTATTATGAAAACCCTCTTAACAATATTATTATTAATTCCTATTTTGGCTGGGGGACTAACCTTTAGTGACGGTAAGCAAGTTTCAGAAAAAACTCTATTAGGATCGTTAACTAAAAACTTTGATCAAAATGAACCATTTTGTCTTCCTAATGATATTTCTTCTGGATTAGGATGTAAATGGAGTATCAGTGAGGGTACACTAGGAACAGAACATCAAATTCAAATTGTTTCTTCTGACGAAGGACACCCTGTTAGAGATGGGAAATTAAGCATTAGGTTTGAAGTGAGACCTGGTGAGTGCGCAGGATCTGACGAAAATCCCAATAAGGTTGGTTGGGAAAATCAACCAGCAAATGATTGCACTAGAACTAATGGTAAATCTGAGAGAGCAGAGCTATCAGGAAGACAGTCTTGGGGCAGTGGGGAATACTGGTACTCTTTTTCAATTTATGCACCTAAAGACTTCAAAGCCATCTCTCCTTCAAGTTTGAAAATGTTCCAATTTCATACAGACAACAAAGATATGAATGGAATATTAAAGTACCCTCAAAAATTTCATTTTGAAGCAAAAGATGCTAATTACATGCCCTTTAATAATGTAAAAGGCACGAATTGTAAATGCGATGGACCAAATGATAATGTATCAAAAGTTGTAATTACAAAAGCTGAAATGATTGGAAGATGGAACGATGTTTTAATGAATTTTAAATGGTCACATAAAGAGGATGGTTTTTTTAAGGTATGGGCAAATGGAATTTTAAAATATGAATATTACGGACCAACCCTTTGGGAAGCAGGTGATAAAGCTTATATCAAATTTGGAATTTATAGAAATTGGTTAGAATATATTTGGGCAACTGGTTCAGATGGTGGCACTACAATCGTCTATTTTGATGAAATTCGAATTGGTAAAACAAAAGATGAAGTTACTTCAAGTCTTAGTAAGTTAGCTCAGCAAGAGTATTTCTATAAAAAAAGCGAAATTGAAATCATTGAAGAGGAAATAGCTAAGCTAAAAAAAGAAGTTGTCATAAATTACGATATCGAAAAATCAAGAAAAATTAATAAATTAAAGAAGAAATTAAGAAAACTGGAATATAAGCAAACTAAGGAAAATTAATTAAATTGGTGCCGCCTAGAAGAATTGAACTTCCGACCCCACCCTTACCAAAAATGGCAATCCTGTAAACAATGCGAAATATTAAACACTTTTTGGCATTTTGTATCAACGAATTACAAATCATATCAATAAATTACAAGAATAAATCGAATATTTTTCGAGAAGTTGGTATTCATTTTTATTAAATTGATAATCATAATTAAGACTTTCATACACGAGAAATTTATCAAATTAGCTTAATTATTTATTAAATTTAAAGTTGTTAGAAAATTATTTGAAAAAAAAAAATAATTTTGTTACTTTATAACAAAAATAATATGAATAAATTTGTTTTTTTATTCTTTTTCATACCTGCCCTGAGTTGGGGACTAACCTTTAGTGACGGCAAACAAGTAGATGGGTCTCAATCCAACTCTTCCCAAACATCTTCAGAAATACAAACAATCAATAGTAAAAAACAATCATTTAAGCCCTTTGATTGTAAAAAACTTAAAACAGAATTTCTAAGAATTAATAAAACAAATGACTGTTTGATTATTCAGGAACTCAGCAACGAATATGAAGTAAAGTCACATGACTTTGATACTAACACTTGGAACAGATCTTTACTCTTAAGGTACATAAACAATAAAGATGGTGAAAAAATTGTAACTCATACTTGGAATAATGTTGTAGCGTGGGGCGATAACTCAAATAAACAACCTTTTTCACATTTGGTAGTCATAGATATTACGAATATTAATGACATTTTTAGTAATAATTTAAACCAAATATCTTCTAGCCATTATGACCTTCCTCTTACAGCAAGAAGGCTTGATACAATTGATACAGATAATGATGGAGATAAGGAAATAGTATATTTGTCAAATAGAGAAGATGGAAGAAGTAAAGATAGTAGCTGGAAAGATTTCAACTACATATTTGATTTAAATGATAATAGTCTTTCAAAATTTGGCTCTTCACATTTTTCTCACGATCTTATGTATGCCGATTTTAATAACGACGGATTTTTTGAAATAATTGATTATTTTTACGATCCAGGTCCACAGATTGAGGTTTGTGACTTAAAGACAAAAAAATGTACAAAGTCTAAAAATGCCAATCAATTTATTGATATTGGATTTAATCATATACTCCCGTCAAAAGATGGAGCGATTATTTTTGGTGGATGTCCAAATTTAGGTGATACAACATTTTGCTGGTCAAAAATAAATTACAAAAATAATAAGCTAATATTTAATAAATTAGATAGTTATGAACTCAAATCTAAACCAAATGATCGAGCTAAGTTTTTAATATGGACTGGAGATGTCCAAAAAAAACCAGGTTATTGGGTAGAGGGTTCTAATAAAAAAGAATTCAAACAAGCTGATAGGGCATGGATTTCTTCATCGGTTGATTATAATAAAGATGGTTTTGTAGATAGCATTGGTTTAGAAAAAGAGGTTGTCTGTAAAAGAAATGACATAACAAAACCATTTAGTCGAAGTGGGGGTGACTGTAAAGATGAGGCTTTTTTATATATCTTTAAAAATATTGGAGATAAAAATTTTGAAAAACATCAAATCATACCAACTTCAATTAATGATTCATTCAGAATTGAAAAAGCAGATATTAACAAAGATGGAACTATTGACCTATACGGCTTCAAACAGGGTTATTATAATCCATGGAATGCTTGCAACGTTCCGCAATTAAAGTCCATATTTTTAAACCAAAAAAATGAATATTTTGAACACGCAACAAATAAATTCGTAAAAGAAAATTTTGGTCTTTACGGCTGTGAAAGAATGTCAAATTTTTTCGAAAAAAACGGACAATATTATAGGCTTTTCATAACAATGCCTTATGGAGAGTCTAAAGTAGCTTATCTTGGTATAGAAAACTATACTGGTAAATTAACTGAGAGTGAGGTTGTAAATACAGACCAACTCGATGCACTGGAAGATCTTTTGGAATAACTAATATTAATTAGAGAAGATGATTAAGTTTGTTTTTATTTTTTTTTTCATACCCACCCTGAGTTGGGGCTTAACATTTAAAGATGGAAAAGCAGTGGAAGACAAATCAAATATAAATCTATCTTCTGATATAATTTTTGCAAAAGGGTTTTATACCGATGAAATCAAGGATTGCTCTTATATGGGCAATGAAACATTTGCTGATCAGTCTACAGTTGAGAGCATTAGAAAGTTAATTGGATATGATTGGGTAAAAGATTTTGAGGAAAATAGTACTTCTTTAACAGTTGTTCATGATGGTATCACCGAACCCATGAGATCTTTTTCAATAGCAACTCATAACGCTGTAGGTGAAGGTAATTCAAAAAAAATTCAAATTGCTAAAGAAATTGCTATTGAATTGGCAAAAAAAGAAACACTCTTTGATACTATTGGTTATAAGGATCTAAAAAAAATAAAATATAAATGTTGGGAAAGACCTGAGTCTCCATGTTGGGCACATGCACATCATTTTGCAGCTGATGTATTTATAAATTACATGATAGCATCAATTTGGTTAAAAGATTTTTATAATGAAGAAGAGTATAAGATCATCGATGTTTATATCTCCAAGATGTTCAAAAAATTTATTGGAGATAAATACTCAGAAAAAAAATTAAGAAGAAGTAGGGGAATTTATCAAATGGCCAACGGTGGTATTGGAATTCTAGCATATGCTGCTTGGAAAGAAGATACTAAATTAGCTTTGGAGGAAATAAGTATTAGATTTGCTGAATTTGAAAAACATTTTTATGAAGATGGATATATTAACAATAATTCTTTTAGAGGAGTAAGATCTCAGTGGTACCACTCACTTGGCTTCAACTCTACATTGGGTTATATCCATATAGCAAAACTCTGGGGTGTTGATATACCTGAAAGTATTAATTCTAAATTAATTAATGCTTCAAAAGTCACAAATTTAGCTATTTTAGATTACGATAAATTTAGAAGTAGACCTTGGAAAAATCCTAATCCAAATATGACCAAGAATTGGGTAGATGACCCTTCAAAAGCTAGAATACATACCCATCAAGATGCTATCGGTATTGATGTATTGATGGAGAGTCTTACTGGTATTAAACTTGAAAATGATGAAATATATTTTAACAGAAGAAAACAATACGGCATTGATGAAACTATTGGCTTCAACCCTCATTGCCTAGTAGAAGAGAAGGAAAAAGAACAGCTTCTTAAAGAGTTAGACTTTGATATTAACTAGGTTCAATTTAAACTAAGAAATGCAAGACATATGAAGACTCTCTTAGCACTATTGTTATTAATCCCTAGTTTGTGTTTTTCCAATAATATTAATTATAAAGATTGGGTTATAAAAAACCCCAATCTACTTTTTATTGATAAAGATCAATTAACTGAAAAGATAAATAATAATGCAAAAACTATTTTTGATAATTACTCAAATAAATTTATAGAAGAGTCTGGTAAGACTCAGTGGGGGTGTCGATATAGTAAGTATGATGTTCAAGATGTAACTAAGCTCTCATTAAATCAAATAAACAAAAATAATTATTTTAATTATATTGAGCTTATCGGGGCATTCCCTATTCATTATTGGTGTGAGACTGTATTAAGAACTAGTAAATCTGTATCTAATTCTAAATCAATATATCGTGCAGATGAGTGGAAAAAAGACAGAGAGGAAAAACTTAAATCTTTCTATAATGATTTAGTTAAAAATGAATGGTTATTAAATCTCCCAAAACCCTCAAATGATGACCAAATTGCATATGAAATTGGAGTATACTTAACATCAGTTTTATTTACCTTCACTTTGATTGAAGAGGATTTACCAAAAGAACTCCAAAAAAATTTCAAGTCTCAAATTTATAAATTAATTAGTAAATATGACTATGCCCAAAATGAATCAAGAGTTGGAGAGTTAAGTGTTAATTCAAATCATGGTTTTTATTATTTTAACTTTAAAATGGCAGCTAGTATTATTTTAAATGATAATAAAATGTTTCAAGACTCAATTAAGTATTTTTTAAAAGCCATGAAGGCAAATTCTACTGAAACTGGTTTATTTAAATTAGATAGTCAAAGAGGAGAGTGTGCTCTTCATTATAATTATCATGGACTTCAGCCTGTAATGAGTATGCTATGGAATTTAAAATTACAAGGCTATGATCTTTTTCAAGTTAAACTTACTGATAATCATACTATTGGGCAAATTATTGACTCAGTTTATGAAGCATCTATGGATACAAATTTATTTTTTGACCATCAAAAGAAATATGAAAAAGAATTTGAAAGAAAATATGGAAATCAAAAAACTGACGAGAGAAGAAAAAATCTTTATCAAAGTTGTTGGATTAATGATATTGATAACGAACAAGCAAAAAGAAGAATTGATACAAATGGAATGATGAGAACTCAATCAGACTCTGGATGGATCAGTATCTATGAGGCAACTTTTGGAAAACAAAAAGCTGAGAGATTTCAAAATATTGAAGCTGGATGGTGGTGGAATACAGAAAAATACGCCACCACTAATGCATATTCAATGAAAGATGTTTCTCAAATAGACTCAAATCTATCTATTGGAGGTATATCATATATTATTTACCAAGATAACTTCCCAACAATTGACTATGAAACTATTGTTTTTCAGGAAGTTACTTTTGATGATTTAGAGTTTTAGCAGAAATTTTTAAATTTATTTTTTTAATTCAAAAATATTATCTAAATATTAATATTGGTGCCGCCGAGAAGAATTGAACTTCCGACCCCACCCTTACCAAGGGTGTACTTTGCTACCATAAGTAACAAAAACTTGTTCTTTTGGGTAATGCCAAACCAAAGTGTGAGTTAAGTTTCAGAAATTTTCGTACATTTTGTTTACATTTTGGTTGGCTAAAATTATTTTTTATTAGACTTAATTTCATATGAAAACCCTTTTAACATTATTGTTATTAATCCCTAGAGAAATTTATAAAATTAGCTTAATTATTTATTAAATTTAAAGTTGTTGGTAAAATATTTGAAAAAAAAAATAATATTGTTACTTTATAACAAAAATTAACATGAATAAGTTTATCTTTTTATTGTTTTTCGTACCCACCCTGAGTTGGGGATTAACTTTCAAAGACGGTAAGCAGATTGAAGATGACACTCCAAATTCTTATGAAAAGTCAAATTTGTCTCAAATAGATGGGACATATCTTTTAGAATGGGAAACATTAATCGTAGATGAAAAAAAAACAATTACTGATAGTGAGCGAGATGCAATTGATGAAGTCAATTTTGTAAATGGAGAGGTAAAAAATATAACTTTCAATGACGGAGTCCGTATTGGAAATAAGTACAGAAAAAGCGTTAAAATAATACAAAAAAATGACGATATTATTATCATCGGAAATTTAGATATAAATTGCGATTGTCCAGAAAAAGTAAAAATTATTTTGGAAAAGAAAAATCAAGATAATGAAGTAATTTATGAAGGAATGGCTCCTTGGGGCGACCAAGACTCTAACGAATATATTAAAGCTACTCTTAAACAATTATCTTCTGATAACTTAGCATTTTCAAATGACTTATATAAAAAAAATCTTGGAATAGAAAATCCTAATGACACAACTTTACAAGGCTGGAATGACTGGTGGGTTACAGGTAGAAAGGAGATGCAAGCATATGAAAATAAAAAAAATATTAAATTATTTTCTGTTGTAAGTTCACCAACCCGTTTTGGAGAAACATCTTTTTTTATTCAAGCCCCAGGTGACGAATGTTTTCAAAGAGATGAGGATTGTAAACGCCCAAATGGTGAAAAACAAAAAAGAGTTGAGCCAAGACATGATACTGGATTTGTAGGAAATGTTTGGGTTAGCTTTTCTTTTTACTTACCAGATAAATTTGAAATGCCGACTATGAAAAAAGCACTTTTACAATTTCATAGTGACTACGACTATTTACCACCAATGTTTATGCTTGATATAGTTAAAAGTAGAGGTTTAATATGGACACATGACTCAGCTAAAGGTATTAAATTATATCCAGAGGGTAATAATAATTGCTCTCCAGGGGCAGGCGGTGAAAATAAACATCAATTTTGTAATGCACAATTCCAAGAATACACAATTTTAAAAACTGATGAGATAAAAAGAAATAGCTGGTATGACTTTGTCTTTAATATTAATTTTGATAATAAAAATATAGATCAAGCCTTTCATAAAATTTGGATGAACGGTGAACTTGTTATATCAAAAAACAATCAAACATTATGGGAGCAGTTACCCGGTATTGAAAAAGATAAAAACAAGGTAGCATTTCACTTTGGTATCTACGGATCTTTTTTAGATTATTCTCACCAAGAATATTTTGCAGACGAAATACATTTTGCCAGAAATTGTGAAGATTTGGGTATAGGTAATCTAGATTATTCATGTGAAACATTAATCTCTCAAAAAATAAAAGAGTCAGTACCTTCTAGAGTACAAGCTGGATTTTAAATATGGTGCCGCCGAGAAGAATTGAACTTCCGACCCCACCCTTACCAAGGGTGTGCTCTACCACTGAGCTACGGCGGCATATTAAAAAAGTACTATAACTTATTAATACATATTGAAAAACATTAACAAAAGACATCCTGCAGTAAGGTATTTAAAACTTTCATAAACAATTTTCCATTTATGGTTATTTTGGCTTATACGCCATGTAGCAAATGTAATAGCTAAACAACCAAATGAAACAAACCACATAAGGTTAGGGTTTTTAGTTAATTCAATGATAGTAGACATAATTAATTTACAAGATAAAATTTATCTACTAGAAAGTTGATTAAAAAGACTAATCCAATCATAAATACCCAATATAATTTTTTATTCTTTCTTATGAGTGGTATTCCAATAGCGCTATATCTAAATAACTTATGAAGTCCCCAAATAGCTAAGGGAATTAAAAACAACCAAAATACAATTTCCCAAATCATTTCTTCACTAATAACACTATTCTAATTTTAATATTTGAACCAAAAACCTTATTTTTTGGGAGATAGTTTAAAGGTCTAGATTTATATACTAAATTAAAATCAGATCTTGATTTCAATATATTGCCAAAATTGAGATCTTTCCATAAATCTACCCTTTGAGTAAAGATAAAGAAACCATTTCTATAAAGATAATTAGAAACTAAATTAAAAAGTATTTGATGATTTTTACAATATGTCATTGCGCCAATTAAACTAACTATGTTGTATTGATTAGGTATATTAATTTTTTTTTCAAAACTCTTTTTATAAAGTCTTCTGTATTTTCCATTTTCCTGTGATAAGTTTAAAATCTTTTTTGAAATATCTGAGCCATCACATATGCACCTAGGGTAAGTTTTCAAATACTCTTCAACAAAAAGTCCAGTACCACATGCTAGATCTAGAAGATATCTTGGTTTCTTTTTAATAAATTTTTTTAGGATATTTACTGATTGTTTTGGAGCCTTGTAATTCCAATTATACAAAGTCTGATCATAAGAATCTGACCATTTATCATAAAATATCTCAATATCTTTTGAGTTACCAATGCCTTTAAGAAGAGTATTCATCTAATTGTAAAAACTAGCTAAAAAATAACTTGATTTCAAATACATTCCTTTTACTGTAAATTTAAAAAAAATAATAAAAATAATTTTAATGGAAAATAATAAACCTAAACCAGATTGTGGATGCTCTTGCCCGTGTTGTTGCACCTGCGGTGATGGATGCTGTCAATAAATAATCTTCAAAAAAAGTATTATTCCTAAAATAAAAGCAAATACTATATCGACATAGTTACCTTTATTGGTTGCCATTAGATAAAAAGAGAATAATGCAAGCGTAATTACAATTAAACTTGATAAGTTAGCTATGAGGGGAGACGGTTCCATTCTTATACAAATGTTTCCCAAAAATCTCTCTCCAAGATAGTTGATTTTTTAAATAATTTTTTTAAATCACTAAATTTTTTTGAAGGATTATCACTTTTAAGTTTATCAAGATAATTAATATTATCTTTGGCTACCTCTTGATACTCTTTTGAAGCATACATTTCCACCCAAGATCTAAACTTACTTTTTTTCCAATTTTTTATTTTAGACAACTTGTATCCAATTTCTCCATAACCTATGATGCATGGAGAAAGACAAGTTAGTATATCAAAATTATCTCCTTTTTTTCCAATTTTTAATACATAATTAGTATAATCTGAATTAGATTTTTCTACTGTTATACTATTCAATAATTTTTGTGATATTTTCCATTTTTTACAATACCTAATGTGAAGATTGATTTCATTTTTGATACCAAATATAAAATTTATATATCTTTGCATCTCTTGGTAGTTTTTAGATTTAAAAGCACACAATGATAGGATTTTAAGAAATTGTTGTAAAAAAATATAGTCTTGGATTAAGTAATTCTTAAATTTTCTTGTTGGAAGTTTGTTATTAACTAATTCCTCCAAAAAACTGTGTTCCGTGTATTGGGACCACTGCTTTTTACAACTATTTTTTAATTTATAAAAAAAAGTTTTATCATTATTGTATATAGTCAAAAGTTAATCTTCCCATTTAAAACGATCAAAAGATTTAAAAATTTCAAATATTCCTTTTTCCCATTGCTTAGATATGTATTGATAATCATCATCACTGACTTCTAAAGATTGTTGATAAACAATCTTTGACATATTGTTTTTGTAGACCACTAAATCAATAGGAGGTCCAACAGACAAGTCTGCCTTCATAGTGCTGTCCATACTTATCAGTGCACATCTTGCGGCATCTCCTAGAAAAGTATCAGACTTAACAACTCTATCTAAGATTGGCTTACCATATTTTATTTCACCAATTACAAGATAAGGTTTAAAATCACTTGATTTAATAAAATTTCCTTGTGGATAAACTAAATAAAGATCAGAGTCTTGATCTTTAATATGTCCTCCTACGATAAACGTTGATCCAAGCTCTAAAGTTACTTGATTTATACCATCTGGAGAAGAGTGTTGGACAGTTAATCTTCCAATATATTTAGCAATTTCATTGAGGTTATAAAGATTATTTAGGCTATTTCCGTTGATGGGGTCTTCTAAATCTTTGTTTATTGAATTAAAAACAGCTTGAGATGTGGCTAAATTTCCTGATGTTAAAATAATAATATTTCTATCAATACCATTGTGCACATACATTTTTGAGTATGAATTGTAATTATCAAGTCCTGCATTAGTTCTTCTGTCAGATGCGAAAACCATTCCTTCATTAACCTTAATGCCCACACAATAAGTCATTAATCAATTAAATAGCTTATTTCAAATAAATACAAACGAATATTTACATATTAGCAATCTAAACAATGCATAACCAGTAACTCTCAATTACTGTATTTTATCAATGTGTCTATAAGTTGGGATAATTACAACTCTAAAAATAGTTATGATGAGTATCTTACACCCGATAGAAAACTCAGAAAAGAAGCAAAAGTAATTTCAAAAATATTAAATAGTTATTCAAGTAAAGATTTAATTAAAATTGAAAAAAATTGCCAGAGTACTATCAGTTCCAGAGGCATTAATTTCAAAGTTTACTCTGCTGATAAAAATGCTGCAGAAGAAAAAAAATGGCCATTAGATATTATACCAAGAATAATATTAAGGACACAATGGTTGAAAGTAAGAAAAGGGCTAATTCAAAGATGTAAGGCATTGAATATTTTTATCAACGATGTTTATAATGATAAAAAAATTTTTAAAGACAAGGTATTACCCTACGAATTAGTTTTTGACTCAAAAAATTATTTAAAACAATGCGAAGGTTTCAAACCTAAAAGAAAAATTTGGTCTCATATCTCTGGAATAGATTTAATAAGAAATATAAAGGGGGAGTTTTTAGTTTTAGAGGATAATTTGAGGGTACCCTCAGGCGTATCATATATGTTAGAGAACAGAATGGTAATGGGAGAAGTTTTCCCTGAGTTGTTTACTCGCTATAGAGTTTCCTCCATCAATCAATATTGCAATAGGTTATATCATTGCATGGTAGATGCCATTCCTTATAAAAAAAATACTCCAACAATGGTTGTATTAACTCCCGGAGTTTACAATTCTGCGTATTTTGAACACTCTTTTTTAGCTCAGCAAATGGGAGTTGCATTGGTTGAAGGTAAGGATTTGTATGTAGAAGATGATAAAGTTTATGTGAAGACAGTTAAAGGGGGACTAAGAGTAGATTGCATATACAGAAGAATTGATGATACTTTTTTAGACCCTAAAACTTTCTTCAAAGAGTCACTCTTGGGGGTTGCTGGCTTGTACAAATCCTATAGAAAAGGAAATGTAGGTCTGATCAATGCCCCAGGTAGTGGCGTTGCTGATGATAAAGTCATTTATTCTTATGTTCCAAAAATGATTAAATATTATTTAGATGAAGAGCCTAAACTTAATCAAGTAGAAACTTTTTTATGTAATAATAAAAAACAAAGAGATCATGTCATAGCTAATTTGTCAAAAATGATTGTAAAACCTGCTGACGGCTCTGGTGGCTACGGAATATTAGTTGGGCCTAAAGCTACAAAATCAGAAAGGGATACATATACCAGAAAGATTATGCATAGCCCAAGAAACTATATAGCTCAACCTTTGGAAATTTTATCAACCACTCCTACACTTCAAGGAAGTAGTATGGAGCCAAGGCATCAAGACTTAAGGCCGTTTATTTTATCTGGCAAGGAAACTTACGTGACTATGGGCGGTTTAACTCGGGTCGCTTTGAAAAAAGGTAGCACTATTGTAAATAGCTCACAGGGCGGTGGCTCAAAAGATACAATGGTTGTTGATGATTAGTGGTTCGAAGTTTTACTTAGGTATTAATACTCTATTAGTTAAATGAATAATACCATTAGAAAACTTAATATCTGACTCTACAACTTCAGCACCATTCACATATAAAATCCCATTAGTTTTTTTAATTTCTAAATCTAAACCATTAATTGACTTTGTGTTGATTGTATCTTCAACATTTTCAGTAGTGAATTCGCCTTCAACAAAATGAAATTTAATTAAACTTTGAAGTTGATCTTTATTTTTTTCTTTTAGATATCCATAGTAGGTTTTTGCACTTAAAGCAGCAAAGGCATCATCTAAAGGTGCAAATAATGTCAAATTTTCATAATCTAATAAATTATTTGAAAGTTGAGAAGCAATAACAAGTTCATTTAATTTTTGCAATCTCTCATTCTCAGATATTGAGTCAACAATATTTCTTTCGCTGGCATTTAAAAAAGAGAATATAAATAATAAAGTTATTGAAAAAATTTTGGTCATAATGATTGTCTTACGATGATTGTTTCATTTAGATTTTTCACATCAAACAAATTCTCATCGCCGTTAGTCCATTTAACTTTAAATTTAAATTCAGATTCATTTTCTCTTATCCCATAGTGAGCTACTGGCTCCATTTGACAAAGATAACCAGATCCAGCATCAATTGTTTTAGAGTGCTCTCTTTTATTTGTTATTAGCGTAACTGTTGCCCCTCTTGCAGGTGCCCCATGCATATTTAAAGGTCTTATCCTCAAATAAGATGTTTTTTCTGCTGAATTAAATTTAAATAATGAGAGTGGTTGTAATCCAGACTCACCATGTGAAATAAGAAGCTCAAGTACACCATCATTATCTATATCAGCAACCGCAGCGCCAGTTCCAAGCCCTTTTGGCTCTAAAGCATTGTTAAGTTTAATTTCCTGAAACACACCATTTTCAACTATTTTGAATAATTTATTGGGTTCACCGATATTATTTAAAAATACTTCATCGTAACCATCATTATCGAAATCTGCAGAAATCACTGTTCTTATTCTTGAAGGTTCATCAAAAGAGGGAACAGCTATATCTTTAAATTTGTAGTCATCATAAACATACGCTCTGTGATAACCGCCCCAATTACCATTTAGAATATCAAGCCTACCTCTGTACAAGATATCAGACAATGCTGTGCCTCGACCATTTTGATAAATATCTCTCACATTCATTTGACCTGCAACATCCAAAAATTTTCCTTTTTTATTAAAATATAAAAAATTTGGACCTCTTTCATTGGCTGCAAAAATATCCATTTGATCAGATATTATGTGCCCAGCAACTACAGCCCTTCCGCCTGTTATTTCATCTAACTTGAGACTTTCAGCTAAGTCTACCACTCTGTTATCTATATATTCGTAAAATCGAGTAGGGCCACCGTAGTTTGCAACATAAATTCCGTAGTTACCTTTGCCCTCTCTATCAACACAAACAACTGATCGACCAGCAGTTAAGTTTAATTCGTCTTGATTAATGTCTTTTTCAAACAAGTCCTCAATATTTTTATCTACAAGTTTTAACAATCTATCAGAGTACATTTTTTGGCCACTGTATGTATCAGTGTTCAAAAAATATATTTCTTCGTGACCGTCTTTATCGATATCGCATGCAGCAACTCCTATAGTAGACCTGTTGAAGTCGCTAAAAACATTTTCTTTAATTTTATTTTGAAGACTTTTTCCATTGTAACCTAGAGCGAGATTTTCATATCCAAAACCTGTGACTATAAACTCATCTGCCCCATCATTATCAAAATCAGTAACTGCAACACCATAGCTCAATCTTGGTTTTTGGTCAGGAAGAAGTTTACTTATATCTTTAAAAAAACTTTTTTCAGCAAATGACGACATAGAATAAAAAACAAATAATAAAAAATATGTAAGTTTAACAAGCTTCATACATTTATTACTCAATATCCTATGATCTAGATTTCAAACACTTGTGTAATTAGGACATATGCAATTTGCTCAGTTTTCTACTAAATTTTATAATTTTCTAGCTACCATTATCGTTTCATTATTTATCACAATTTTTCTTAGCACATTACAGGCTAATGAAAATACGATCAAAAATGAGGAATATTACTATGAGACATTGAGAGTTAATTGGGGAGATATGTTTCCAGACGGTAATAGAAATGCTGCGGGACCAAAGTTTTTTAAGTATCTTATTGATCAAGACCTCAATTTTAATGATTTTGTGGAATTCAATAAGCGATATTGCCCAGTATCTGGTTCGCTCATTCGACCTGGTTCTGCTCCAGATTTTATCAGTATGTTTGAAGAGTCAACTAATAATAAAATTTGTGGGTATATGTATCGCTGCTGTTGGCCCTGTACTTGTGACTCAATGAAGTATGCAAAGGCCATGAATATCTCACATATTTTTAAAGGTGCTGAAGAGCAATTTACTGTTATGACAATTGATAATCCCTGCGGTAAAGAGGAATTTCCCCTAGAAGTGAATCGAGATTATTTTTGCAATGGCGAAGAAATGAATAAGGATCAAGTGTTTGCAGTTGATGGAAAAATGGTTATTGGTTTTTTACATAATCCCAATAGTTGCAGTAGTGGTGATCTTTTAGCCATAAACAGTCATCCTGTTGTTGGCGAACAATGTAATGTCAGAAATAATACCAAAGAAGAAGAATTAATTTCTGGTATGGGCGATATTTTTATAAAATTATCTAAGTAATATTTATTTTATAATCTTATAGTCAGCATAAATAATAGTATTTGCATCTTGAGCTCTATACTTTTTTAAAAGTTTAATTCTTTTATATTTCAGTCTTAATTCCTTCAATTTATTAGCTGCTTCTCTTCTATATTTTCTATTTTTCCACCACGAAGTGTTTCCAACTTCTAATGTAATTACCTTCATTTTAGAACACTGTTTCTGCTTTTAAAATATCCAAGATCAACATAAAGGTAAAATAACCAGCATTTATAAAAACAATAAAGCTGAACATATAAATTATTTCTTTAGATATATTTTCACTAACAAAGTTTGGAAAGAAATATTTCCCTAAAAGAAAGCTTATTTCAGAGTAAATAACCGTAATTGTTGCAGCTATAAATAAGACATATGTAAATTTCCCAAAAAAATTTGCAACTAACAGACTAGATAAAGTAATTAATAATAAAAAAAATGAGGAATAGATTGATAAATTTGAAATAGTTAATTTTTTCTTATAAATTTTTCTCGTCAAGAGAAGTAAAAAAAAAATAATTGTTAAAATAGAAGAAACTAAAAAAATTTTTGTGTTATATAAAGAGTCTGAAAAAAAAATGTCCAAAAATTATTTTTTTCTAATTTTTCTTATGGTCATTACGGAAAGATACAAAACAAAGAAAATTAAAGCGAAAGCTCCAATTAAAAATATCCACTTCATTTATTAATTATACTAATTTTATATTAAGTTGAAAGTTATGATCTCAAAACCTTGAGGTTTTTATTAGCAACTGCTAACCCATATTTATCTTTAGTAAAAATTAATTTATCTGGAATATTCTCACCAATATCTAATATTACCTCAGATAGAGGATTTAAAACCTCATCTTGTAATAGTCTTTTTAAAGGCCTTGCACCAAACAATGGATCAAAACCCTTATCTTTAAGATATTCAAAGGCTTCATCGGTAAAACCGATAGATATTCCTTTAGAGGAAATTCTTTTTTCAATTAATTGAATTTGATTATTTAAAATCGAACTTATGTTTTCTTTTGTTAATTTATTAAATAAAATTATCTCATCAATTCTATTTAAAAATTCTAATCGAAAATGATTTTTAAGCTCTTCGAGAGCTAAATTTTTCTTAGTAGTATAGTCAAAATTATCATCAATAGGTATTTGTGCACCAATATTGGATGTCATAACAATAAGTGTATTTTTAAAATTAACTATTTTACCTTTTGAGTCAGTTAACCTACCATCATCAAGAATTTGTAATAATATATTAAATACATCTGGGTGTGCTTTTTCAATTTCATCAAATAAGATTACTTGATAAGGTCGCCTTCTAACAGAGTCTGTAAGTTTTCCTCCATCATCGTAACCAACATAACCTGGAGGAGAACCTATTAACTTACTTACAGAGTGTTTTTCCATATATTCAGACATATCAAGCCTCAGCATTTGTTTTTCGTTATCAAAAACGTATTCAGCTAAAGCTTTCGATAATTCCGTCTTTCCAACACCAGTTGGACCTAGAAAAAGAAAAGAACCAAGGGGCTTATCTGGATCTTGAAGACCTGCTTTTGAAATCTTAATAGCTTTAGAGACTTTCTCAATGGCATCTTGTTGTCCAATGACCCTTTTTTCTAAAAGTTTTTCAATATTTATTAATTTATCTTTTTCTCCACCAATAAGTTTTTCTAAGGGGATACCTGTCCATTTGGAGACTACACTTGCAATATCTTCAGCGTTTATTACTTCATTTATAATAGTAGCTTGCTCTTTTTGATTTAATTCCTCATATTCTTTTTCAAGACTTGGAAGTAAGCCATACATAAGCTCGCTTGCCTTTGTCAAATCCCCGGTTCTTTGAGCACTCTCAAGATCTTCTTTTGCTTGATCAATTCTTTCATTAAGATTTCTTTTTGTATCTAAAATCTTTTTTTCTGACTCCCAAGTACTATTAAGGACATTTAGTTTTTCTTGTATATTTAATATTTGATTATCAATTTGCTCATTTTTTTTAGCGTCTTTATCATTTTCTTTATAGAGTACGTTTTTTTCCATTTGAAGCTTGATAAGATCCCGGTCTAATTGATCAATTTCTTCAGGTTTACTATCAATTTCCATTTTAACTTTGCTTGCTGCTTCATCCATTAAATCAATTGCTTTATCAGGAAGAAAGCGGTCAGTGATGTAACGATCAGACAATTGAACTGACGATAAAATAGCCTCGTCACTAATTCTTATCCCGTGATGAATTTCATACTTTTCTTTCAAACCTCTCAAAATAGCTACCGCGTCGGTAGAAGAGGGCTCGTTAACAAATACTGGTTGAAAGCGCCTTGTCAAAGCTGCATCTTTCTCAAAGTAATTTTTATATTCATCGAGTGTTGTGGCTCCAACGCAATGTAATTCACCTCGTGCTAATGCTGGTTTTAACATATTAGATGCATCCATCGCACCGTCTGTCTTTCCAGCACCAACAAGTGTATGAATTTCATCAATAAATAAAATAATAGAGCCATTTTGTTTATGAATTTCTTTTAAAACATTTTGAAGTCTCTCTTCAAACTCTCCACGATATTTTGCGCCAGCAAGTAATAAACCAAGGTCAAGTATACGAATAACTTTATTTTCTAATGAGCGTGGAACATCTTTGTTTACTATTCTTTGAGCTAAACCCTCTATCAATGCAGTTTTACCCACACCGGGGTCACCAATTAGTATTGGATTATTTTTAGTTCTTCTCGATAAAACCTGAATTGTTCTTCGAATTTCTTCATCTCTTCCAATAACAGGATCTAATTCTCTATTTTGCGCTTTTTGAGTAACGTTAATAGTATATTTCTCTAATGCATTAAAATTATCATCAGAGTTCTCACTGTCAGATTTTCCATCTTTTCTAAATTCTTGTATTTTAGATTTGACAGATGAGTGACTCAGACCATTTTTTTTTAATATAGTTTCAATTTGATCGTCTGATTTAATACAACTCAAAAATAAAGTATCAATTGATACAAAACTATCTTGATTTGTTTTAGCTATTTTTTCAGCACTTTCAAATAATATTAATAATTTAGGATCGGCATAAATTTGGCTAGGGATTGTGCCGTTTACTGGCTCTTTTAAAAGCAATTCAGAAATATTTTTTTTAATATTATCAATATTAATTTTCTCAAAAATTTTAATTATTATTTCATGATTAGAATTTAATAACTCACTTATAATATGAATAGGTGCAATCTTTTGATGTTTTTTACCTAATGCCAAATTTTGTGCAGAATTAATAATTTTTTTTGAACTATTAGTGTATTTTTCAAAATTCATCATATAATTTATTTGGTTATAATTTATGAAGAAACAAGACCTTAATAGAAAAAATATTGAACAACTGAAAAAAGATAAATTAGCCCAGAAATTAAGGGAAAATTTAAAAAAAAGAAAAAAATTAAAAAAATAAATTTATGCAAACTGTAGTCATACAAGGTCCTTCAACCTTAAAAGGACAGATTAATATCTCAGGCTCCAAGAATGCCTCGTTACCCATTATGATATCTACTTTGTTGTCCAAGGGTAATTGCTTTATTAACAACATACCTAATCTCAGAGATACAAGATTCTTAGCTTCAATTTTAAAAGATTTAGGATGTCGTGTTGATTTTCAAAAAAATACATTTGTAGTAAAGAGTTCTGCCATTAAAAAAAAATCTGCTGATTATGAATATGTTCGTCAAATGAGAGCCTCTATTGTTATTTTAGGACCTGCTATTTCAAGATATAAAAAATTTAAAATAGCACTTCCAGGTGGTTGCTCAATTGGCACTAGAGGAATTGATTTACACTTAGATGCTTTAACGAAAATGGGCATTAAAATTTTAATTAAAAATGGCTATGTGATAGCAGAGAGAAAAAAAGATAAACTAAACTCAATTAATCACAAATTTCCAAAAATAAGTGTTGGAGCTACTCAAAATATCTTAATGGCAGCTACTTTAGCAGATGGTATTAGTAAATTAAAAAATTGTGCTATCGAGCCTGAAGTAATTGATCTTATAAATTTTCTGAACACATGTGGAGCTAATATAAAAGTAAAAAACAGAACAATTACTATTAAGGGTGCTGAAGAATTGAACCTTGAAGATTATAAAGTCATTTCTGACAGGATTGAGGCAGGTTCCTATATTTTAGCTACCATGGCAACCAAAGGGAGGCTTAGATTAAATAACTTTAATCCAGATGACTTAACTTTTCCTTTAAAAATTTATCAAGACATGGGGCTAAAAATAAAAAAGATATCTAAATCATCTTATGAATTTTATTGTAAAAAACTTAAACCAATTAAAAAAATTTCTACTAAAGAATTTCCTGGATACCCTACAGACTTACAAGCCCAACTCATAGCAACGCAACTTAAATCTGCTATAAAATCTAGAGTAATTGAAAATATATTTGAAAATAGATTTATTCACATTCCAGAACTTAGAAGATTTGGAGCCAATTTATCAATTATTGGAAAAACAGTGACAATACATAAAACCTTGAATTTATTTGGCGCTGAAGTGATGGCAACTGATATTAGGGCTAGCTTTTCTCTTATAATAGCTGCAATGATGTCTAAAGGCACAACTGTAATAAATAGAATTTACCACTTAGACAGAGGGTATGAAGATTTTGATTTAAAATTAAAAAAATGTGGCGTAAACATATTTAGAAAAAAATGAATAATCAAAATTTAACTATTGCTTGTCCCAAAGGAAGACTGGAAGGAAAGGTTGTAAAATATCTATCTAAAAGAGGTGTAATAATAGAACAACCTTTTTTTAACGAGAATGTAAGGAAATTAACTTTTGATACAAATTTCAAAGAGATAAAAGTCATAAAGTTAAAACCCTCAGATATTAGATCTTATATTATGTTAGGGGCAGCAGATATTGGATTTGTTGGATACGATGATATTCTAGAAAATAGTTCACAAAATATTGTTCTACTAAAGAAAACTAATATAGGAAAGTGCAGAATATCAATAGCGTCAGATAAAAAAGAAGTTAATTTTTCAGAGAAGAAAATATTTAAAGTTGCAACAAAATTTCAAAATATTTCTGAAAACTACTTTAGAGATTTAAACATACAAACTGAAACAATAAAATTAAATGGTTCTATAGAGCTTGCAGTAAAATATGGAATTGCTGATTTTATTTTAGATCTTGTACAATCTGGAAAGACTCTTAAAGACAATCAACTTTATGAAAATGTAATCATTAATAATGATATCTCAACTATCATCATAAGCAGTTATTTTGCCTATGATTTAAAGAAAAAATTTATAAAAAAACTAATTACAAAAGGTTTATAATGAGAATTGTTAGTAAAAAATGGATTTTTCAAAATCTCAGCTCATCTTCAAATGTAAATACAACAGTCAGTGGTACTGTCAAAAATATCATAAAGGATATAAAAAAAAATAAAGATCAAGCTTTAATAAAGTATGTCAGAAAGTTTGAAAATAAAAAGGCAACTTTAAATAACATAGAAATAAGCCAAAAAACACTAAAGGAAGCATATAATTCTATATCAAAAGATAGTAAAAAAGCACTTAAATTAGCCTATAAAAGAATTCACTATTATCACTCAAAACAAAAAAAATTTTCATATTCCTTTAGAGATCAAATCGACTCAAAATTTTATATTCAATGGAATCCAATTGAAAATGTTGGCTTATACATTCCTGGTGGGCTAGCGTCTTATCCCTCAACAGTTTTAATGACAGCTATACCTGCAAAAATAGCCAAGGTTCCTAATATAATGATCTGCGTTCCCTCCCAAAATGGTGAAACATCAAAACTAACTTTAGCTGCTGCTTATTTATGTGGAGTAAATAAAGTCTACAATGTAGGTGGAGCTCAGGCGATTGCAGCGTTTGCTTTTGGCACTAAGTTAATAAAAAAAGCTGATAAAGTATTTGGTCCTGGAAACCAATATGTAGCTGAAGCAAAAAAACAATTATTTGGATTTATTGGGATAGATTTACCAGCAGGACCATCAGAAGTTTTAGTGATAGCAAATAATAAATCAAATCCCTCATGGATAGCTTATGATGTTCTCGCACAAGGTGAACATGATCCTAATGCAAAAACCTATGTTATAGCTAAAACTAAAAGTATTTTATTGAAAATAAAAAATGAACTTCAAAGCATAATGAAAGAGACAAAATTAAAAAATGTTGATCGATCTATTAAAAATAATTGCTACTTAATTTTAGCTAAGAGTCAAAAAGAAATATTTGAAATTTCAAATTTTATTGCTCCAGAACATCTCCACATCCACGAAAAATTTAACAAAAATATATTAAAAAATATAATAAATGCCGGATCTGTTTTTTTAGGAGAAAAATCTCCTGTAGCGCTTGGAGATTATACTATAGGAACTAACCATGTACTACCTACAGATCAAACTGCTAAATTTGCATCTGGTTTAGGCGTCGAAGATTATACAAAAAAAACAGTTTTTATTAAGTCTGGCAATAAAACTCTTAAGAAAATTGCAAAGCCGACAATCAATCTTGCAAGACAAGAAGGTTTAGAGGCACACGCTTTATCAGTTGAAATTAGAAAGATCAAAACATAAGATACATCAACATGTCCAAAGAAGATGCAATAGAATTTCAAGGTGTAGTTTCAGAGCTACTTCCAAATGCTATGTTTAAAGTTAAGCTAGATAATGACCACGAAGTCATAGCCCATACGTCTGGAAAAATGAGAAAAAATAGGATTAGAGTGCTTGCAGGAGACCGAGTAACAGTTGAAATGACACCATATGATTTAACTAAGGGCAGAATTACATTTAGGTCAAAGAACTAATGAATAATTTTTTAAAAGGAGTAATGCCATGTCTACAAAACTTATTGTTACAAACTACAAAAATTTCAAGTGTGGAGTTAAACTAAATGAAGGGGAATTGGTTAATATTCGCTTTCAACCCAACGAAGATGTTCAAATCGGTGATATCTATAAAGTAAAAATTTCAGAAATTTTACCCAACGATAGTGGAGCTTTTGTCTCTTATGGCAGCGGAGACCAGAGAGGTTTTTTTAAAAGAATTAACTTTCCCAATGGGGATAAAGCACATGAAGGACAATCATTATTACTTCAAGTTAGAAGCATAGGATCCAAAGATAAAGTCCATCTTTTCACAAACAACGTGATTCTAACAGGAAAATTTATAAATTTGTTGCCTTATGGTGATGAAATTATTTTAAGTAGAAGAACTAGAAAAAACTTAGATACAAATCAACAAGATAAAATTATGGATGCTTTAAGCGAGTCTGAAGTGGGACTAATAGCCAGACACAATCTTATTCCAGAAAATATTGAAATAGCTCAATCAGAGTTGAATGATTTAAATAATCAATGGAAAGAGATTGAGTTAAATGCAAAAGAATTAAGCGAAGAGGGCCTTGTTTTTCAAAATACCTACTTTGATCAAAATTTTGTTTGTGATTACTCAGACAAAAACACCGATCAAATTATTTTTAGTGATAATGATCGATTTGAAAGAGTTAAAAACTGGGATGAAAAGCTAGATTCAACTTTTGCAAATTTATGTGAAGAAATGTCAAATGAACAAATTGAAGAAGTGTTTAATTTAGGAGAGAAAATTGATTATTTGATTGGCCATAACTACGATCTACCAAGTGGAGGCAATATCATGATTGGTAAAACAGATGCACTTACTGCAATTGATGTAAATACTGGTTCTGCAAAAAGATTTGATACTAACAGAGAGGCTATTCAATTAATTTCTAAGCTCATCAAATTAAAAAATATATCTGGAAAAGTTGTAATTGACCCAGTAGCAAGCGATCAAAATACACTTAGAAAACTTGTTGGTATGTTAAAAAACGAATTTAGAGATGATTTGAGCATAACTAATGTTTATGGCTACACTAGGGGTGGACTTTTAGAATTGAGTAGGTCCAGAAACGATCGTTCAATTGATGAGTTAAATCTTCAATAATATTAAGAAGTGGTGGCCAGAGACGGAATCGAACCGCCGACACGAGGATTTTCAGTCCTCTGCTCTACCGACTGAGCTATCTGGCCGTAGCGGATAATTCTTATTATAAATAATTTCTTTTTACTAGTAAAAATTAGTTATTATAGGATAGAGGAGTTCTATATGACAAATTTTGAAAAAGTGAAGTTATTCATGAATACTTATGGTCAAGAAGTAAAGGACAAAGCTGAATTAAGTGATGCAAAGACAAACAAATTAAGAATTGACCTTATTAAAGAAGAATTAGAGGAATTAACCCAAGCAATGAATGATAAAAACTTACTTGAGGTAGCTGATGCATTAACGGACATACTTTATGTTACTTATGGAGCTGGCCATGCTTTTGGTATTGATTTAGATAAATGCTTTGATGAAGTCCAAAACTCCAACATGAGCAAATTAGGTGAAGACGGAAAACCTATTTATAATGACTCTGGAAAAGTAATGAAAGGCCCGAATTATTTTAAACCGGACCTTTTAAAATTTATTGATTAAGCTTTTGGCATATTGGTGGCACCTGTTTCTAAAGAGAAAATTTTACCATCTTTAAAAGTGAACACGGCCATCACAGCTTGTTTATTTCCATCTGAAAAAGTCACAAAAGAATGTTCAATTCCAATTTCATCATTTTCATAAATAATTCGAACTTTTTCTCTATTGATATCATCGCTCATTGCCCACTTTATGACATCTTGCTTACTTAAAACATTTCCTGAAGCATGCATTGTGAACTTGTAATCATCATGAAGCACCTCATTCATTCCAGCTTCATCTTTGTTCATAAAAACTTCGTTGTATTTTTCTAATAAAGACATTTATTTCTCCTTAAATTATTAATCTCAGTTATTCTCCCCAAGCTCCATGAAACTCTATCATAACAGCAGTTTCATTACCGACTACCCATCCGTCATGACCTGGATCAATTGAGTAAGCTTGACCTGAAGAGTAAGTTGCTTCTGTTCCATCATCCATACGTACACAAACAGAACCAGATGCAATATAACCTAAATGTTTTGTTTGACAACTTTCTGTGCCAACATGTGGCTTTACATCATTTGACCACTTCCAACCAGGCTTAGCAGTGATCCTCATCATTCTTTGATCACCAACCTTAACAACATCTACAGTTGCATTATTAAAGTTGTTATTTTGATCATCTGGATTATTGAAATCTTTTATTTCTATTCCCATCAAATCATCCTTTTTACGTAATATCGACTGAAGTTAATTCAAATAATTCTATACTTTGAATACATTCATCGTAAATAGGTTTCATTACAGGATTGGTTCCTTTAACGATTCCCATCATTTCCTCTTCATTATGAACATGAACTTTAAACATAATTCCGCTCTTATCAGGCAAAATTCCAGGAACTGTTTTTTCGACATGTGCTGCAGCTTTCCTCATTGCCATCCCCTCTTCAGATTGAAAAAAAGCCATAAATTTTTCAAATTTACCTTCACCCTCTTTAAATTTACCAATAGCTAACATCATTTTTTCCATAAAAAATTCCTCCTTATTTCTCTCTATTATGATTTAAAATATTTTAATTTCAATATTATGTTAAAAAATCATATTTAATTTTAATAAAATATTTTTGATATAAATTATCGTTTATCATCTAATAATCTAATTTAAATCGTAATAAATATATGAAAACTATTTTTAAAATTGGTTCCAAAAGTCATACACTTAAATATCAAAGAAAAATGTCAGAGGGTGAAGTAAAAAAAATGAAATCATTTGTTACTTCTAAAGGCGTAAAGATAGAAAAAACAAGTAAATTTAACATAATTGATATCAGTGATCAGAAAGACTCCAGGACATACAAAATTACTCTATAAAAGATTACAAATTTAATAAGAGGGGCGTTCTGTTGCCCGGCCGCCCCAAAGCCGCGCTTACCTAATTATATTAAGCAGCGAGTGCTAATTCATTATCGTTAGCAATTATTTTAAGTTTCTATATCGAAGAAACGCTTACAACGAGCAAAAACTATATCCTTCAGAGCACGTCAAACCTATATCACCCCCATAAAAATTTTATGGTGGAGGTGTCGGGTACCGCCCCCGAGTCCGATACACCTATTACATACAGCGTTTATTGCTATAGTTGATAAACAACTAAGATAATATAGTCTAATAAATGAATCCTTTAAACATCTATGAAGAAAAAAATCACTAAAGTGCCAATATTCAAAGATTTTAAAACCACCAGAGCTACATCGTCTGCTCTAGAAAAAATATTATATAAGCAAATACCTATATTAGACCATGGCTTTATTAGAGTTATTGACTATATGGGAACTGATCAGTCTATTGTCCAAGCGGCAAGAGTATCTTATGGAGAAGGAACAAAAAAATTACGTGAAGACAGGGGTCTCATTAGGTATTTACTTAGTCATTGGCATACAACTCCCTTTGAGATGTGTGAAATTAAATTTCATATCAAACTTCCTATTTTTGTTGCAAGACAATGGATTAGACACAGAACTGCAAATGTAAATGAATACTCTGCAAGATACTCAGTACTAGATAAAGAATTTTATGTTCCAGAAATGGATCAACTAGGATCTCAATCGACTACAAACAAACAAGGAAGATCAAATACTTTAGATAAAAAATTTGCAAAGCAGGCTCAAGATTTAATTCAAAAGAATTCGGAGCAACTTTATGACGATTATCAAAATTTGCTTAATGGTAAACTTTTGAATAACGACGAATATGTTGAAGGGGAGGGACTAGCGAGAGAATTAGCTCGAACAACTCTCCCATTAAATTATTACACTCAATGGTATTGGAAGGTAGACCTACATAATCTCATGCACTTTTTAAGATTAAGAGCAGATAGTCATGCTCAGTATGAAATTCAAATTTATGCTGAAAAAATGGTTGAAATATTGAAAAAGTGGGTACCTTTAACATACGAAGCTTTCGAAGATTACCGTTCAGACTCATTCCAACTCTCTAAGGAGGCTTTAAAAATTGTTAAAGATAAATTAGCAAATAAAAAAATTAAGAAGTCTAATTACAAGCTATCCCCAAGAGAGCTAAGAGAGTTAGAGGTAAAGTTTAATATTAAACTATCTTAACTTTGAAATTTTTTTGTAATTGCGTTTGTAATATTTTCAAATTTTAAAGAATAGTCGTCTTTATAATCAAAACAATAGGGCTTTCCGTCATCACAACTTTTAGGGACATTTAAATTAAAAGGAAGCTCTTCAATTAAATTTATATTTTCTTTTAGTAACAAAGACTTGGTCTTTGATTCACCAAAAATATATTTTTTTTTATTTTGTTCTTCTAAATAAGACATGTTTTCTACTACACCAAGTATTGGAACACCCACCTTGATAAACATATTGATACCTCTAATGACATCTTTTAGTGATAACAGTTGGGGAGTTGTAATAATAAGAGTTCCATCCAGTTTTAGTTTTTGAGACATGGATATTTGCACATCTCCAGTACCAGGTGGAAAATCAACAATTAAATAGTCTAAATCACCCCATATTGTCTTATTAATAAGACCATCAAGCCCTTTCGCTAACATTGGTCCTCGCCAAACAATTGCTTGTTCTTCATTGACTAGAAAGCCTATCGACATCGCCTTTATCCCAAATACTTTAAAGGGCAAAAACTTCCCATCTTCAACTTTGGGTTCCTTATCTCCGATGCCAAGTAATGTTGGGACACTAGGTCCATATATGTCTGCGTCTAAAAGGCCAACTTTGTATCCTTGGTTCGCTAAAGTTATAGCGATATTGCAAGCCACAGTGGATTTACCAACGCCACCTTTACAACTTGAAATTCCAAAACAAGTCTTGATATTCATCTATTAAACACTACATATATTGTATCGTGAACAAAAACAAATTCAAAATTTTCGCACTTGATGGTCCATGGGGTTCCTCTTCAGGAAATAATAATAGAGGGTCTGGTGGAGGTTTTTCTGGTGGAAACAACGATTCAATAGATGATCTTCTTAAAGACCTAAAAAATAAATATAAATTTAAAATGCCTTTTAAAGGTGGGTTTAAGGGTGTCTCATTTTTAATTTTAATCGCTTTTGTGATTTGGTTGGCAACTGGTTTTTACAGAGTTGAACCTGATGAGCAAGGAGTTGAATTATTATTTGGTAAGTGGAACGAAAGTACAACTGACCCTGGACTTCATTACTTCTTTCCTACACCTATCGGAAAAGTTCTAACACCAAAAGTAGAGGCAATTAGAAAAATTAATGTTGGTTTTAGATCAAGTGGTAATTCTACTAGAGATGTTCTTGAAGAAAGCATGATGCTCACATCTGATCAAAATATTTCGGATTTAGACTATACCGTTCTTTATAGAATTAAAGATGCTGGTCAGTTTTTATTTAATTTAAGGGATCCTGAGGAAACCGTAAAAGTAATTTCTGAGAGTGTTCTTAGGGAAGTTGTAGGACAAACAAACCTTGAAGGCCTTCTTACTGTATCTAGACAGTCTGTTGAAAGAGACTCACGTTCTTTGCTCCAAGAACTCTTAGACGAGTATGAAGTCGGAATATTAATCCAGTCTATTCAATTACAAGATGTTAATCCCCCAAGAGAAGTTATTGATGCTTTTGATGATGTTCAAAAAGCAAGACAGGATAAAGAGAGAACTGTCAATCAGGCAGAAGCCTATAGTAACAGAATTGTTCCAGAAGCTAGAGGTGAAGCTGAAAAAATTCTTCAAGAAGCAGAGGGTTATAGAAACAAATTAATTAAACAAGCTGAGGGTGAATCAAGTAGATTTCTTCAAGTGCTAGATACCTACGAGCAGTCTAAAGAAACAACTAAGAAGAGAATTTACCTAGAAACTCTTAGGGATGTTCTTTCAGGATCTAGTAAGATAATGATCGATCAAAACTCTGGAAATGGTGTTGTTCCTTATCTGCCATTAAACGAATTAAATAAAAATAAACAAGGGGATAGCCAATGAAAATGAGAAATTACGTAATCGTCGGATTGTCTTTCTTTTTTATTTTATTTGCATCAGGTTTTTTCTTTGTTGTAGATCAAACAAAACAAGTAATAGTTTTACAATTTGGTGAGCCTCGTGCTGTACATCAAACACCTGGTTTAAAGTTTAAACTACCCTTCATACAAAATGTTGTTTATTACGATAGTCGAGTTTTAAACCTAGATCCAGCTCAAGAAGAAGTAATTTTACGAGATCAAAAGCGTATCGTAGTTGACTCTATTGTAAGATATATGATCAAAGATCCTTTGAAGTTTTTTCAAACCACAAGAACTGAATTAGCGTTAAATGATCGTTTGGGAAGAATAGTGAACTCATCAGTTAGAGGTGTGATTGCCCAGTATCAATTAAACGACTTATTATCTGATGATCGTGAAAAAATTATGGCTGAGATTTTTGAAAACGTTCGTGAAGACCAAGATAATTTTGGAATTGAAATTGTTGATTTAAGACTAAAAAGAACCGAATTGACCCCTGAAGTTCAATCTAATGTTTTTGATAGAATGAGAACAGAGAGGGAAAGAGAAGCCAACCTTTTAAGAGCTGAAGGTCAAGAGATATCGCAAAAAATTAAAGCGACTGCAGATAGACAGAAAATTGAAATAATTGCAGAAGCTGAAAAGCAATCTAATATTTTAAAAGGTGAAGGAGAAGCAGCAAGAAACCAAATCCTAAATGATGCTTTTGCAAAAGATCCAGAGTTTTTTGAGTTTATTAGGTCTATGGAAGCTTATTCAGATACTTTTAAAGATGGAACAACTACTATGGTTATATCACCTGATAGTGATTTCTTTGAATACTTTGAAAATTCTGAGGGTTCAAACTAAAACTATCAAATATTAATGAAAAGACTCATCTTTTTATCTCTTTTCAATTTACTTTTTCTAACAAATACTACTTTTGCACAATTTGAAAGAGGATATGCTGACTTAGTAGATGAGCTGTTACCCTCAGTTGTTAGTATAGCGACCAGCCAAACAGTAGAGAGAAAAACTAGTCAATTACCTGAACTACCAGAAGGACATCCATTCAATGATATGTTTGATGATTTTTTTGGTAATCAAATGCCTAAACGTGAAAATTTAACTGGTCTTGGATCTGGATTTATTATCAATGACGAAGGTTATGTAGTGACAAATAATCATGTAATAAGTGGTGCAGATCAAATTACTGTAATTTTTAATAATGGAATTGATGAAATCTCAGCAGAACTTGTTGGAACTGATCCTAAGACTGACATTGCGGTGTTAAAAATCGATCCTTCATCTGTTAATATTCAAAGCCTAAATTGGGGCGACTCAGATGTTTCAAGAGTTGGTGATATAGTTTTAGCGATTGGCAACCCCCTTGGTTTAGGTGGTACTGTCACCTCAGGAATTATTTCTTCCATTAACAGAGATATCGGCGGTGGACCATATGTTGACTTCATACAAACTGATGCAGCTATCAATAGAGGCAACTCTGGTGGACCATTATTTAATTTAGATGGAGAAGTGATCGGAATTAATTCAATGATTATCTCCCAAACAGGAGGAAGTGTTGGCTTGGGTTTTTCAATTCCATCTAAAACAGCAAAATTGATTGTTGAACAAATAATTACATTTGGCCAAGCAAAAAGAGGAAGACTTGGTGTACAAATTCAAGATTTAACTCAAGAATTTTCTGATAGCTTGGGTTATGACTCAACAGATGGAGCTTTTGTAGCTTCTGTTGAACCTAATAGCCCAGCAGCCCTTTCAAACATACAGGCAGGGGATATTATAATTGAGTTTAACAATCAAAAAATTTCATCATTTAAGGATTTACCAAAAGTTGTTGCTGAAACGCCCATTGGAAGTCAAGTTGTGGTAAAAGTTTGGAGAAATGGAGAGATTATAGATATTGATGTTAAGGTTGGTGAATTAGAAGAAGCTGGTAAACTTGCTAAAAATGAGGGAGTATATCTTGATGAACTAGATATTACTGTCGAAGAATTGACAAGTGAAGCTATAAACAATTTAGGATTAGACTCAAAAACCTCAGGTATTTTGGTCAGAGAAGTTGGTGATAAAAACGAAAATTTATTAATCAATGACGTAATTATTCAAGTTTCAAGTGAAAAAATTAAGGATATTAGCTCTTTTCAATCAATTATTGAAAACAGTATCAAATTAAATCGAGATAAATTACTGTTAAGAGTCATTAGAGACGGTAATGAATTTTGGTTAATTAACCCATTCGTTATTGAATAAGTTCCTTTTTGTTGTAGGTCCTACTTGCTCAGGTAAAAATGATTACACTTATGAATTATCAAAGTTAATAGATATAGAAATTATCAACGCTGACAGTATTCAGGTATATAAACAATTAAAAATCTTATCAAATAGACCCACTGAGAAAGAATTAAAGATAGTCCCTCATCATCTCTACGGACACATCAATAACAAAGAATACTCAGTCAATCACTGGATTGATGATGTTAAACAAGTAATTAAAAATATTCAAAGTAGAAATAAGACACCTGTTTTTGTTGGAGGTACAGGATTTTATATTCAATCTCTAATAGAGGGATTATCAGAGATGCCATCAATCAGTCAAAAATTTAAAAAAGATGCAGAGGATTTATTTTTAAGTAAAGGTCCAGACTATTGTTTAAACATTTTAGAAAAATATTATAAAGAAAAAATCTTCCCTAAAGACAAACAAAGGTTATTGAGTCGTTTAGCTTTTTGTTTGGAACACAACGATACGATGGAAAATAATTATGGCAATAAAGTTGCAATCACTCCTAATCCCCTCGTAATACAAGTCACAAAACCTAAAAAAGATCTATATGAAAAAGCAGAGTTAAGATTTCAACAAATGATCAATAATGGTGCTTTAGAGGAGGTGAAATCCCTCTATGAAAATAAAAAAATATCTAAAACTCTATATAAAGCCCATGGTCTGCCTGAATTATTATCATGTATTAGAAACAAAATGAGTTTAGACGAGGCTATCTACCTAGGTATAAAAAATACCAAAAGGTATATCAAAAGACAGTTTACATGGTGGAATAACCAAAAATTTAGCCAACTTAATCTGAGAATAAACTATAAAAAAAGCTTCCCTAAAGATTCAATTGAAAATATAAGTATATACCTAAATGGACAATGAAAACGAATATACGGGAGCAGATATTCTACTTAAGGCCCTCAAAGACCAAGAGGTAGATACAATTTTTGGTTATCCAGGTGGAGCTGTTCTTCCTATTTATGATGCAATTTTTGGCCAAAATTTTTTAAAACATGTTTTGGTAAGACAAGAAGCTGGTGCAGTTCATGCAGCAGAGGGATATGCAAGATCAAGTGGGAAAGTAGGAGTCTTGTTAGTGACTTCAGGCCCTGGGGTTACCAATGTGGTAACAGGCTTAACTGACGCACTGATGGATAGCATTCCTATAGTTTGTATTAGTGGACAAGTACCTTCACATTTAATAGGTACAGATGCGTTTCAAGAATGTGATACTACTGGAATTACAAGACCTTGCACTAAACATAACTATTTAGTCAAAGATGTTAGCAAGCTCTCCGAAACAATTCATGAAGCATTTAAGATAGCTAGCTCAGGAAGACCAGGTCCTGTGTTAATTGATATTCCAAAAGACGTACAATTTGCAAAGTCAAAATATATACCAAAAAAAGACATTAGTTTTAGAGGGCACAGAATTAAAGCTGGCTCTAAAAATGTTGATATAAATTTTGTTCAAGAACTAGTAAATCACATTAAAAATTCTGTAAGACCTATTTTTTATGTTGGTGGTGGTTGTTTAAACTCTGGGCCTCAAGCTAGCCAAGAATTAATTAAGCTCGTAAATAAAACTAATATTCCAATTACAACAACACTTCATGGTTTAGGGTGTTTTCCAGGCGAAGATAAAAGTTCACTTGGGATGTTGGGAATGCATGGAAACTATGAAGCAAATCTGGCAATGAATAAATGTGATTTAATGATCAATGTTGGTGCAAGGTTTGATGATAGAGTAACAGGAAGATTAGATGCATTTTCTCCAGACTCTGTAAAATTTCATATTGATATTGACCAAAGCTCAATTAATAAAAATGTAAAGGTCGATTTTCATACAAATACTGACATTACTTTGACATTAAAAGAAATAAACTCTTATATAGAGTCAAATAATATTGAACTTGAAAAAAAAGATTACACTAATTGGTGGGGTCAAATTAATGACTGGAGAAAAAAAGAATGTCTTCACTATGAGCAAGGTGAAGAGATTATTAAACCCCAACATGCCATCTCTAGATTGTATGATTTAACCAGTAAAAACGACACTTTTATAACCACTGAAGTTGGACAACATCAAATGTGGGCAGCTCAGTATTATAAATTTTCAAAACCCAATAGGTGGATTACTTCCGGAGGTCTTGGCACAATGGGTTTTGGTATGCCCGCTGCGGTAGGAGCGCAAATGGCAAACCCTGACTCGCTAGTTATAGACATAGCTGGAGAAGCATCTTTTCTGATGAACGTTCAAGAAATAGCTACAGCAGTTCAATATAAATTACCAATAAAAATTTTCATTTTAAATAATGAATATATGGGAATGGTTAGACAATGGCAGGAACTACTACATGGAAGTAGATATTCTGAAAGTTATGTGGACGCTCTTCCTGATTTTAAAAAACTTGCTGAAAGTTTTAATGCAGTTGGAGTAAGAGCAAAAAATATTTCTGAGTTAGACGATGCTATTAATGAAATGGTTTCCATAGATAGACCTGTTATTGCTGATATCTGGGTTGATAAAAAAGAAAATTGCTTTCCCATGATACCATCTGGGGCTGCACATCATGAAATGCTTTTATCAAAATATGATAAAGAAAAACCTGAAAATCAAGAAAAAGGAAAAGTACTAGTTTAATTAATTTTTTTAACCATGTCCTCTACATCTGTTTATCCTACACCTATCAACGCTTTTAAACAGTCCAAGCGAAGTGTCCTTTCTGTTATAGTTGATAATGAACCAGGTATCCTTGCACGTATTGTTGGTTTATTTTCTGGACGTGGATATAATATTGAAGCGTTAAATGTAACTGTAGTAGATATTAAAAATAATCTTTCTCGAATAACTATCGAGACATTAGGAGAAGAAAAAGTAATTAGCCAAATTATTGCTCAACTAGAAAAACTTGTTCCCGTTCATAGTGCTACAAATTTAGCAAATTTAAGTGAGTCATATGAAGCAGAAATATGCTTGGTTAAAATTGAATTCGATAACAATGATCAGGATCAAAAAATACTCAATTTTGCAGATATTTATCGTACAAGAACTGTTCAAAAAAGACAAAATATCGTGGTTTACGAAATTTCAGGTACCAGTGAGCGAATAAACAAATTTTTAGATGACTTAAACACAATCGGTGGTATAAAAGTCGAATTAGTTCGAAGCGGGCCTATAGGGCTCGGTATATAACGTTTTTAGGGGGTAATATGAAGGTTTATTACGAACAAGATGCTGATTTTAACTTAATTAAAGATAAAAAAATTGTAATTATAGGCTTTGGGTCTCAAGGTCATGCTCATGCATTAAATTTAAAAGACTCTGGAGCATCTAATGTAGTTGTTGGATTGAGAGAAGGTTCTTCTTCTATCGAAAAAGCAAAAAATGTTGGTTTGAAGACTCAGACACCTGCTGAAGCTGTTAAGGACGCTGATATTGTAATGTTTTTGGCCCCTGATGAAAATCAACAAGATATTTATCAAAGTCAAATTCATGATAATATTAAAAATGGTGCAGCTTTAGCTTTTGCTCATGGTTTGAATATCCATTTTCAACTCATTACAGCTAGAGATGATTTAGATGTTTTTATGGTGGCTCCAAAAGGACCAGGTCATACAGTTAGAGGGGAATATCTAAAAGGTGGAGGTGTTCCATGTTTACTAGCAGTTGATAAAAATGTAAGTGGTAATGCAAAAGAAATTGGTCTAGCATATGCTTCTGCTTTAGGCGGCGGTAAATCAGGTATAATTGAAACTACATTTAAAGAAGAATGTGAAACAGACTTATTTGGTGAACAAACAGTTCTTTGTGGTGGTTTAATGTCTTTAGTTAGAAATGGATTTGAAACACTTGTTGAGGCAGGTTATGCACCTGAAATGGCTTATTTTGAATGTTTGCATGAAGTAAAATTAATTGTTGATTTAATGTATGAAGGTGGAATGGCCAATATGAGATATTCTATATCTAATACTGCTGAATACGGAGATTATACAAGAGGTCCTAGAGTTGTGCCAAATGAAGCTACAAAAGCTGAGATGAAAAAAGTCCTTACTGAAATACAAGATGGTACTTTTACTAAAGAATGGATGTCAGAGCACAAAGCAGGCCAAATAAAGTTTAAACAAATGAGAGATCAAGGTGCAAAGCATCAAATTGAAGAGGTAGGAGCTAAATTAAGATCAATGATGCCATGGATTGCATCTAATAAACTTGTAAAGGATATCTAATATTGCCAGATAAAGTATTAATTTTTGATACGACTCTAAGAGATGGAGAGCAATCTCCTGGTGCTTCTATGAATCAAGAAGAGAAACTCTCTATTGCCAGATTATTAGAAGAGCTAAAAGTTGATATTATTGAAGCTGGTTTTCCAATAGCCTCAAAGGGTGATTTTAACTCTGTTCAAGCTATTGCCCATGAAATCAAGGATTGTCAGATAGCAGGATTGGCGAGAGCAAAACATGAAGATATTGAAGCAGCTTGGAATGCTGTAAAAAAAGCAAAAAATCCAAGAATACATACTTTTATAGCCACTAGCCCTATACACATGGAATTCAAATTAAAACTAACTGAAGACCAAGTGCTTGACAAAATTAAAGATAGTGTTTCTTTTGCAAGAAACCTATGCCCAAATATTGAATGGAGCTGTGAGGATGGTGGGAGATCCTCGATTGATTTTCTTTATAGGTGCATAGAATTAGCAATAGAAAGTGGTGCATCAACAATAAATATCCCTGATACAGTCGGATATACTTTACCATTTGAATTCGGGGAGATTATAAAAAAAGTTAAAAACAACGTACCAAATATTGATAAAGCAATAATTTCTGTTCATTGTCACAATGATTTAGGTCTAGCAGTTGCAAATTCTCTAAATGCAGTAGAAAACGGTGCAAGACAAATTGAGTGTACTATAAATGGATTGGGTGAAAGAGCTGGCAATGCAGCCTTAGAAGAAGTTGTAATGGCTATGAAAGTTAGATCAGATCTTTTAAAAGTTCAGTCCAATATTAATACAAGTGCTATTTCAAAAACATCAAAACTTGTATCTTCAATTACAGGTTTTCCTGTTCAACCAAATAAAGCAATTGTAGGTGCTAACGCTTTTGCTCATGAGTCAGGGATACATCAAGATGGTGTTCTAAAAAATGTTCAAACTTATGAAATTATGTCCCCAGAGACAATTGGTTTAAAAAAATCTAGCTTGGTGCTTGGTAAACACTCAGGAAAACACGCATTTAAAGAAAAACTTAAAATTCTAGGATATGAAGTAGGTGATAATTACATCAATGAAATTTTTGAAAAATTTAAGCTTTTAGCAGACAAGAAAAAAGATGTTTATGATGAGGATTTAATTGCTCTTGTAGATGACACGCATTTTAACAAATCTAATACTTTAAAACTTAAAAATTTAAGCATCATGTCTGGCACTAACTCTAAACATGTAGCTTCTTTAGAACTAGATTTTAAAGAAAAGCTAAAAGAGGTCAGTGGGTCTGGAAATGGTCCTGTTGATGCCGTATTTAGTTGTATTTCTAAAGTAGTAGGTTTTTCTCCAAAATTGGTGCTTTATCACATTAACGCCATTACACCGGACTCTGATGCACAGGGAGAAGTTACTGTAAAACTTGAATATTTGAATAAAGAATTTATTGGTAAGGCTTCTGATATAGATATTATAGTTGCTTCAGCAAAATCTTATATCAATGCATGTAATAAAATATTAAACTTTGAGAATAACTCCAATATGCAAGAGGGAGTTTCTGAGATTAGCATCTCAAATATTAAAGGTATATAAATGTTAAAATCTTTCAGTTCTTTTTTAAGTGAGGATATGGGCTTAGATTTAGGAACAGCAAATACACTTGTTTATGTAAAAGGAAAAGGAATTATACTAAATGAACCTTCCGTTGTAGCAATTGCCACAGATAACAAGAATAATAAATCAGTCTTAGCTGTAGGGGGAGATGCAAAATCAATGCTTGGTCGTACTCCTGGAAGAATTGAAGCTATTAGACCAATGAAAGACGGAGTAATAGCAGATTTTGATATAGCTGAGGCTATGATCAAACATTTTATAAAAAAAGTTCATAAAAAAAGTTTTTTTGCTAATCCAAATATTGTCATTTGTGTCCCTTCTGGTGCAACAAATGTCGAAAGAAGAGCTATAAAAGAGTCTGCAGAAACCGCAGGTGCAAAAAAAGTTTATTTAATTGAGGAGCCTGTAGCAGCTGCAATAGGAGCTGGTTTACCAATTTCTGAACCATCTGGATCTATGGTGGTTGATATTGGTGGTGGTACCACTGAAATAGCAGTTTTATCACTCGGGGGTGTTGTTCATGCAAGTAGTATAAAGGTAGGTGGAGATACCATGGACGATGCGATAGTTAATTTTATGAGAAGCGTTCATAAATTAGCAATAGGTGAGTCAACTGCAGAAAGAATTAAGACAGAAATAGGCTGCGCTGGCATTCCTGATAATGGAGATGGTAAAACACTCACGGTCAAAGGAAGGGACCTAATTAACGGTCTACCAAGAGAGGTTGTGATATCAGAAAGACAAGTTGCTGAGGCTCTATCTGACTCATTATCCCAAATCATAACAGCTTTAAAAAGAGCACTTGAGGTTGTTCCTCCAGAATTAGCTGCAGATATAGTCGATAAAGGAATTATGCTTACAGGTGGTGGTGCTTTACTTCAACGTCTAGATGAAGCAATTAGAGTCACTACGGGACTACCTGTTTCTATAGCTGATGACCCTTTAACTTGTGTAGCTAGAGGAACTGGTATGGCTTTAGAAGAGAACCAAAACCACCAAGATGTGTTCTTAAGTGATTAATAACAAAAAAGTTTTTTTAATATACATAATCAGTTTTTTTTTATTCTTAACGTTAATATTATTTCCAAATTACAACTCTAAAACCAAGCTTTTTACATTTTTTGTTAAAGAAAAAATAGAAGCTCCATTTATTCATGTAGGTAAAGAAGTGCGAGATTTATTTAAGGTCCTCAATCTTAATTTTGACTATGTGTATACTATTAAAAAATTAGAAGATGATAATAATTACCTACGTTCAATCAACAAGTATTTATTAACATTGACTTCAAAATATTCAGATCAAAATAGAATTTTTCATCAGTCTTCTATTACAATACCAATTTCAATTGGTGTCCAGATTTTAGGTGATAGGAATTTAGTTTATAATAAAAACTTTATTATAAACAAAGGCTCAAAAAATGGTCTTGTGATAGGTGATTACGTTATTGATGGAAAAAATATAGTCGGTAGAGTTGTTAACATAAACCATAACACCTCTGAAGTTGTTACTGTTAAGAGTATTAATTATGGAGATGAGGTTTTTATTAATGGAAAATCTTATATCGTTAGTGGCACGAATAATAATTATTTAAGTTTCTTAAGACAAAAAGAAAGCACTGAAATACCAGATTTTCAGTCAGGTGATATCGCTGTTGTACATCTTGATAATGTAATATTAAGACTTGGCATAGTTTCTTTTGAAAATAATCAACCTATATTATTAACTTCTGACATAACTAATTTAGAAAATTTAAGAGCAGTTACAAATGATTAGATTTTTTTTTGTAATAATTTTATTTTTAATTTATGGAAACTTTAATTTTGTTACAAATGATATTGTTGTATTTTCATTGATAAATATAGCTTTTTTTTCAGTGCTTAAGGAAAAAAATATTAAAATTATTGATATCTTTATATTTATTTCATCAACTTTTGTCGTAGAGGTTTTTGTAGGTTTGCCGATATTAATTGGAATTGTGGTGTTGTTTATACCTCTCCTTTTACTAAATTATCTTATTAATAATTATAATCTCTCTTTGTATATAAAATCATTAATGATTTTTATTTATAGTTTTATTACCTTTTTTCTTTTTGATCAAACAATCGTATTTAGACTGCTAAATTTACAATATTTTATAAGTATATTAATTTTAACCTTTATTTTTTTAGGACTTTCAAATTATGGAAAAGAATAAGACTAGTGAAGATAGTATAAAAATATTAAATAGAAGATCATTTATCATAATTATAGTTGGTGCTATTTTATCGTTTATAGTTTCTTTAAGATTATTCTCATTACAGGTTATCAACTTTAACTTTTACAAAAAAAAATCTGTTGAAAATAAACTCTCTATAAAATTAACACCTCCTTTAAGGGGAGACATTTATGACTCTAAAAAGAACCTATTAGCTGGAAGTTCTTCATTATATGAATTCGTAGTGTTTAAAAATTTAAGTAAAGATCATTTTCAGGAAATTAAAAAACTTGATAGCCTAATAAAACTAAATTTAAATTTTGTTGAAATTTCAAAACGTTTAAAAAATTATAACGAATATTCTGGCTTTAGTTTAAGTAGAGCTTCATGGGAACAAATAGTAAAATTTGAAAAAAATAAATTTCTATTTAATTCTATTAAAATTATTGAGTCCAAAAAAAGATATTATCCATATCAAAATTTTTCACAGATAATTGGCTATATGGGTCAACCAACTCAATCTTCAGAACTTTACTCTAAAGGTGTATTTCATTTAGAAAAAAGTTACGAAAAACATTTAAAAGGTAAGCCAGGTAAAATTTTTAGTGAAGTAAACGCTAAAGGAAAAACTATAAGAGAAATATCTATTGAAAAATCTATTAAAGGCAACGATTTAGATCTAACATTAGATTTAAGTCTACAAAATTATGCTCAATCTCAACTTCCAACAAACAAAAAAGGATCTATTGTTGTTATAAGTGTTTCAGATGGATCAATCTTGTCGATGAATTCCAACCCTACTTTTGATGCACAAATCTTTGAGGATAGAGAAAATAACAAAATTAGAGATTTGCTAAACGATGATCAAAAACCACTTTTTAATCGAGCTTTCTCTGGTTTTTATCCTCCAGGTTCGGTGTTTAAACCAATTTCAGCTTTAGTTGGCCTTCAACGTAATCTAATAGATCCCCAAAAAGAGGTCTTTTGCAAAGGGCATTCCTCACTTGGTGATAGAAATTATTACTGTTGGAAAAAAAAAGGGCATGGAAAAGTTAATCTTAAAAAAGCTATAAAAGAGTCTTGTGATGTATATTTTTATGAATTAGCTAAAAAAATAAATATTGATGATATTGCAAGCCTATCTAGTAATTTAGGTTTAAATAAAGAGTACGATATTGGCTTATCAAACATAGGAAAAGGACTTGTCCCGAGTAAGAAATGGAAAAAAGCTTTCTTAGAAGAGAGTTGGTATCAAGGTGAGACATTAATTACGTGTATTGGACAAGGATACAACCAAACATCTCCATTACAGCTTGCAACACTTTATTCTGCCATATTAAATGGAGGAAAATATCCAATACCTAAACTTGATAAAAATACTCCTACAAGATTTACAGGTAAATCACTAAATAATGAGCATCAAAAAATTATAATTAATTCCCTCAATGCTGTTGTGCAAGAGCCAAGAGGAACAGCACATAAATTGAGTATTTCTAATCCAGAATTTGTAAAAATAGGAGGTAAAACGGGAACCTCTCAAGTAATAAGAATTAAAGAAAGTGAAAGAGAAGACGATCAGTATAAATCAAAGGAGATAGAAGAAAGATTTAAAGACCATTCAGTATTTGTAGGATATGCCCCTTATGATAAACCAAAATATATAGCTTCAGTTATTATAGAAAATAGTGGATCTGGATCAGCGGTAGCTGCTCCCATTGCCCATAAGATCCTTGATTTTGCGTTCAAAAACAATGTTTAGAGAATTTAAAAGTATTTTTAACTTAAATTGGATTTACGTTTTTATTCTTTTAATAATTTTTTGGATTGGAGAGATCAATCTTTATTCAGCTGCTGGTGGCTCACTTGATCCATGGGCATCAAACCAGTTAATAAGATTTTTATTTTTTCTCCCTATGTTTTTTCTAGTTATCATGTTGGAGCCAAAGTTTATTTTTAATTTTGCAGAGATTTTTTTAATTTTAGTTTTGATTGGGCTAATAACGACATTAATTTTTGGGTATACAGGAATGGGAGCTACTAGATGGATACGAATTGCTGGTTTTAATTTACAAGTATCAGAATTTTCTAAAATAGCTCTAGTTGTATTTATGGCTAAATATTTTCATAAATTAAATGCAGAAAAAACTATAGGTCTTTTTAAATCAATATTACCTCTTATTGTATCAGTAATTTTTTTTATTTTGGTTGCTATTCAACCTGATTTAGGTACTGCTGTAATTATTTTAGCATTGGGTCTTGTAGTTATTTTTTATGCAGGTATTAAATTAATTTATCCCTTAATATCAATAGGTATTATTTTATCGATAAGCCCAATTTTATGGACTTTTTTAAAGCCCTACCAACAAAATAGAATACAAATTTTTCTAAACCCTGATTTGGATCCACTTGGAAGGGGATATCATATTATTCAGTCTAAAATTGCAATAGGCTCAGGTGGGTTAAAAGGAAATGGTTTTCTTGAGGGTTCACAAAGTAGCTTAGATTTTCTTCCAGAAAAAGAAACAGATTTTGTTTTCGCAATTTTTTCTGAACAGTTTGGCTTCACAGGATCAATTTTGTTGATTTCATTATTTTTTATTATGTTTTTAATACCTGTTTTAAAGACATTCAAGCTGACACAAGTATTTAATAAAATAATCTTGTTTGTCTTATCCTTTAAAATTTTTTTTGAATTTCTAATAAATATATCTATGACAATAGGGATCTTGCCTGTGGTTGGAGTGGCTTTACCATTTATGTCTTATGGAGGAAGTTCTTTGTTGAGTAATCTAATTATTTGTGCACTATTGTTAAACTTTATGTCTATCAACGAAAAAAAGAGAATGTTCTCATGACTAAATCTATCAAAAAACCTTGGGGATCGTATATTATCCTAAGTAAATCAAAAGATTTTTTAATAAAGAAAATTATAGTTAAACCTGAGGGCGTTTTGTCCTACCAATCTCATAATTTTAGATCGGAGCATTGGATCATTATTGAGGGTAAAGCAACTGTTATTATCAATAACCGTACATTTTATAAGTCAGAAAATGAAAATATATTCATACCAAAAAAATCAAAACATAGGGTTTTAAATGAGAGTTCTAAAAAAAAATTAGTTTTAATTGAGGTTCAAACAGGAAGTAAATTTTTAGAAACAGATATTAAAAGATATTCAGATGTTTATGGCAGAAAGAATTGAAAATATTAGCTGAAATTTCTGTTGGAGAACTATTTGATAAAATTACTATATTGAATATTAAACTAAAAAAAATTAACGATCCTGAAAAATTGAAAAATATTAAAACAGAATTAGAGGTTTTAATAGAGCAAAGTAATAAAATTATCCTAGACAACAAAGAGGCTCTAAATAAAAATGTTCAAAAACTACAGGAAATAAATGAAAAGCTATGGGACATAGAAAATATTAAAAGAGAGTGTGAAGCCAATAAAGACTTTGGTGAGAGTTTTATTAAAATTTCAAGAGATGTTCATTTTAAAAATGATATTAGAGCTTCTATAAAAAAAGAGATTAACCTTTTATCTGACTCAAAGATAACTGAAGAAAAAGAGTATTCTAAGTATTAACTTTATTTAAACTTATTAATTTTGGATTTATTTTAGACCTTCCGTTCAGAAAGCTTAATTCTAGGAGAACAACGATACCTTTGATTTTAGCTTTTGTTTTATTGATTAATTTCATTGAAGCTCGGATAGTTCCGCTTGTAGCAAAAATATCATCAATAATTACAACTTTGTCAGAGCTTTTTATCATATCGCTTTGTATTTCTAACTGATTAGAACCATATTCAAGTTTGTAGCTTGTAGCATATGTTTTTCCTGGAAGTTTCCCTTTCTTTCTTATCATGACTAATTTTTTTTTTAATTTATAAGCTACAGCTGAGGCAAATATAAACCCTCTTGAGTCTATTCCAACTACAGTACTTGCATTTAATTTAACTACCTCCTTGGACATTAAGTCTACTACATTATTAAATACTTTAGGGTTTGATAAGATTGTTGAGATATCATAAAAAGCGATACCTTTTTTTGGAAAGTCTTTTATAATTCGAATACTTTTTAAACTACCTGTCATGAAAAGAACAATTAAATCAGTATTTAATAAAAAAAACAAAAAAAAAATTATTTGTTTAACATCATATAGCTACAACTTTACAAAAATTATTGATGATTTAGTTGATGTGGTGCTTGTCGGTGACTCTATGGGTAATGTTCTTTATGGAATGAATACTACTAGATCTGTAGATGATCAAATAATGGTTAATCATGCAACCGCTGTAAAAAAAGGTGCAGATAAATCCTTAGTATTTTTTGATCTCCCATATAATAGAGATTTTACTGAGTCCACAACAGTCAAACGGGTTTTAAGCATTATGAAAAAGACATCTTGTGATGGTGTAAAAATCGAGGGAAATACTGAATTAAAAGATGTTATAAAGTATTTAAGTAAAAAAAAAGTTCCAGTAATGGCACATTTAGGTTTACAGCCACAGAAATATAGCTCTTCTAAAAAATTTAAAATTTATGGAAAAGATAAGAGGGACTTAGATAATATAATTTCTGACTCATTGTGTTTAGAAAAGTCGGGCGCTGTATCTATATTGTTGGAGGGAATGCTAACGAATATTGCAAAAGAGGTTACTAAGACATTATCTATACCCACAATAGGAATTGGTGCCTCTGAGTATTGTGATGGTCAAATACTGGTATCTGAAGATATGTTAGGAATTTTTAGAGATAATCATCCTAAATTTGTAAAAAAATATGCTGATTTATCCAAAAATATCAGGGTTGCTGTAAATAAATATTCTAATGAAGTGAACAATAACAAATTCCCAAATAAAAAGTTTAGGTATGATTAATGGGTTCTATTGATAGAACTATTTAACAAATCTACAAAAAGCTCTTTTTGATAGCCTTCAAAAGAAGTTAATATTTTCAATGATCTACTATTATATTTTTGAGAGAATTTTTTGACATCATTTTTAATTTTATATTTTTCCATTAATTTCATTAGTTCAATATATTCACTCTTAGACCTTTTACTTTTATTAAAAATTTTTTTTGTAAAGCGAATTTCATTTATTGAAGCCTTTTTTAAAAGTAAAATGATCGGCAAAGTGATTTTTCCCTCATAAAAATCTTTACCATTCTCCTTCCCAGTCACCTTTTCGCCAAAATAATCAAGATAATCATCCATGATTTGAAAGATAATACCAAAATACAAACCTAAATAATTTAAATTTGAAATTATTTTTGAATTTTTACCAGACAAAATAGCAGGTATCTTCATTGCTGCAGCAAATAATTCAGCAGTTTTTAAAGATATGATTTCAATATATTCCTTTTCAGATATTTGAGTATTATTTTCGTGTGTGAGTTGCATAAATTCACCCTCAGAAATTTTACTACTTACTTGCGCAAGTGAAGCCATCGCTTCCAAAGATTTAGCTTTTGTCATTAATTGAAATGACTTTGAAAATAAAAAATCCCCAAATAATACACTGAACTTATTATTCCATATGGAATTAATACTCTTTTGCCCACGTCTTATTTTACCCTTATCTATAACATCGTCATGTAGTAGGGTTGCCCCATGTATAAATTCAATTGCAGTAGACATATAAATATCACTTGATATTTTTGTATAACTTTTATTAATCATTTTGCTTGATAATAAACATAATACTGGCCTTAATTGTTTGCCTCTTTTTTTAAAGAAATAATTTCCTAGCTTTGGGATAATTGTGACTTTGCTTGATAAAAATTTATCAAGTTCATTGTTGGTTTTTACTAACTTTACATTAATTTCTTTATGAATTAATTTGATAGTTTGTTCAAAATTATTTTTTTTCATCTGCTATGAATTTATACTCTAGGGATTATCTACTAGATGGTAAAATTGTATACTATCAATTAAAAAAAGGTTACAGAAGTGGTATTGAGCCAATTATTTTAGCCGCTCAATGCAAAAAAACTTATAATAAAATATTAGATATGGGATCGGGATGTGGATCAATATCGCTAATAGTTGCCTATAGAAATCCTGAGTCAGAAGTTATTGGTTTTGAGAAAAATAAAATTCACAATCAAGTTGCAATTTTAAATCATAAAGAAAATAATTTAGAAAATTTAAAATTCAAGATACAAGACAATTGTATCTTTGATCCTGATTATAAAAACTACTTTGACTTAATTTTATCTAATCCACCATTTTATTTTGCAGATAAAGTTATTCAGTCACAAGACCCATCAGTAAACACATCAAAGTACATATCTGAGTCAGATTTAGAAAAATGGTTAAATAATATAATCTTATACTTAAAAACAGATGGATCCGCATTTATAATAAATAGATATGAAAATACTAAATTTATGTTAGATATGTTCAAAAATTTTAATTTAGAAGTGACAATAACACCTTTATTATCTTTTAAAGACTCAAAACCTAAAAATGTTCTCTTAAAAATCACTAAAAGTAATTATTTTATAGAGAAAACATTAAATGCAATTATAATCCACGATGATTTGTCAAATTATTCTAAAGATATAGAAAATTGGTTTAAATAATGTTTAGTCCACAAAAAACAATAGTTTCAATTGACCTAAAGGGAATGATTGCATCTGGAAGTAGAGCCCCACTGAATATGGACAATTTAAATGGTCTATTTTCAAAATTAATGAAAATGAAATTTAATGCACTTTCAATTGTTATTAACTCACCTGGAGGTTCGCCTGTACAATCATCATTGATAGCTCAAAAAATAAGAGAAATTTCAGCTAAGAAAAAAGTTAAATGCTACTGTTTTGTTGAAGATGTTGCTGCTTCTGGAGGGTATTGGCTCGCATGTGCCGCTGATGAAATTTATGCAGACGTCAATTCAATAGTTGGTTCAATAGGTGTTATTTCTGGTGGGTTTGGATTTACTGATTTAATAAAAAAAATTGGAGTAGAGAGAAGAATATTTACTGCTGGGGAGAATAAAAGTTTTTTAGATCCATTTCAAAAAGTTAATAAAAAAGATGAAGATAAATTAATTAAACTTCAAAAATTAATACACCAAAACTTTATAGATTGGGTTTCTTCTAGAAGAAAGAAGAAACTTATTGATAAAAATAAAAAAATAATATTTTCAGGATCTTTTTGGTTAGCCAATGAGGCAAAAGATTTAGGTTTAATTGACGGAATAACATCCGAGTCAGCTTTTTTCAAAAGTAAATTCGGTGAAAAGACAAAAATAAAGAAAATCAAACAACCAAAGTCCTTAAAACAAAAGTTAGGACTTGGCATTAATTCTTTCAACAGTGAAGATTTAATATCTAAATTAAAAGAAGAGCTTCTTTTTAATAAATTTGGTATCTGATAAATGACTGCAGATAATATGGAAGACCTAGTATCCTTATGTAAAAGAAGGGGCTTTATTTTTCCATCAAATGACATTTATGGAGGAATGAAAGGCCTTTATGACTTTGGGCCTATGGGTGTAGAGCTTAAACTAAATTTAAAATCAGCATGGTGGAAATCAATGGTCTATGAAAGAGACGATGTTGAAGGACTGGACTCCACTATTTTAACATCACAAACTGTTTTGAAATATTCTGGCCATGAGGATACATTTTCAGATCCTTTGGTTGATTGTAAGAAATGTAAATCAAGATGGAGAGCGGATCAACTTGAAGATGGTAAATGTCCTAATTGCAAATCAACTGACTTAACTGAACCTAGGCCTTTTAATTTAATGTTTAAAACTGCAATAGGTCCAGTTGATGATGGAAGTTCATTTGCATATTTAAGACCTGAGACTGCTCAACAAATATTTGTAAACTTCAAAAATGTTGTTGACTCAACAAGTAGAGTACCTCCTTTTGGTATAGCTCAAATTGGAAAAGCATTCAGAAATGAAATCACACCAAGAAACTTCATTTTTAGGGTTAGAGAGTTTGAACAAATGGAGCTTGAGTATTTTGTTAAACCCGGCTCTGATGAAGATTGGCATAAATATTGGGTAGATAAGCGTATAAGTTGGTGGGCTGAACAAGGAGTCAAATCAAAAAAGTTAAAATTACTTGAGGTGGAGAAAAAAGATTTATCTCACTATTCAAAAGCTACATTCGATATTATGTACGACTTTCCCCATGGTCTCGAGGAACTTGAGGGTATTGCTAATAGAACTGATTTTGACTTAGGATCACACTCAAAAAATCAAGAAGATTTTAATATCAAAGCTAATATTCAAGAAAATAAAAATTCTACAACAAAATTAGCTATTCAAGATTTAGAAAACAAAGAATGGTTTATACCTTTTGTCATAGAACCCTCTGCAGGAGTAGAGAGAGGTGTTTTGGCTGTTTTGAATGAGGCGTATACTATTGAGGAGGCTAATAAAAGAACTTTGCTTAAGCTTAAACATCATTTATCACCAATTAAAGCAGCTGTAATCCCACTAAAAAGAAATAATTCTGATTTGGTTAACATTGCTAATAATGTAAAATCAGAACTTCAATCACTTAGTTTAGGAAGAGTTATGGTTGAAAATACTGGGAATATTGGCAAAAATTATCGCAGACATGATGAGATAGGAACACCTTTATGTATAACGATTGATTTTGAAACTCTTGAAAATCAGACAGTTACAATTCGTGACAGAGATACAATGAAACAAGAAAAAGTATCTTTATCTGAAGTGGCAAACTATTACTCGAAATATTTTAAGTAATTATTTTTTAAGAACCACGGGCTCTCTTAAAATAAAAAAATTATTTAATTGAAATAAAATTTCAGAATTATTAGGAAGATTTTGTGGTTTTTGCTCAAATACTTTGACTGTTACTTTTTTTTTATTTAGTTGTCGATGCTTTATTCTTGAAACTACCTCTTGCCCTATAAAGCATCCCTTTGAATAATCCACTAATTCATCATTGATTTCTGATGGGAGAAATGAGGAATGTTTAAGGAGGTTAGCATCAATATTACCAGTTGATAGTTTATTTAAGATATATTTTTTGTCATATTTTGAAGTTTCAATATTTTCAATATGAAGATCTACATCAGATAATGTTGCATATTTTTTTAAATAAGTGGCTAAATCATTTTGATCATTAGTACAAACTAAATCATAAGATTCCTTTAAATTAGTAATTATTATTTCATATAGAATCTTTCCTTGAGGGGTAAGTATATAACTAAACAACTCTTCCTCTAATTTATTCAAGTCGTTGGTAATAATATTTTGTAAAAAATCAAATCTTTCTGATCCAGATACTTTAATTTTTATTGGATTAAGTGTTTCAATTTGCATGTAATATATTATCTATATGTATATATATGCATTTATTATTTATTTCTTCAAATAGAATAGGTGACTCACTAATAAACCTCCAAGTCCTAAATAATTATATACGAAAAAATAAGAAAAATATTGAAGTAACATTAGTTTCAGGTTCTTTGCCAATGCCAATCTATGATGATTATTCTATGATTTCTAAAAGGGTAATATTAACGAAGCAAAAATATAATTTACATTGGTTAAAACTGTATAAAGAGCTCTCTGCGTTCAGATATGATGAAATAGTAGATTTTAGATCTTCTCTTATAGGTTATTTCCTTAGGGTAAAAAAAAGAAATATATTTAGGATGAAAAAATCTAAAAATATTTATGAACAGATTCATCATAAATTTGATACAGATTTAAAAAAAGACTTTAAAATTTTAACTGATCGAGTACGAAATATTTTCCCAAATTCAAATTACGCATGTTTAGCGCCATTTACAAATTGGGCTCCAAAAGAGTGGCCTACGGAACAATATGTAAACATTGCTAAATATTTAATCGATAAAGGAATAGATAAAATATTTATTTTAGGATCAGAAGAAGAGAGTTCGAAATTTCATCATTTTGAGTCAGTACTGGGTAATAAGGTAATTAATAGATGTGGAAAGCAACATATTCTCAATGATTATGGTTTATTGCAAAAATCTAGACTTTTTATTGGCAATGATTCTTCCATGATGCATATGGCCGCTTTAAGTAAAACTCCAACTTTAGGACTTTTCGGTCCAACTAATGATAATATCTATTTCCCAGAAATCTTTGATCATTGTCACTTAGTAAGGTCAACAGAGTCCTTTGAAAGTCTTGTGAGTAAAACTCAAAACTATACTTTAAACAATTGTTTAATGAATGATGTGTCTTATAATCAGGTGATTGATAAAGTAAATTATATATTAAATGCTCAAAATTTTTAGGCCTTGTGATTTTCATGTTCACTTAAGGGAAGGACAAATTTTAAAACATGTTTTAAAAGAAAATAATAAAAATTTTCAAAAAATTTTAGTTATGCCAAATTTAGCAAAACCAATAACTAATGAAAAAATTTTATCTAAATACAGAGCATTAGTCTTAAAAAATAATCAAAACACTGAAATACTTTTTACTATCTATTTAAATCAAGATTGTAAGATTTCAGATTTAAAAATTATGGTAAAAAATAATCTGTTTTTTGCAGCCAAATTATATCCCCTTCATGCAACTACTAATTCCTCATCCGGAGTAAAAGATATAAAAAAAATGTCAAAATACTTTGAGTTTCTGGAAAAAAATAAAATTCCATTATGTTTACATGGAGAACATATCCACAAAGATGACGATCCTTATGAACGTGAAAAGAAATTTCTTGAGTATGAGTTATCTTGGCTTGTAAAAAATTTTAAAAGTCTAAAAATAACTTTAGAACACATAACTACTAAAGATTCCGTAGATTTTGTAAAATCAAATAATAACATAGCTGCTTCTATAACAACCCATCATTTATTAGAAAATACAAATACTTTTCTTGGAGACTATTTAAAACCAGAGTTATTTTGCAAACCTATTATTAAAAGCACAAAGCACCAGAAATCATTACTAAGTGCGGCTCTATCTGGTAATTCGAAGTTTTTCTTTGGCTCTGACTCTGCTCCTCATCTTAGAAATTATAAATTTACTGAAAGTTGTTGTGCGGGAGTTTATTCGACTAAATATTCAGTATCCAATATATTGGAACTTTTTTATTCCTCAAAAAAAACTAATAATTTAAATAAATTTCTAACAATCAATGGATGCAAGCACTACAATCTTAAATTCGATAAAAAACTAATCTCATATGTGAGGCAAAAAGATTTTAAATTTCAAAAATATTCAAAATTTAAAAATGATAGTTTAATTAACTATAACCACTTTAAAAATTACTGGATTAAAAATTAACCAAGTAATTTGGTAAAATGGCCCATTTTCCTGCCAATTTTTGACTCCTTTTTATAATAATCATGAAAATATTCATCTTTTTTGAATTCTTTATCACGATAATTATAAATATCCTCTCCAAGAATATTTGTCATTTCAGATTTATATCTTAGTAACGGCTTTATTTTTTCAAGATCGCATACAGATCTGAGGTGAGATTCAAACTGACTTACATTATATGACTCAATAGTTAAATGCCCTGAGTTGTGCACTCTTGGAGCTATTTCATTTAATAATAATTCATTTTTATCTGTAATAAAAAACTCTAAACAGAAAGTACCAACATAACTTATTTTCTTGGCAAAATTAACTGCGTGGTTTTTTGCCTCCTCAATAATTGATTGATTTGAATTTGCTGGTGAATATGATTTGAAAAGAATTTGATCTTTATGAACATTTTCTATCGGTTGATAGGTAAAAATTGTGCCGTCTTGATACCTCACAGCAATAATAGAAATTTCTTGTTGTAAATTTATTTTCTTTTCTAAGATATAATCATTTTTAGGTATTTCAGGTATTTGCTTTAAACTATTAATTATATACTGTCCTTTACCATCATATCCAAGCTTGCGAGTCTTTAATATTGCGGGAAAGAAATCTGGATTAACTGATTTTAAATCTTCCATATCTTTAATCTCAATATATGGAACTGTGGGAATATTTATTTCATTTACATAATTTTTTTCATTTAAACGGTCCTGAATAATTTTATTAATTTGGGAACTAGGAGATACCGCTATTTTATTTTCTATATACGACAAAGTCTTAAATGGAATATTCTCAAACTCATAAGTAATAAAATCACACCCTTCAATGAAAGTGTCTATTTCATCAAAATTATCATATTGTTTGATAGCATAATTATTTGCATATTTAATTGCTGGGGAATCATTAGAGTCGGTGTAAATAAACGTTTGGATATTCAATTTTTTAGCTACTTGACATAACATCATACCAAGTTGACCTCCACCTAATATTCCAATGATCATTACTTAGGTGTCTTTTTGACTTTTTTTGTTTGAGCCAGTCTCCATTTAATTAATTGATTTTCAACTTTAGAGTCGTAATTACTAATAATTGAAGCAGCATATAAAGCAGCATTTTTTGCTCCATTTTCACCAATTGCAACAGTTCCTACAGGAACACCAAAAGGCATTTGTGCTATAGAAAGTAAACTATCCAATCCTTTTAATGTTTTTGACTCAATTGGAACACCAATTACTGGGATATGAGTTATAGCTGCGATCATACCAGGTAAATGAGCCGAGCCGCCAGCACCAGCAATTATTATCTTAATACCTTTGTCATAAGCTTGTTCTGCATATTCATATAACCTTTTTGGGGTTCGGTGCGCAGAAACTATTTTTTTTTCGTGACTAATCTTTAATTTTTTTAAAACAGTGCTTGTATGTTTAAGAGTTGACCAGTCACTTTGGCTGCCCATTACGATTGATACTTTAGTATTAGATAGTTTCATTTTTTTGAAAATTTTTTCTCAGTAATTTTAAAATAAAATTTATATGGTAACAGTTTACCAAATTTCATTATAGAATTAAAAGGAAAAGGAAATGTAATTTCGAAGCCTTTTTTATATATTTTATTAAAAATTATCTCAGCTGCCTTATTGGGGGACATTAAATAGGGCATTCTGAATGTATTTACTTTTGTGGCTGGAGTTTCTATAAATCCTGGGCATATTAATTTTACATTTAATCCATTATAAATTTCAGATTTCATAGACTCAGCCAAATTTATTAATGCGGCCTTTGAGGGTCCATATAAAATAGACTTTGGAAGACCTTTATATCCTGCAGTTGACGACATTAATGCTATAGTTTTTTTTGAGTCGAGTTCAAAATTCTTTCTTATCAATTCTAAAGATAAATAAATACTAAGAACATTAGTATTAAAAGTTAGTTTGGCATTTTCAAAATTAAAATCATTAAAACTGTCAGGTATATAAATTCCTGCATTTAAGATAAATGTGTTTATATTTCTATTTTTCTTAAATACTTCTTCTATTATTGATTTACTCGAGTTAAAATCTGCTAAATCTGTTTTTATAAACTCAAATTTAGTATTATTTAATGTTGTGGGAGGTATCTTTGTATTATCCCTAGCTAAGCCTATAACACTCCAGCCCTGTTTAAGATATTCCTCACAAAGCGCATAGCCAATCCCACTGCTAGCGCCTGTTATAAAAACTTTGCTATCTTGTGTATTCGCTGATGAATTTTTTTGCATTAGAAATATGAGTACTAATTTTAGATTTGTCCATTTTATTTACAGTATAGTACATCATAGAGAGCCTCTGGTTAGTTTTAAAATAATTTTTATTTTTATATATAAAATTCCAGTATAAACCATCCAATGTTTGAGTCCAATCACCTCGACTATAATTACTCATTTTCAACAAGTAATTCGACCCACATAAATAAGGTTTTGTTGCAAATATTCCTCCATCACTAAACATTCCCATTCCATAAACATTTGGTGTCATCACCCAATCTGAGGAGTCGATAAATGTCTCCATAAACCATTTATAGACCTCTGAAGGTTTAAGACCTGATAAGTTCATTATATTACTTATTACCATTAGTCTTGGAATATGATGAACGTATCCACTTTTTTTTAAATTAGAAATCATGTCATTTAAAATTGGAATATTAGTTGTTCCTTCATACCAATGCTTTGTTAATTTTCTAGAATTTCCAAAAAAATTACCTTTATTAAAATCTTTATAATAATGGATATTTAAGTACCTCATGAATTCTCTCCACCCAAAGATTTGTCTAATAAATCCCTCATAATTGTTGATACCAACTTTACTATAGGAAATTAAATTTAATCGATTTAATACGTCCTTTGGAGTTAATAAACCCATGTTTAATGGAGCACTAATTAAACTATGGTTTATATATGGATCGTTAATTCTTATAAAATCTTCGTAATGGCCAAAATTTTCTAGTTTCTCATTAATGAAATTATCAAGAACTTTAAATGAGTCTTTAAAATTCATAGGAAATATTATTTTTTTTTCTAAAATTCCAAAATGGTTTGCAAAAAACTTATTAATTAATTTCTTAATATCTTCGTAATGTTTTGACTCAAACATATAAGATTTAGGACTCTCATATTCTTTTGGGACTCTTTTTCTATTATCTTCATCAAAACTCCATTTATCTCCAATAGGCTTGTTCTCTTTGACAAATATTTCAAAAGTTTTTCTAACATTACTGTAAAAATTAGCTAACTGAGGTTTTTTGGTCGTAACCATGCCCTGATAGTCAGATCTACTTACAAGAAACATAGGTGATTTATGAAAGGATAATTCAATTTTGTTAACTTTACAAAATTGTTCAAATTTTATTCTAAATTCTAAGTCCTCTATCTCAAAAATATTAATCTTAAAAATATTTTTAGATACCAAGAAACTTTTTAAGCCTTCAAAATAGTCCTTAAAATTAGAAATATTTTTATCAAGGGTAATATAATTTACTTTGAAATTATTTTTTTTTAAATAGTCCCTATATTCTCTCATAGAGGCTAGAAAATAATATATTTTTTGTTTGTGATGCTTAAAATAGCTACAAAGACCAAGATCCTCTTGAATAAAAAATTCGCATGAATTTTTAAAATCTTTTAAATTCTTTTTTTCAAATAACTGATTTCCAAGAACTACAAAGCAATCTTTCATTAAGGATTAATTATCTTGTAATTAAGGTAGATCTACCACCGTCAACTTGAAAATTTTGACCTGTTATCCATGATGATTTTTCAGATATTAGGAAAGAAGCTAAGTTTCCTATGTCATCTCCTGTACCAAGTCTTGACATTGGATGAAGTTTGCCTATTCCCTCAGCAACTTTTTCATTTGATACCATAAAATTTGACATTTTAGACACAGACAGACTAGGAGATATTGTATTAAATCTTATCTTGGGTGCATAATCAGCAGCTAAAGAATTTGACAAACCTATTAAGGCACTTTTAGCTGAAGCTATTGCAGTATGATTTTTAAATCCCCTTACAGCAGCAATTGAAGAAAAAAACACGACGGAGGATGAGTCAGACATTTTACTGATACTGTGGTTTAAAAAATGTACGATATTATAAAAGTTTTCATCCATAATTTTTTTGAAATCATCTAAACTTGTACTAGAAAAAGGTTTAAGATTTATAGAACCAATTGCAAAAACAATGCCGGAGATTTGGTAATCAATATTTTTAATAAAATTTTCTGTCTCAGAAAAATCATTTATATCTAATACATTTTTTTCAAAACTACCTTCGACGTCACCATCAAAAGCACTTCTTGATAGAAGGACTAATTCATTATCATCTTTTAAATTTGTTACACATGATTTACCTACAGAACCGTTGGCTCCTATTATCAGAACTTTACTCATAGCTTTTTATACCAAATCAGGCTCTAATTAGATTTAATTCTTAATTATTTTTAAACTATAACATGTTGTAAAAACAAATAGTAAAGTCCCAATTATTTGATGAATAGAGCCTAAAGAAACTTGAACATTACTTAAAACAACAAAAACTCCTATAAATAGCTGAATGAAAACTAAAGAAATTATTAATAGAAGATGTAATTTTTGATATTTATTATTAATTCCTTTAAGATGCTTCAAACCCAAATAAAGTATTGTAATGAGGGATATGTAAGCTAAAGCTCTATGAAAAAAATGTATAAAGACACTATTGTCAAAAAAACCAAATAATCGATCATCCAAGAAAAGCAAATTTTCAGGTATATAACTATCTCCCATTTTAGGCCAGGTGTTAAATGATTTACCTGCATCTAGACCTGCCATAAATGCCCCATAAATTACTGTGAAAAAAATTATTAAATTAAAAAAAATAAAAATTGATTTATGGGAACTAAACTTACTTTCGTAATTACCAATGCTAAGTCTTTTAATAAACAAAAAAGCAATATAGGAGAGAATTATTTGGGCGATGATTAAATGAACTGCCAGTCTAATGTGACTTACATAGGGGTTTGTGTCTAAACCACTTTTTACCATCCACCAACCTATTAAACCTTGAGAACCTCCAAGAAAAAGAAGAAACAAATATGATAACAACTCATCTTTAGAAAAGTATTTTCTTAAAGCGAAGACAACAAAAGGAACTATAAAAATAATACCTATAATTCTTCCAAGAACTCTATGTCCATATTCCCACCAAAAGATATATTTAAATTCTGACAGTGTCATATTTACGTTTTTAATTTGATATTCTGGATATTGTTTGTAGTCGTCAAAAACTTTTAACCAATCTCCATCAGACAGCGGAGGTATTGTTCCCACAAATAATTTCCAATCGACCATGGACAATCCTGACTCTGTAAGTCTTGTAAGCCCTCCCACAATAATCATTAATAAGATTATTGTCATAAGGCTTACCAACCATATCTTGATTTGAAAGCTCTCAGTTTTATACATCTAATCTAAACTTATAATTTTTTAGAATATATTTAATATATTAATTTTAGTCGCATTCAGCCTATCGAACTGATAGACCTAATAGTCTAAAATACTATAAATTTCATATGTCATACCATATCAACGTTATAGATCATGATGGTTCCCCTCATAAAATTGAGGCAACAATTGGATTTTCAATTATGGAAATTATCAGAGATGCTGGTTTAGATATCGAAGCAATATGTGGTGGTTGTTGTGCTTGTGCCACTTGTCATTGTTATGTTGAAGATAAATGGTTAGAGAAGATATCAAAGGCTGATGATGACGAAGAATCTATGCTTGACCAGGCAATGGATATTAAAAAAAATTCGAGACTTTCATGTCAAATCCCATTTACAGAAGAGCTCAATGGTATTACTTTAACTTTAGCACCTAAATTTTGACTGATTATAACTCATATAAATCTTGGCCTTTTAATGAAGCTAAAAAAATTATTAAAAGATTTGATGAAAATAATACTAAAGAGAAAATTATTTTTGAAACGGGCTATGGTCCGTCAGGTTTACCACACATAGGCACCTTTGGTGAAGTTTTGAGGACTAATATGGTTCGGTTTTGCTATGAAAAACTAACTGGTAAACAAACTGATCTTATTGCTTTTTCTGATGACATGGACGGTTTTAGAAAAGTTCCTGATAATATTCCAAATAAAGAGAATTTATATAAGTATCTAGATTATCCTTTAACCTCTGTGCCAGATCCTTTTGATGAGTTTAAGAGTTTTGGTGAGCACAATAATTCCAAGCTTAAAGAATTTCTTAATAGATTTAATTTACCCTTTACATTTCAAAGCTCAACCGATGCATACAAATCAGGTTTATTTAATGACACAATAAAAAAAATTATAAAAAATTATGATGAAATAAAAAATGTTGTTCTCCCAACTCTTGGTGAAGAAAGAAGAAAATCTTACAGCCCATTTTTTCCTATCAATGAAAAAACTGGAAAAATTTTGCAAGTTCCTATTGAAGAGGTAAATTATGATGATTTTACTGTTTCTTACTTCGAGGATGGGGTATTAAAATCTAAATCAGTTCTTGATGGAAATTGCAAACTTCAGTGGAAAGTTGATTGGGCCATGAGATGGGCTGCTTTTGGTGTAGACTATGAAATGTGCGGAAAAGATTTAACCGATAGCTATAGCTTATCTTCAAAGATATGCAGGATTATCGGATCAAAACCTCCAGAAAATTTAATTTATGAATTATTTCTTGATGAAAATGCTGAAAAAATTAGTAAATCAAAAGGAAATGGAATAAGTATCGACGACTGGCTAAAATACTCCATCAAAGAGAGCCTATCTATGTTTATGTATCAAAGACCCACTACAGCTAAGAAACTTTTCTTTGATGTTATTCCTAAAAATACTGACGAATATTTATCCCATGTTAACAAGTTTAACAGTGACGACCAAAATGCAGATAATCCTGCATGGCATATTCATAAATCAGTCAATCCCCTTTATAGTTCAAAAATAAATTACAGTTTAATTTTAAATGTCATATCTGTTTGTAAATCTGAAGATCCTAATGTGATATTTGGTTTAATTAAAAATTATCAAAAAAATTTTAGCGAAGTTGAAGAGGATCTTATAAATAGAATGATTGATTGCGGTATAAATTATTTTAAAGATTTTATTCAGCCAAATTTAAAGTTTAAAATTCCAAATTCAGAAGAATTAATTATACTTAAAGAAGTTGTGAAAAAATTAAAAGAGGTAGAACCATCTGCAGATGCAGATGAATTTCAAACAGTAATTTTTAGTGTAGGTAAAAATTCTATTTATAAAGAAAATATTAGAGAATTTTTTAAACTAATTTATCTAGTTGTTTTTGGTCAAGAAAATGGTCCTAGATTAGGTTCATTTACAAAAATATATACAAAAGACAAAACTCTAGAGTTATTTAACTCTAAGCTTAATGTATAGTTTAGCGCACCGTATCTTAAAAAAACTCGATCCTGAATTGTCTCATAACCTATCTATTAAAGCTCTAAAGTTGGGAATTTACCCAAAGATAACCTATAAAAATACTGAAATACTTGAACAAACTATATGGGGGAGAACTTTTAAAACCCCAATTGGCCTATCTGCAGGTTTTGATAAAAATGCAGAAGTAATCAATCCTATATTAAATCTAGGATTTAGTTTTACAGAGTTGGGCACGGTGACACCTTTGCCTCAAAAGGGAAACACAAAACCAAGAATTCATAGATTCCCAGCACAAAAAGCACTCATAAACTCTCTGGGTTTTAACAATAAAGGCATGGATGTTTTTGAAAGAAATATTAACAACTCTAATTTAAAAGAAAATTTTCAAGATAAAATTATTGGAATTAATATTGGTAATAATAAAGATACTATCGAAATATTAGATGATCTTAAAAAACTTTTCGACAGACTGTATAGACTAGGAGATTACATTGTAGTAAACCTGTCTTCTCCTAATACACCTGGTCTGAGGGATAATCTTAAATCTCAAAATTTTGAGAAGATAGTTACAACTATTCATAAATTTAGAGATCAAAATAATTCAAAAATCCCAATTTTATTCAAAATTTCACCGGATATTTCTGATCAGGATAAAAAAGATATCTCATTAATTTCTCTAGCAAATGATGTTGATGGGTTGATATTAACAAATACAACAATTAATAAATCCATGGTTAATGAAAAACTAGAAGGAGGGGTCAGTGGTAGACCACTATTTCTTAAATCAAATGAATTAATTAGAGATTTCTACACTCTTACTTCTGGAAAAATAAAAATCATAGGTGTAGGAGGCATTTTTGATGCTAATGATATTTTAACAAAAATGAAATTAGGTGCCTCATTAATTCAAATTTATAGCAGTTTTACCTATGAGGGGCCTTATCACGTAAAAAAAATGACTTTAGATTTAATTAATTTAATACAACAACAAGGATTTAGAAGTATCTCCGAAGTTATTGGGCAATATTCTTGAGATCAATCTCCTCCTTTAAAGAAATAGTTAGTAATTATGATTACTTCCTTTTTGATCAATGGGGTGTTTTACACAATGGTAGTTTTAAATTTCCTTTTGCAGAGAAGTGTTTGAAATATTTAAAAAAAGAAAATAAAAAAATAGTCCTAGTATCTAATTCTTCAAGACCAACAGACCTATCAATAGAAAACTTAGAGAATTTAGGCATAAACAATAAATTATATGACTACTGTATTACCAGTGGGCAAATTGCATTAAATTTTTTGGAAAAAGATATTTATTGTAAATACGGAAAAAAATGTTTGCCTCTTAAATTACCAAAAGAAAAAAAAAAGTTTTTTAATCTAGATTGTACAACTAATTTTAAAAAAGCAAACTTTGCAATGATAGCAGATTTAAAAAGTGGTTTAACAGTCTTAGATTTTGCTGAAGATCTTGACAATATGCTTAAACACAAACTACCCCTATTATGTGCTAATCCAGATTATTTGGTTCATAATAATGATAATCTATCTATGTGTGGAGGAACTATTGCAAATTTATACTCTGACCTAGGAGGTAAAGTATTTAGATATGGAAAACCTTATAAACCAATTTATGAGGACATTATAAAAAAAATGAAAATCAGAGATCGAAAAAAAGTTTTAGCAGTTGGAGACTCTCTATGGCATGATATAGATGGTGGTAACAAAATGAACTTTGACACACTTTGGATCAAAAATGGCATTCACAAGTCACAACTAGATAAAAAGGATGAAATCAAACTGTTATTAAGTGAGTTCAATCCAAAATACGCTATTAATGAGCTAAAACTTTAAGAAACTATTATTGTAAAAAAGTTACTTTTGTATTATAAACTCAATTCATGTCTAGATCTTGCGATATTACTGGAAAAAAACATCAAACTGGCCATAACGTAAGCCATTCTAATATCAAATCAAAAAGGCGATTTATGGTTAACTTGAATAGTGTTACTCTATTCAGCGAGTCTCTAAAAAGAAAATTTAGAATGAGAATAGCCTCATCAACCCTTAGAACAATTGATAAACATGGTGGTTTAGATCAATATCTAAATAAAACAAGTTCTCGATCTTTAACTGACAAAGCTTTAAAAATTAAAAAACAAATTGAAAAAAATGTTAGCCAAAAAGCTAGCTAAATGTTCCAAGAATTATTTTTAAACCTATCCAATAATTTAAATAACACATCAGTTGTTATGATTTGGCTGTTCCAAATTATGTTTTGTTATTTTTCAATTTTATTTTCACTTAAATTTTTTGGAAAAACAGGTATTTATGTTTACGTAGCAATAGCAATAATACTAGCAAATATTCAAGTTCTAAAAGTTGTAGATTTTCCTTTCTTCCCTGAGCCTATGGCATTAGGAACGGTACTGTTTATTTCAATTTTCCTTTGTACTGACATTCTAAATGAATATTTTGATAAAAAATCTGCAACTAGGTGTATTTATCTTGGTATTGCAGCTTATTTATTTTCAACAGTGCTGATGTTTCTAACAATATCTATGACACCTATTAATCCAGATGCATATCCTGCATGGTCTTGGAGCTATGATATGCATGAATCAATTAAGACAATTTTTCTTCCACAATTTCCTATAATAGTCGGAAGTATTTGTGCATTTTTTATCAGTCAGAAAATTGATATTTTTATATTTTCCTATTTAAAAAATAAAAATACCAATCTTTGGTTTAGAAATAATGCATCCACAATAGTTTCTCAATTTATTGATAATATTATATTCAGTGTTCTTGCATTTAATATTTTAACTTCAAATCCTGTGCCTTTGTTTGACCTAATCATTTCTTATGGCTTAGGTATTTATATTCTGAGAATTTTATTAAGTCTGTTTGATACAATTTTTATATATTTAGCGAAGAATTTCCTACCTTCTAAACTTGACTAATTTTTTTCAAGTAAAAAAAAAGTCTCAATTATCTAATGCTCGACTTGGATTAATTACCACTGCACATGGTAAAATAAATACTCCGGCTTTTATTTTCTGTGGCACTAAAGCCACTGTTAAATCTGTATTACCCTCTCAATTAAAATTAGTGAGCACGCAAATTATCCTCTCAAATACATACCATTTAATGCTTCAACCGGGTTCAGAGATAATTTCAAAAGAAGGTGGTCTGCAGAATTTTACTCATTGGAATGGTCCCATGATGACTGATAGTGGTGGGTATCAAATTTTTTCACTAGGATATGGCTCAGTTTCAGAGGAAATAAAAGGAAAAAATAATAATACAAAAAGGAAGTCTCTTATAAAAATAACTGAAGAGGGAGCTTCTTTTAGAAATTATATTAATGGTGATAAAGTATTCCTCTCACCTGAGAGGTCTATTGAATTACAACGTGACTTTGGTGCTGATTTAATATTTGTTTTAGATGAATGCACACCTTTTAACGTTTCAAAGAAATATACAGAAAAGTCTATGTATATGAGCCATCGTTGGGCTATAAGATGCAAAAATTCTTTTGACTCGAAATTTAAAAATTATGAACCAACTTTTGGCTCCGCTGGGAAACAGTCTCTGTATGGAATAATACAAGGGGGTGTCTATGAGGATTTAAGAAAGATCGCATGCGAAGAGACTTGCTCAAAAGATTTTGATGGACTTGCAATAGGGGGTTCTTTGGGTAGTGAAAAAAACCAAATGTACGATATTTTTTCTTTGTGCGAAAAGTATTTGGATAAATCAAAACCAATACATATTTTAGGAATTGGAGGATTAGATGATATTTTACATGGTGTAAGTTCAGGATACGATACATTTGATTGTGTGTCACCAACCAGAATTGCAAGACATGGTATCATGATGTCAAAAATGAGTAGTAAAGGAATTAATTTAAATAATTCAAAATACAAAGATGATCATTCCAGTTTAGATGAGGGATGTGAAATACAGGAAGTTAATAAATTTTCAAAATCTTATATACACCATTTATTTAAGTCTAATGAAATGCTAGGGATGATTATTTTATCAATCTATAATATTTGGTTTATGAATAAGTTTTTTGAGGAAATAAGAATATCAATAAATGAGAATAAGTTTGAAGAGTATAAGAGTAGTATTTTGTCTAATTTAGTTGAATAATGACTCTATTTTCTCAAACATAATACCGCCTAACTCTTCTACATCATGAATGGTAATAGCCTTACTGTAATACTGACCAACATTATGCCCAATACCAATTGCTAATAATTCAATATTTGATTTCTGCTCTATTGCAACAATAGTGCTCTTTAGATGTTTTTCTAAATAATTACTATTATTTACAGATAACGTAGAGTCATCTACTGGAGCCCCATCAGATATTACAATTAAAATTTTTCTACTTTCAGGTCTCTTTGAAATCCTCGAACTAGCCCAGAGAAGTGCTTCACCATCAATATTTTCTTTTAAAAGGCCTTCTTTTAACATTAGGCCTAAATTTATCTTCGATTTTTTTGAGTTTTGGTCTGCTGATTTATAAATGATATGTCTAAGATCATTTAGCCTTCCTGGATTTTTCTGCTTCCCGTTTTTGAGCCAATGCTCTCGAGTTTTCCCACCTTTCCAAGCCTTTGTTGTAAAACCAAGTATTTCAACTTTGATCTTACATTTTTCCAAAGTGGCTGCGATCATATCTGTAGTTAAAGCAGCAATCATAATTGGTTTTCCTCTCATAGATCCAGAGTTATCAATCAATAAAGTTACAGTTGTATCTTCGAATTTAATTTCCTTCTCTTTTTTGAAAGATAGTGAATTGTTTGAATTAGTTATAACTCGTGTGAGTTTAGATGTATCTAATACACCATCATCTAAATCAAAATTCCATGATCTATTTTGCTTAGATTGAAGCTTACGGTATAATTTATTAGCTAGTCTTGAAATCTGTTTTTGATATAAGTCACATTTTTCATCGAGCTGTCTTCTCAGAGCAACTAGTTCCTCATGGTCACATAGTTTAAAAGCTTCAATTATCTCATCGTATTGATTTGTTGCAGTTTTATAATTTTGACTTAAGTTTCTGTAACTATCAATTGACTTAATTATATCATCAATTTGTTGGTCTGAAATTTCAATATCGACCTCTTCTCCTTGAACGCTTGATTGATCATTATCTGTGTCACTTTCAGGAGTATGCATACTATCGTCTAGTTGACTTTCTTCAGGTTTCTGAGCTTGATTTTCTTCTTGATTTTCTTGCTGATTGAAATCTTCTTCATCTTTTCCTTCATCAAGATTTTTATCATTTGGCTTATTTTCTTCTTCAAGGGACGGAAAGATAATTCTGAGAAGATCTACAGATAAAGATAAGTATTCTTTTTGTTCTTTTATATTTTGAGATAATTCTTGAAGTGTATTAAAAAATTCAGATACATTGTCCTTAGACGTTATATTCTTCAGATGTTTATTATTCAGTTTCCACTTTTTACCATTAATAAAATCAATAAAAAAAAGTGTTAAAGTAAAGTAAAATAAATCTTTAGAGTCCTTTTGTTTTTTTAGATTTAAAATCTCTAATCTTTTTAGCCACTTATTCTCAATATTTTTAACTATGCCTTTAAAAGGTCTCGAGCCATAAGTTTCATATCGTAAACGTTCTAAAAAAATAATTTCCTCTTTAATATCAACATTTTGAGAGGTTATTTGGTTTAATTGTTTTTCATTATGGTATTTTTTTTTTAGGGCAAATGAGTCTGCTGCACTTCGCATATTTTCGTAGTTGAAAATATTTGAAATAGATGGAAGGTTTAAAGTATCATCTTTTTCTAAAACAATATTCGAATTAACATTTATTTTTAAATCTTTGTTTTCAGATATCGTTTTATTAACAGAATTCAGTGTACGTGAGATTTGTTTAGGAAGTTTTAATTGTTTGAGATCGGTCAATTAAATATCAATTGCAAAAGTTCTCTGAAAATATTCTTTGTAAATATCAATTTCACTTTCATCACACTTATTTAAAAAAGTAAAGTTCAATGAGCTTTTTATATCTTTGATAATTTTATAATTTTCTGCCCACATTATTACTGTTCTTGGGCTCATGACTATTGATATATCTTTTTGTTCAAAGCCTTTTCTTGTCAAATTAGCCATTTGGACCATCGATCCAATAATTTTTTTTTCTTCACTACTGGCTGAAACTTTTTTTGATATTATTTCTATTTCTTTATCTTCTTTTAAGTAGTTTAACTTTGCAACTATATTCCATCTATCCATCTGACCTTGATTGATTTGATTTGTTCCGTGATAGATTCCGGAGGTATCTCCAAGGCCAACAGTATTGGCAGTAGCAAATAATCTAAAATAAGGATGTGGAGAGAGAACTTTGCTTTGATCAAGGAGTGTTAATTTTCCCTCAGCTTCAAGTATTCTTTGAATAACAAACATAACATCTGGCCTTCCAGCATCATATTCATCAAAAACTAATGATACGTTATTTTGAAAAGCCCAAGGAAGAATACCCTCCTGAAACTCAGTGACTTGTTTATTATCTTTTAAAACTATCGCATCTTTTCCAATTAGATCGATTCTAGATACATGACTGTCTAAGTTAATTCTAATACATGGCCAGTTTAATCTCGCACATACCTGTTCAATGTGAGATGACTTTCCAGTTCCATGCAGACCTTGTAAGAAAACCCTTTTATTAAATTTTAGACCCAACAAGATTGCAATTGTTGTACTCTCATCAAATACATAATTTACATCAATTTTTGGGCAGTATTCTGATGTTTCATTAAATTTTGGAACTTTTATGTCAGTTTGTATGCCAAAAATTTCTTTTGATGAAACTTCTGTAATTTGTATTAAGTCTTTTTTGAGAGCCTCAATTTTATTCATTTTTTGTATCTTTCAAGTAAGTAGTTATATGCTTCTACTATTTCTCTAAATTTATCAATAACTTTTTTACTATTGCCCTTTACATCTGGATGATGCTCTTTAACTAACTCTTTATAGCTTTTTTTTATCAATTTTATGTCAGTATTTATATCTAATTTTAAAATAGTAAGTGATTTTAACAATTTATTTGACTGCGGTTGATATGCAGCAGGGTTATCAATTGAACCCATATCCTCACCATTAATTGTAAAATTATAGAATTTTTTTCCTGATCCGAAAGAATTTGTTGGTCTTCTCCAGATAGTGTCAAAACGAATATCATTTTCAATTTCATTTGCATCCATTTTTTTATGGTAATTCCACTTTTTATTAAATTCCTTTATATGTTCCATACAAAACCACTGATAATTACTTAAATTATCATAATCTAAAGGAGCTTTATAAACACCTTCCTCCTTACAATTTGGATGATTACATAAATTTTCTATTTTATTTTTTTTATTCATTTAAGATTAAATTATGAATTTAGATAACATTAAAATCCTTTTACAGGATATTAGTCAATTCGAAATTTTAGAAATAATTGATAATAGTGCAAAACATAAGGGACATACTGGAGTTGAAAATTCATCTACTATGTTAACTCATGTGGAACTTAGAATATTAAATAAAAATAACCTTGATAAAATAGATATTCACAGGACAATTCATGAAAAACTTGACTCAGTCTTTAAATTTGGTCTGCACTCTCTTGAAATAAAAATATCAAATAGATAACTTTACTTTATTAATTTTATTAATAGACCTAGATATAATTTGTAATTTTATATCTCCAACAAAAAAGACTTTGCCAACTTTAGGAATTTCTTTAGCCAAATCGTGTATTAAACCTGATAAAGTTACAAATTGATCAGGTAAATTAACATTTAAGCTTCTATTAATTTCCCTTACACTAGCATTTCCATTAAACAAATAATTACTATCATCAATCTTCTCTAGATAGGTTTCATCAGTATCAGTTTCATCAAAAATTTCTCCAATAATTTCTTCAATAATATCCTCTAATGTAATTAAACCCTGAATTTCTCCATACTCATCTACAATTAAAACCATATGTTCTCTTGAAGATTTGAAATCAATAAGCTGTTTCATGGCTAGTTTGTTTTGTGGAATGTAAACAGGTTGAGAGGTATTTCTTTCAATACTTTCATTTGAACCTTCCGTACTAGAGTCTTTCAACAAATCTCTTATATCAAAAATACCTAAGAGGTTATTAAAATTACCCTTAATAACTGGTATTCTTGTATATGGGGATGTACTTATTATTTTGAGATTCTGCTTATAAGGATCATCTAAATTAATAAATAAAATTTCATTTCTATGCGTCATAAGCTCATCGACTTTTAACTTTTTTAACTCAAGAATATTACTCATATAATCTGCTTCATATTCCCCGTCTTTTGAATATTGTTTTTGTAATTGTACAGCTCCTTCAAATTCCTCTTCAATGATTTTTGATTGATCTGCATTTAAATTTAATCCAATAATTTTAATTATTTTGTTAGATATCTTATTAATCAGATTTACTATTGGTTTTATTAATTTTGTATAAAAATAAAAAAACTTAGAGACTCTCAAAGCAAAAGTCATAGGCTTATTAATTGCAAATATCTTAGGAGTTACTTCAGAAAATATAACAATCATTAATGTCATAAAGATTGTTGCAACTGTTACACCTAAACCACCAAATTCTGAAACAAGTAATTCTGTCATTAATGCTGTAGCTAAAATATTAAATAAGTTATTAGCAAGTAAAATTCCAGTGATGAATTCATCTTTAAAATCTTTAATTTTTAAAATGAAATTTGCATTTTTTGCCCCTTTATCTCTTTGTCTAAAAGCTCGCTGTTTTGATACTGCTGTTAATGCAGTTTCTGAACCAGAGGATAGTGCAGATAATAAAAGTAGAATTATTATTGCTAAAATTTTTATAATAACAATTAAAGTCATTAATTAATTTGATAAAGAATATATTTAAGATCCTTTATTGAAATTTTTTTAGTAAAACCCCCGCTTTTTCCAATTAGAACAAAATTTACATCTTTATTTATAATTTTTTTATCAAATGCAATTCTTTTTATTAAAGTTGGAATAGTTTTTTTATTTACATACTTACTGTAGTTAATTGGTAATTTATATTTTTTTAATAATTCTATTAGACCAGTAACTTTTCCAGGATAGTAATTAAATAAACTTGAAATTTTCAATTCCACTATCATGCCTAAAGAAATTGCCTCCCCGTGCTTAAGATTTACTTTATAAAAATTAGAGTTTTCTATAGCATGACCAATAGTGTGGCCAAAGTTTAAAATTGCTCTCGAATTTTTAGAATTCAATTTTTCCCTATAATCACTCACATATTTAAATTTTGAATCAATGGAAAGCTTAATTAATTTATTTATATCAATTTTAGAATCAGAAATAAGAAGCTTATGTAATTTCTTTGAGTCAATAAGGCTATATTTTATAATCTCTGCAAAGCCACATGAAACCTCTCTTTTTGGTAAAGACTTCAAAAAATCTGAACAAATAAATACCTTTTTAGGGAGAAAAAAGGTTCCAATTAAATTTTTACCAAATTTACTGTTAATTCCTGTCTTGCCACCTATTGCACTATCTACCATGGCCAAAAGAGACGTTGGTATCATAACGTGTTCAATGCCTCTCATAATTGTAGAAGCTAAAAAACCAGTGAGGTCTCCTATCGTCCCACCACCAAATGAATAAATAATACTTTTGCGTTGAACACCCTTTCTAATGATTTTTTCAATTAAAGATGAGTAATTTTCAATACTTTTAATCTTTTCTTCACCCTTTAAAACCAACGATCTACTAGAAAATTTTCTTAGAAGTTTTTTGACTAATCGATTTTTAATAATACTTCGATCAAATATTAAAATATCAAGATTTGAAATATCATTTATTAATTTCTTTTCTAATTTAGGTATATTTACAAATTCAACTTCGTGAGCTTTTCTATCAATTAATTTTTTAATTTTCATTACTTTAAGTGATCTAATATAATTTTTATAGTTTTTTTAGTATTGCTTGTAGCATTAATAGTTAAATCAGATAAATTATTGTAAGTTTCTTTTCTATCATTAAAAAGTAATTTAATATTTTTTTCGATATTATTTTTCAATAAGGGTCTATTCTTATTTCGAGAGGTTCTTTTTATCAAAGTCTCTAAATCACAATTTAAGTATATATTAAATGTCTGCTTTAAAAGATCTTTATTTTTTAAAATTATACCTCCACCAGCTGATATAACTATATTTTTATTTAATAATAATTTTTTGAATATCGACCTTTCTAGCTTTCTAAAATAATCCTCACCCTCATTTATAAATATGTCTTTTATTCTAGATTGACTTTCTAATTCAATTTGCTCGTCAGTATCATAAAAGTTGAATTTTAAATGTTCAGATATAGCTCTCCCAATAGTAGATTTACCTGACCCAGGCATACCTATCATACATATTTTACGTAATTTTTTATTCACCATTGTTATTTGATATGTTTTAAATATATAATATTAAAAACCAACAAATATATATTTATGAGAAAAATAGCATTACTATCAACGATTATCATACTAATTTTAGCTGGTTTCGTATTGTTAAATTCAATAAGTATACCATCACCATCTAAAGACAAAGAATATAATATTCCCATAAATCAGTTCATATGAAATATCTTGTTTTACTTTTATTACTAATAACTCCAACTATGGTTGCAGATGAATTTAATGAAGAAATAATATTTCAAGAAAAATCGTTCTCTCAAAACAATATTATATCATCTATTAAATCAGAAGAAATTCTTTTAAAATTAATTAATTCTACAGAAAATAATAACAATTTTTTTTATTCTCTTTTTGATCCATTAACAAATAATACTATCTATCCAGAATATTCGAATGAAGTGGATTTTTTTTTCGAAAAAATAAATTTGTTTAATGAAAAAGACTATAGGTATCAAATTAATTCAAATTTATTTGAAAAAGTTATTTTTGAAAATTTTAAAAAGACAAATAATAATAAATCTTATTTAGCTTATTTATCTGACTCAAATCAATTTGAGGAATTATGTAAGTATTTATCTGTGTTAGATAATAGTCAGAAGAAATTTGATGATGTTTTAATTTATAATATTTTATGTTTAATTAAAGATGAACAATTTGAACAAATAAACTTTATTATAGAAATTTATGACCAAACAGAATTCACTAAACTTAATACAAAATTTTTATTGGACTTTCTTACAAAAGGTGAAATTGACAGTAATTATAATTTAAGTGAATTAGGATTAATTGATAAGTATATTGCTTTAATCTATGACTCAATAACTGTCAATGTAGATGAAATAAGTAATATTCTTGAATTAGAAATATATCTAAAGTCAAATAAAATAGATTTATATCAAGTAAATTATCTTTTTAAAAATAGAGTAATAAATAAATCTCAATATATATCTATGCTCAAAAAACTAAAAGTTAAGCCAAATGAATTGGTGATGTACGATGAAATGCAAAAACAAATTAATTATAATAAAAAACTTGAAATTTTAGAAAGTTTTATCTCCTCATTGCAATTAGATTTATATGATGTATCTCGATTAATTAACGATCAATTTAGTGAGATGAGAATTACATCAAGAAATTTAAATTATATAAATGGTTTAATGCTTTTATCACTTTATGAAAATTCAAGTTTCTTAGAAAATTTATTGATCTTATTAAAAGATGTACCAAATGGATTAATAGAAAACAATGATATCGCTACAGCTTTAAAGAATTATTTAATTCAAAATTTTGATAATAAATACTACGCTGATAACAATGAATATATTAATAGCCCTTTAATGAAATTTTTATTTTTAAACAGAAATATTAATTTTATTGAAAGCGAAGATTTAAAAATTACACAAACTGACACTATTTCAGTAAATCCTGTGTATTTAGCTAGCTTAGCTGAAAATTTGAATTTAATTGACTCGTACATTTATTATATCAATTTAAGTGAAAAATTTTATTCGATTAATGAATTTGATTTGTACTTCTTAAATAACTACATCATAGACAATCAATTTTTAAATAATGAATTAATAAAATTAGCTTTTAGGGCACATTTAATTAATTTATGAAATATGAAAAGTACAAAGACTTATATACTCAATTTCTAATATCTGAAAAAAATCTTTCAAAAAATTCTCTCAATAATTATTTAATTGATCTTGATCAATTTTTTTTAGATAAAGACTCAAATTCTTTCAATATCAATAGCAAGATTAAAAGGTATATTGCCCAATTAAGAAAAAAAAATCTAAAAACATCTAGTGTGAATAGAAAAATTTCAACTTTAAAAAATTATTTTAAGTTTCTTCACACTGAAAAAATAATTGACCAAATAGATTTTCAAGAATTTGAGAGTTTATCTAGTGTAAAAAAAATACCAAAAGCTATTTCAAAGTCACAAATGGAGCAAATATTTGAGGACTTAAAAAAATCTAAACAGACTAATTCGGAGCTTTATATTTTAATATTAAAGTTAATTTATTTATCAGGCTTGAGAATATCTGAGGCATTAAACTTAAAGTGGTCTGATATTAACCCTCAAGATAATTCTATTTATGTTTATGGAAAAGGGTCAAAAGAAAGAAAAGTCTTCATTATAAGTAATTATTTGGTTCGATTGAAAAAATTAGAAAAAAATAATAAATACATTTTTACCATCAACAAAAAAAAAATTTCTACAAGATCAGTAAATAAATTTCTTCAAAATTGTTATTGTAATTCAATAATTAAAAATAAGCTATCCTCTCATATTTTTAGACACTCATTTGCAACTACTATGTTAGAAAATAATGCAGATATTAGACATATACAAAAACTATTAGGTCACTCAAGTATATCCACTACAGAAATTTACACTAAAGTAGCAAAGTCAATGAAAAAGAGAGTTTTAGACTCTTATCATCCCCTAAAAAATAAATTATAGTCTTTTAATGTTTTATTTGGACTTTGAAGAAAAGCTAGAAAAATTTGATTTTGAGATCCAATCTTTAATCAAACTATCAAAAGAGAGTGAAATAGATGTTGATGGAAAAATTAATAGTATTGAGAAAAAAAAACAAATTGAGCTTAATAGGATTTATTCAAACTTATCTCCTTGGCAAATAGTTAAACTTGCAAGACACCCTAATAGACCAAAAACAAAAAATTTTATTAGTAGTATTTTCACACAATTTACACCACTTTATGGTGATAGACTATATTCTGAGGATAATGCAATTATATCTGGTTTTGGATTTTTAGATAAAATACCAGTCATAATTTTAGGCACTGAAAAGGGAAATGATATGAATACTAGAATAAAACATAATTTTGGTATGGCGAAACCTGAGGGTTATAGAAAATCTCAAAGAATTATGAAACTAGCATCAAAGTTGAATTTACCTTTAATCTGTTTTATTGATACATCTGGTGCCTATCCTGGTAAGGACGCGGAAGAGAGAGGACAAGCTGAGGCTATAGCTCAATCAATGAAAGTTGCCTTAAACTGTGAGACTCCATGTATTTCTGTAGTAATAGGTGAGGGTGGATCTGGAGGTGCAATTGCATTAGCTACGAGCGATATTGTTATCATGCTAAGTAATTCAATATATTCTGTAATTTCTCCTGAGGGATGTTCGTCTATACTTTGGAAATCATCTAATTTTGCTGAGACGGCATCTAATTCTCTTAAGATAACAGCAAAAGACTGTCTTGAATTAAAAATTATTGATCAAATTATTGAGGAACCGGTAGGTGGTGCACATAGACATCATGAAAAAGTTTCTTCTGATTTAAAAAAAGCGTTAATTAACAATATTGATGATCTTAAACTATTAACAAAAGATGAATTGATAAAAAAAAGAAATAATAGATATTTAAACTATATTGTTTGAGTAATTACTCCCATGACATTGTTTATATTTTTTTCCCGATCCACATGGACAAGGATCATTTCTACCAATCTTTTTAGTTATAGGTTCATTTATTTCAACTTTTTCGTTTTCGTTTTTTTTTTCAACTCGAATATTATTTAATACCAATACCATTTGCTTTTGTATTTCGTAAATTAATTGGTTAAATGCACCCAACGAAGCTTTGCGAAATTCATTTAGAGGATCTTTTCCTCCATAACCACTCAGGCTTACTGACATTCTGATATTTGTTAGCTCTTGTATATGATTGTTCCAATTTTTATCGATAATTGAGAGACTAACATCTCTTAAAATAAAAATATAAGCATCTTTATGTTTTGTATAATTTTCATCTTTGATTTCTTTAAATGAATTTAAATAATAATCTTTCTCATTATTTTTTTGTTGATCGATAAAAGGTAAAGTATCTGAAAATTTTTTAATGTCATCTTGTTCACCGTTTAATAAATTAGTGATAAATTCTTCCTCAGTTTCTTGAATAAACTTAAGAATATCATCATTAATTATATTTTCTCTTTTGGAGTAGATTATATTTCTTTGTTTATTAATAATATTATCAAACTCTAGTAACTGTTTTCTTATATCAAAATTATGACCTTCGACTCTTTTTTGAGCTCTTTCAATAGATGATGATAACCATTTATGTTCTATAACTTCTCCATGTTTTAGACCTAATGTTGAAAGCATCGATTGTAGCTTCTCTGATCCAAAAATTCTCATTAAGTCGTCCTCTAAAGAAACAAAAAATATACTTTCTCCAGGATCTCCTTGTCTTCCTGATCTTCCTCTTAATTGATTATCTATTCTTCTACTTTCATGTCTTTCAGTTCCTAAAATACACAATCCACCTAAACTAACTACTTTTTGATAATCATTCTCGTTAAAATTTTTATCAATTTCAGGATTTCCACCCAATTTTATATCTGTTCCTCTTCCAGCCATGTTAGTTGCTACAGTTACTTGAAAAGGTTTACCTGCTAAAGCAATAATTTCAGCTTCATTTTCATGATTTTTTGCATTTAATACATTGTGAGGTATATTGTTATCTTTTAATATATCTGAAATATGATTTGACTTTTCTATTGAAGTGGTACCAACTAATATAGGTTGTCCTTTTTCGTATTTATCTTTAACCAAATTAAGTACAGCTTCATATTTCTCCTCAGGTGTTTTATAAATTTGGTCATTTCGATCTAATCTTATCATTGGTTTATGTGTTGGTATTTCAATTACATTCAAACCATATATCTCTAAAAATTCTTCAGATTCAGTCGCAGCAGTACCAGTCATTCCAGATATCTTTTCATATTTTTTAAAATAATTTTGAAAGGTGATACTAGCCAAAGTAATACTTTCCTGTTGTATTTTTAAATTTTCTTTAGCTTCCAAAGATTGATGAAGGCCTTCACCAAACCTTCTTCCCTCAGTTAATCTTCCAGAAAATTCATCTATAACAACAATTTGTCCGTTTTTAACAACGTAATCTTTATCTCTTTCATATAAAAAACGAGCTTTTAGAGATTGATTTATAATTTGATAAGCCTCTAAATTTTCATTATCAAATAAACTATTTCCTTTTAGAAAGTTTATTTTTTTTAAATTAAATTCAATTTTTTTTATACCAGTATCAATAAGTAAAACATTTTTTCTTTCTTCATTTATTTCGATATCTTCTCTTGATAAATCTTTGGTAATCTCAAAGCATAATTTAAATAATTCCAAAGGAGTCTCAACAGGACCAGAAATACCAAGGGGAGATCTAGACTCATCAATTAGAACTGAGTCAGCTTCATCTATAAGGGCAATATGATGTTCATTTTGTATTTTTTGTTGACTACTTCTCCTCAAATTATCTCTTAGGTAATCAAAACAAAATTCATTATTATTTCCATAAACTACATGAGATTTATAGCTTTTTATTTTTTCCTCAAAAGATTGGTCATTTTGTATAAATGAACAACTAATATTAAGATATTTAAAAATTGGTCCCATCCAAAGACTGTCTCTTTTGGCTAAGTAGTCATTTACGGTAATTAAGTGAACTTTTTTATCTAAAACAAAATTTAATATTATAGGGATAGTAGCAACAAGAGTTTTACCCTCTCCCGTTTTCATTTCTGCTATAAATCCATGGTAAAGAGCAATACCTCCAATAATCTGAGAATCATAATGTCTTAGTTCAATAGATCGAAGAGATACCTCTCTTATTAAAGCACAAATAAAACTTATATCCTTATCTGAGAGATCAGCTATTTTGTTAGAAATATAATCTTGTTTTAAATTTTCAAGTTGGGAAATCATTTCTTCTTTTGTTAACTTTTTAATTTGTTCCTCAAGTTGATTTACTTTATCTAAATATTTATTTGAAATTTCTTTTATTAAATTTGTATTTTTTTTTGATGAGAAAAAATTATTAATTTTTTGAAACATTAGCTTACAAATATACTAAATTAATATTATTTCCATGATGTAAATGTAGCAATCTCTATTTCGAGAGGTATATATTTATGATTTTCAAGCAATTTTGAAAATATTTTGTTTGTCAAATTTAAAAAATCTTTTTTAAATTTATATTTTTCATTGAAATAATTGGAAATTCCAAATTTTCTAAAATCATCTCTTAGCTTACTTAAAGAACTGTAGTTTATTTCTAAATTATCTATTCCTACAACTACATCTTGAAATTTAGTTTTATTCAAATCCTCTATCAATTTTGAAGTCTCTAAAAATGGGCCAAATCTTCTATAAACTCCACCATAAATTTTTTCATCAATTTCTAAAAAGATATTTTGAAGAGTCCTCATTGAATTTACAGTAATGATATTGAAACAAAATAAACTATTGTCATTTAGTTTAGATGAGATCTTTGCAAAAACATCTTCGCTATTTAAAGAAAATGGTATCTGTAAAGAAAAATTAGAAATAACAGCATCAAAATTACCCTCAACTAAGTTAATATCATTGAAATTTATAACTTTTAAATCGTTAAGACTCATTAAATTAAGATCGAGATCTTCATCGAGAATTAAACATTTATCTAATTTTTTAGATATAAACTTTAATTTATTAGCTATTAATTCTGAACCATTTTTTGTCAATAAATTTGATTTGTCAAAATATATCTTTCTTCTTAAATTCCTCTTTTTTAAATTAAATTTGTACATTATGTGTTAAGTTAATCTAACATGATATCGAGATTTAATTTAGATCAAAAAAGATTAACTTTTTATGAGAATCCCGAAATATTTAAAAAAGAATTTGCTGACATTTTTTCTTCTAATAACGAGAATGAGTTAATGTATTCTACCGAAGATCCTATAGTAGTTCTCAATAAAGATAAGACTTTAAAGCTGACTCTTATAAAAGAAGATAAACAGCTGGACTATATTTTATTTTCTAATCATAGCATTTCAATTTTACCTCAAGAAAAAATAAAAATTCATAAAGCAATTAAAGATATTTCAAGCTTTACTATTTATAAATTAAATACTTGAATGAAGGTTGCCCTAATTCAGATCACTGTTGGTTCAAATTTTGATGAAAATTTTGAAAAATCGAAAAAATTTCTCAATGATAGTTTAGACTTAAATCCAGATTTTATTTTACTCCCAGAGTGTTTTCTATTTTTGTCAAACAAATCTAAAATTTCTATAGATATGCATCATTACTCTATTGAATATTTTAAAAAATTCTCAAAAATTAATAAGCTTCATTTATTATTGGGGTCACTCCCTATAACTGAAAATGACAAACTATATAATCGATCTATTTTAATTAATCCTGATGGAGAAATACTTTCAATTTATGATAAAATTCATATGTTTGATATAATTTTAAAAAATGGAGAAAGTTATAAAGAGAGTGATTTTTATTCACCTGGGAGTAAATTGAAAATGACTTCAGTATTAGGTCAGTCAATTGGTCACTCTATTTGTTACGATTTAAGATATCCCAAAATGTATCGAGCCTTAGCTAAAATGGGAGCAGAAATTATTGTAATCCCATCTGCTTTTACATATACAACAGGGAAGGCTCACTGGCACTCTCTAATTAAAGCAAGAGCAATTGAGAATGGCGTTTTTATCTTGGCACCTAATCAATGGGGAATAAACAATGAGAATAGATCAACTTATGGACATAGTTTAATTGTAGACCCTTGGGGAGAAATTTTATCTGAGGCTGATGACAAAGAAATGATAATAACATCCCATCTTGATTTAAATAAAGTTCAAGAGTGTCAAGATGCAATCCCAGTCTTAAATCATGATAGAAATTTTGATTAATAATATTGAAAATTTTTATTGAATGATTAAATAAAATTATATGATTAAATTTGATTTAATTTGTGAAAATGAACATATTTTTGAGGCTAGTTTTGATGACTCAGTCTCATTTGAAAAACAGAGAACTAAAAATCAAATTGAGTGTCCTTTTTGCAATTCATCAAAAATATCTAAATCAGTCATGGCACCAAATGTAACTAGTAAGTCAACACACTCATCAAAAATAAATCATAAAAAAAATAAATTATTTTCAAATTATAATAAAGAATTAAATAAAATTAAATCTGAGATTGAAAAAAACTTTACATATGTTGGAAAAAAATTCCCAGAGGAAGCTAGAAAAATTCATTATGGAGAAGCTAAAGATAAGCCTATTTATGGTGAAGCAACTGATAAAGAGAGCCAAGAACTAGTTGAGGAAGGTATACAACTAATT
>CABZNL010000003.1 GCA_902527045.1 uncultured Alphaproteobacteria bacterium | reverse complement strand
GAGCTATCCCTTTTTTAGCAAAATTTCTTGAACCATTAACAAGTTTTATTGGTATTGATGGCTCACTGGGCTTAGTTTGGATGGCTGCAATATTGGTAAATATATATGCAGGATTAGCTGCTTTTGCCTCACTTCAAGCTATTTTTGACTATTCAGTAGCTGAGACTACAATTTTAGGTTTAATAATATTGATAGCTCACAGTCTGCCAATTGAGGTAGCTATTGCAAAAAAATCAAGAATTTCCTGGATATTCAATTTAAGCTTTAGATTTATAAATGCAATTGTAGCAGGCAAAATATTGAACTTAATATTTACTAAATACAAATTATTTAATGAGCCTAATCAGTCAGTATTACAAGTTCCAAATGAATTAGTTTCTAACTTTGAATGGGCCATCCTACAAATTCAAAATTTCTTTATAATTTTCTTTATAATATTTTTTATTATATCAACAATTAATGTTCTTAAGGCCTTAAGTGTTTGGTCATTTATAATTCACATAATGAAAATACCTTTGTCCTATTTAGGTATGTCTGAGAAAGTAGCTAATATAATTTTAATTGGTTTAACTCTGGGAATATCGTTTGGTGGAGGTTTTTTAATTGAGGAGTCCAAGAAAAATAATATCTCAAAGAAAGATATTTTATTATCCCTATCTTTCCTAAGTCTCTGCCATAGCATAATTGAAGATACAATATTGATTTTACTGTTGGGTAGCCATATTTCCGGCGTTTTATTTTTTAGATTTATTTATACTGTAATTATAATTTTATTAATGAAAATATTGTTAGAAACAAAAATGCAAAAGTTTATACTTAGTAAACTTACAGATGGATAACTACATTCAATTTCCACGTTACTCGATTTACTTAATTCCTAATTTATTATTTATTGATCAAGTAAATGATTTACTTTTAAAAAATAATATTAGATTTGATAGCCAAAAATTGTCTAAATATGGTTTACATTATACAGTAAAAGCTCCTTTTTATTTAAGTCATCTTTATAGTGAGGAAAATCTAATAGAATCTTTTCTAGATTATTTTAAATCTAATCAAAATGTCTCTTATAAAGATAAATTTAACATCTTAGGTCTTAAAAAGTATAAAAATGTTTTTGCTTTAGAGCTGAATACAAATGATAAGTTTAATTTTCTATGTAACGATATAATGAGATATTTTGATCTTTTTAGAAAAACTCTTAATCAGCGAGAGATTCAAATTGATCTCAAACGTTTCAATAATTTATCCTCTTTGGAGATGGAATATTATTTAATATGGGGCTATCCATATTTGTTTGAGTTAAATAATCATCATGTTTCAATTGCAGATATGTCAAAAGAGATCATTTATAATGATAGTATAAGATTTCTGGAATATTCCAGTATTAGTCTAATGAAACAAGACGTTGAAAATGGAAATTTTCAGTCCATTTGCAAAATCAATTAATCTAAATTTTTTAATAAAAATATTTCTATTATTTACACTATAATAATACTCAAATATTATATTTTTTCGACTTATGGGTATTTACGTAAAAAAAAGAAATTTTGCAGGTCTTAGAATATTATTATTAATTTTAATTATAACTATAGTTATCATCGCCTCTTACTATTTTATTTTTCAAGAAAATAATAAAATCAATCTAGATAATGATTTAAATAGTTCTAATAAACAGTTAGAGGAAAATATTAATTTTATTCAAGAAAAAGATCTTAGTGTTTATCTAAAAAAAGAAGATATGAACGAATACTTATCAAATTTTGAATTTGATCAGAATATAAAGAAATTTGTTGAAGAAAATCCAGATTTTATCTTAAATGTTTTGCGTGAATACCAATTAAATCAAAATAAATTAGAGCAAGAAAAAATTAATAAAGAAAATATATCAAGTATAAAAAATTTAAATTCACAAGTTCATCCTATGTATTTAGGTGATCCCATTGGTACGAAGGTTATTTATGAATTTGTCGATTATAATTGTGGCTACTGTGAAAAATATCATCAGGAATTAATTAATGTGATGAAAAAGGATACATTAGTAAAAATAATTATAATACAAATGCCAATTTTAGGTAATTTTTCAGAGGATTTAACAACAATTGCTTTAGCTTCCTCATTACAAGGTGAATTTAAAACTGTTCATAACTATTTATATTCATCTGAAAGGAAATCTAACATGGAGGATATTTTAGCAGATCTATTTTTAAAGGGTGTTGATCTTCAAACACTTCAAAAAGATATGGACTCCCAAGAAGTAAGAGATTTTCTATCAATTCATAAAAGTTACGTTGATGAATTTAAATTTACTGGAAGCCCAGCTACAATAATAGGAAATCAAATTATTCCAGGTTTTATTGACGAAAACAAAATTATTGAGATTTTGGAAAAAGAATTTTCCTGAACTCAATGAAAATTAGTAATTTTTCTAAAATTTCAACTAATATTTTTGGATCCCGTTTAACAGGTTTCATTAGAGACATACTTTTTGCAAATTATTTAGGGGCAAACTTAATGTCAGATGCATTTCTTTTTGCTTTTAGGTTGCCAAATTTATTTAGAAGAATTTTTGCTGAGGGTACAATGAATAGTGTTTTTTTACCCATGTATGTTAATCAAGAAAAAATAAATTCGAAAATAGCCAAAGATTTTATATGGATAATTTTTAACTTTTTTTTTGTAATTACATTATTTATATCTTTTTTAATATTTTTATTTAGTGAACAAGTAATATCATTATTAGCACCAGGATTTTTATTAAATGAAAAACAATTTTTATTTGCGAATGAGTTATTAATCATAACTTTTCCTTTTTTAATATTTGTAACTTTGTCGTCGGTATTGAGTTCAGTATTAAATGTTCAAGGAAAATTTTTCCTACCTTCTTTTTTATCAGTCATTCTTAATATTTTTATGATTTCATCCTTAGTTATTTTTAAGTCTGAGTCTCACTTTGCACTTGCTTGGTCAATGATTGTTGCAGGTTTTACTCAATTAATACTTTTATTTGTAAATATAGGTGCAATCAAAATATTTTGGAGTTCCGGATTAAAAAGCATAACTAGACTATCTAGCCAGCTAAAAAAATTTTTTAAAAGATTTTTATATTCTTTATTGGGCTCAGGCATTGTCCAATTAAATATTTTTATCTCAATGTTATTTGCATCTTTAGTGGGGCAGGGCGCAATAAGCCAAATTTATTATGCTGATAGAATAATTGATTTACCATTTGCTCTAATCGCCGTTGCCATGTCTTTTACACTACTTCCTTATCTAAGTAAGAATATTAGTGATGAGAGTAAGAATTCTAAAGCTTTTAACGAAACTGTTATATTTTGTTTTTTATTTGCCATTCCAAGTGCATTTGGAATTTTTATACTTAGTGAGGATATTATTAGTGTCTTATTTGGTAGGGGAGAATTTAATAATGATGATGTACTAATTACATCAAAGATTTTATTAATTTACTCTTTCTCATTACCCGGATACATGCTTGCAAGAATTTTTAATCAAGTATTTTATTCTTATGAGAAAGTTGAATATACAGTTAAGGCAGCAATACCTACGTTTATTTGTAATTTTATTTTATGTTTTCTGCTCTTCAGGCCTTTGGGTGTTATTGGATTAGCTATAGCTGGTGCTATAAGCATATGGTTAAACTTATTTATTCAAATTTATTATTTAAAAAAACACTTTAACAGTTTTTTTGAAAAATTATTAATATTCGACCTAAAGAAATTAATTAAGATTTTATTAAGCGCGTTTTGTATGTCTATCTCAATATTATTCATAAAAAAAATTATAGATCTAAATACATATTTTGACCTGTTAATTCAAATTCTTATTGGTATAATAATATACTTCTTCATACTAAATTGGCTTAAATTAAGTGAATTAAAACTTATTTTTCAATTGAAAAAATTTAATTAGGAATTTTATTTACTAATCTTTTATTTAATTTAAAAGTATTTTTGCCCTAAATTTATGGGCGTGTAGCTCAGTTGGTTAGAGTACTTGCTCGACACGCAAGGGGTCACAGGTTCGAGTCCTGTCACGCCCACCATTTACTTTTTATGTTGATGATGTACTGTGTATAAGATGAAAAAATATTTATTAGCTATTTTTATTTATTTCCTTTCTTCTAATTTAATTGCTAGTGCAAATAGCTATTCTTTTTTTGGAGGTACATATGATTATGATGACGATAACACAACCAATTTAATCGGATTAAATTATCATATATCTAATAGTGAAATAGATTTATTAAAAATTTTAATAATAAACCCAGTTGTTGGTGGATTGGTCACTGCTAAAAGTGCAACCATGTTTTATGGGGGTTTTGAAACAAATTTAGGCTCTGATTTAATTTATTTAAATCTTTCTTCTTCAGCTGGTATTTATAGTAATGGTGATGGTAAAGATTTAGGAAATGCTATTCAATTTAAGTCAGAAGTTAACTTACTCTATAGTTTATCTGAAAAGACTAGAATTGGCATTGGTTCACATCATATTTCAAATGCAGGTTTAGACTCTGTAAATCCAGGCACCAATAATTATTACTTGATTTTCAATAGAAATTTTTAGATTTTTTCATAATTTATTCATTTGTTAATTTGTTAAATTCGTTTATTTTTAACACTTATGACTAAAAATTTCTTAGCATATCTTTTATTTTCAATCCTAATTGTAATTATTTTAGTTATTGGTTACGATGAAATTAAAATTTATTTCAATGCTAATCCTTATATAAATGGAATAATTCTTCTAACTCTCGTAATTGGATTTCTCCTTTACTCATTTAAAATATTTTCATTGAGTTCTGAATTTAGATTTATGAACTCCGTAGCTTTTGGAAAATTAAAACTTAATGACTCTTCTTTAAATAATTACCCAATCACAAGATCTATTGCTAATAATTTAGGAATAACATCAACAAATAAAAGTATCACAAAAACACTTGACGAAATACTTGACGATCTTTTATCATCTATAGAAAGTGGGAGTGACATATCCAAGTACCTTATCAATTTAGCTATTTTTTTAGGATTAATTGGAACTTTTTATGGATTACTCTTGACTATAGGTAGTGTTTCAAATGTCATTGATGGTTTAACAATTGAACAACAGGACTTTGGGGCATTTTTTAACAATTTAAAAGACGGGTTGAAGTCACCTTTATCAGGAATGACTATTGCTTTTAGCTCCTCATTGTTTGGCTTGGTAACTTCTTTAATATTAGGACTTTATGAAATAATTAATAGAGGTGTCAAACAAAGTTACTATGAATTTTGTGAAAATCAAATTCGCCTTTTTTATAGATCTAGCCCTAATGTTAAAAAAATTACTCAAACTTCTGATAATTCATCTTTGGCCCAAAACATTGCTTCTAAACTTGATGAACTAGTTGATGGAATGAAAAATTCTAGTGATGATTTAAGAAAAGAAGTTATTACAGAGCTTAAATCTGTAAGTAAGTCTATAAAAGACCTAGACAAAAAGTGAGCTATCTCTCAAAAACTCAAAATTCAGACAACGATAATATAATTTGGCCTGGATTTGTGGACGTATTGGCATCCACATTAATGGTTATAATTTTTATTGTTTTACTTTTTACAGTAGCACAAGTTTATCTGGGTGACTTAGTTGTAGGAAAAAACCAGCAAATTCAAAGTTTAGAAAAGACTATTGACATCCAAGATGAGACTATAGTTGAACAAGATGTAACTCTCACAGATAAAGAGATTGAATTACTTGATAGACAAAATCTTATTGAAAAACTTGATGAAGAAATATCCTCTAAACAATCTCAAATTCTTGCACAAGACACTATAATTCAAGATCAATCACTTGACATAGATAAATTAAATACAATTATTGCTAAAATAACTGAAGAGCTATCCTTATCTTTATCTGATAGAGAAACTCTTAAACAAAACCTGTCTGATTTAAATGAGCAACAAAAACAGTTAAAGGCTGACTTAATTAAACTTGGTGGAGAAAATAGTGAGTTAGTTGGGCAAATTGGAGCATCTCAAAGTAGAATAGAAAATTTACTTGAATCTTTAAGTTCATCTGAAGATACTAATCAAGAATTACAAACAAAAATATCTTCATTAGAGGAGGAAACATTAATACAATCAGCTGATTTAGCTGAGGCTTTAAATTTAATATCTAATTTAGCTTTAGATATTGAAATACTTAGTAATGAAATTAACCTTTTGAATAACTTATTAGAGTCAAAAGAAGCTGAAATAGCGCAAAATGAAATGGAACTTGGGGAACTAGGAGATAGGTTAAATAGAGTACTTACAAGTGAGCTATTCAAGTTACAAAAGTACAAATCAGAATTTTTTGGAAAATTATCTGAAGCTTTAGCTAATAGAGAGGATATTCAGATCAAAGGAGATAGGTTTATTTTTCAGTCGGAAATATTATTTGACTCTGGAAGTGCAAATTTCCAAGATGAGGGAAGGATAGCTTTATCTCTTATTACTAAAACAATTATTGAAGTTACTGAGTCAATCCCATCTGATTTAAATTGGATAATACAAATAGACGGCCATACAGATAAAGTACCAATTTCAACCTCTCAATTTCCCTCTAACTGGGAGCTTTCACATGCTAGAGCGCTAGAGGTAGTAAAATTTCTTATTCAACAAGGTATACCCGCTAATAAACTTTCAGCAAATGGATACGGTGAGTACCAACCTATTAATTTAGGTGATACAAAAGAAGACCTAAAAGAAAATCGAAGAATTGAATTAAAAATTACTCAAAACTAAATTTTAATCAATCCACATTTTAATAATTTTATCTGGATCATCAACTAAACCATTTTTTACTGGATCACCCATTTTTATAGCATCAACAAATTCCATACCTTCGATTACTTCACCCCAAACAGTATATTGCCCATCTAAGTGTGGTGTATCTCCAAAACATATAAAAAATTGACTGTCAGCACTATTAGGATCTTGAGATCGAGCCATACTCAACGTACCTCTTTTGTGGGGTAAGTCATTAAATTCAGCCTCAATATTTTTACCAGATCCGCCTGTGCCAGCTCTTCTTAAATCAAAGTTATCTGAGTCAGAGTTACCAAATTGAACATCTCCTGTTTGAGCCATAAATCCATCAATAACTCTATGAAAAACTACTCCATCGTAACTACCTTTAGCGACTAGATCGGTGATTTGTTTAACATGCATGGGTGCCTTATCTTCGAAGGTCTTGATTTTGACGATACCGTCTTTAAGTTGTAAATTAATAACATCCTCCTTGGAATATAGATTATTAGAAAAAAATAAAAATGAAATTGAAACTAGTAACTTAATCAAACTCATAATGAGAAAATAACATAGTTTATAATCAATAAAATTTATTTATTTGATAATTCTGTCGCTATAGATGTTATTTTTTTCCTAAGTGAATTAAGACCATTTGACCTTGATTGTCCTAAATGATTGGAGAGGCCGATTTCCTCAAAAAAAGATAAAGGATTATTTATTATAGTCTCAGGAGTTTCTTCATTGTATGCATAATAAACTAGATAAAATAAACCTTTTACAATTACAGAGTCGCTTGAGCCGGAAAGATTAATTTTTCCATCAATAAATTCGGGAACCATCCATAAATTTGATGTGCATCCTTGTACACGATATTTATCTGTTTTGTAATTATCGTCAAGAACAGGGAGTTTTTTTCCTAAATCAATTAAATATTGATATTTATCCTCCCAATTATCAAAAAAAGAGAAATCCTCTTTAATTTTGTTGATTTTTTCACTAATTAACATAAGTTTCTGCATTATTATAAATAACTAATACATTAAATTATGAAAATTAAAAGTTCTCTAAAAACAGCAAAAACCAGAGATAAAAATAATCAACTGGTTAGAAGAAGGGGTAGGTTATATGTGATCAATAAAACAAACCCAAGAATGAAAGCCAGACAAGGCTAACAATCAATCCAGATACTTCTCAACTTCCAATGCTGCCATACAACCCATTCCTGCAGCAGTAACAGCCTGTCTGTATATTTTATCTTTTACATCTCCTGCAGCAAATACACCATCAATAGAAGTTTTTGTGCTATCTGGATCTGTAATAATATACCCACCATCATCCATCTTTAATTGGCCTTTAAATAAATTTGTTGCCGGATCGTGCCCTATCGCGATAAATACACCATCAATTTTTAGATTTGAAGTTTTATTATCTTTTTTATTGAGTAAGTCTATTGACTCTAAATCATTATTGCCATTAAGTTTAGTTACTTCGCTGTTCCATATAAATTCAATTTTTAAATTTTCTTTTAATCTATCTTGTAATATTTTGTCTGCTCTAAGTTTATCTCTTCTGTGAATTAGATAAACTTTAGTTACAAATTTAGTTAGAAACAAAGCTTCCTCAGCTGCACTATTACCACCACCTATAACAGCAACTTCTTTATCTTTAAAGAAAAAACCATCACAAGTGGCGCAAGCTGATAGTCCATGACCTTGAAATTTAGACTCATTTTCTAAACCTAGCCATCTTGCCTGAGCACCAGTACTTATTATCACAGTTTTTGTACTTAATGTTTCGCCATTATCTAAATTTAATTTTTTTACATCTTCATTTAAAAAAACTTCAGTTACTTGTGAATTGATAATCTCAGTACCAACGTGCACAGCTTGTTTTTGCATTTGTTCCATTAACCAAGGACCTTGAATAGGGTCTTCATATCCTGGATAGTTTTCTACATCTGTTGTTATAGTTAGTTGACCACCTGGCTGAAAACCACTTACTAAAATCGGTTTTAGATTAGCTCTTGCAGCATATATTGCAGCAGTATAGCCTGCTGGACCCGATCCTATAATAATTACATTATTAATTTCAGGCATTTATTGGCCAACTAGTTGGAAAAGTTACATAATTAATTTGCATACACCTTCTTTCAATTTTAATTTCTTTTTTCTCAAGACCATGCCAAGTATTGTCACCTGATGCAAAAAAATAACCAGTATTATGTTTATAAGGAACAGTCTTAATAAGTTTCATATCGGTATCATAAAAATCTGTTCCAAGTTTCTCTGACTCATCATAGGTATTTATAAACAACATCATTGTCATAAGCTTTTCCTTTATGTCCAAGTGTGGTTTTAACCAAAATCCCTTACGATCAGATATATATTCAATTCTAATATAACTATTAGATAGATCTTTTTTTATTTTATCTTGAATGGACTCAATAACATCTTTGTCTCTCAAATCTTCAATTAGCCCCATTCCATTAAATAGTTTTTCTGAGTTATTGCTTTCTAGGAAAACTCTAAGTTTTCCATCTAAGCCATCTCCACCGGCATCAGCAGCTCTAGTGCCATCAAAAGACCGTGGAGCATCAGATATATCTACCTCATTAAGTTCTTTAATAAGCTCATTTGTAAAAGGAGAGTCTAGTTCCCAATGAGGGAAAGGATCAGAGTATGATGAACAACGATTTAAGATTGATTCCTTAAGCATCTTTAGAAATGAACCTTAAATTAGATTGTATCTTATTCAAGATCTTAGTTTTTAATTCCTCATTATATTCACTAATCGAAATTTCATATGGTTTTATATTTTGATTATAGAATTGAGCAAAATTATGATTTGTAATTTTATCAAAAAATTGATGATATCTTTTGGGACATAGCTCTTCCTCAAATTTAAATAAAAATGTACCAACTTCAGATGATATAGCCTCAGATATCATTGATATTGAGTCCCAAGTTACAATTTGTAAATTACCCTCAGACAAAAGCTCGCCATATTCTTTTGGATTAAATAAATCATCAAATATATTTACGTTTTCCATATTAATTTTTGATAACTCTAGTATGAGTTTATTTGGAGTTCTTCTAGATGGAATTATATTTACTTTAAATTTTTCAGCTAAAAATTTAATTTCATCAAAAATTTTTTTCTGTGTTTGTCGATTAAATTTAAAATATTTATTAGGTCCACCAATTATAAAATTAATTGTCTCTTTACTTCTAATATTTTTTTTAAATTCTATATTATGTAATGCCAACAATGTCGAAATACAATTCTCTAAATCTAAATTATCATGCTCTGGGCAAATTATTAGATCAAATAAATTATGATTAACTTTTGGATTTTGAATATGAATATTAAAAACAAATTTTTTATATTTCTTTTTTAAATATAAAGATGCTTTTACACTTTTTTTACCACAGCTGATAATTATAGTATTCTTTTCAATTTTTAACAAAGACAAATTATCATAAGCAAAACTACTGCTAGGTATTAATTCAATTGGTAAGTATTTAAAAAAAGATTTTATTTTTAAATCAAAGTTTTTATAGTTTTCAGATATTATTTTTGCTAATCCCTCTATCTGACTTCTCATACCAGCAGCACCTTCGCTGATGGTAATTACATTAAAGTTATTCAAATTTTATTTAAATCTAACTGACTTAATTTCGTATGATGTTATACCTTTTGGTGTAGATACCTCTATGTAATCACCCTTTTTTTTGCCAATTAAAGCTCTTGCTATAGGACTAGTAACAGATATTTTTTTTTGTTCAATATCAGCCTCTACTTCTCCGACTAATTGATACTTTGCTTCTTTGTCATTATCTAAATTAATGATTGAAACTGTGGCCCCAAACTTTACAACCGTTCCAGATAGTTTTGATACATCAATCAATTCTGCTTGGGCAATTATACTCTCTATCTCAGCTACCCTGCCTTCAATAAAACTTTGTTTTTCTCTAGCAGCATGATATTCAGCATTTTCAGAGAGATCTCCATTGCTTCTAGCATCAGCTATAGCTTTTACAATTATAGGTCTTTCAACTGTTTTGAGATATTTAAGCTCATCGAGGAGTTTTTTTTGCCCCTCTTCAGTCATTGGTATTTTTTCCATTTTTTTACAATTTTTATTAAGTTGTAAAAAATATTGAATTTTCTCACTTATTACAAATGAATTTTTAAATTAAAAAGAATGATGAATTTGTATAGGTTTTACCGAAATTGGCTTATTTTTTAACTTTATCAGTGATTTTATCAATATTTTTGCACTTCTCAAATTAGTATAATAAGGGACATTAAGATCTACAGATGTCCTTCTTATTGTAAAACTATCAATTATTGCCTTTTTGTCCTCAGTTGTATTGATTACTAAATCTATCTTATTTTGCTTAATATATTCAACAACATGAGGTGATCCCTCAGCTACTTTATTAACTAAATTTGAGGAAATTCCTCTTTTCATCAAATAATCGTGAGTACCTTTTGTAGAAAATAAATTATAACCATTATCTGTAAAAGATTTAGCTATATCAGATATGCTTTTCTTATCTTCATCTTTAACAGAAATGAATATATTTTCTATATTACTGAGTTTTTGACCTGCACCAATTTGACTTTTTAAATATGCTAAATAAAAATCCTCATCAATGCCCATAACTTCACCAGTGCTTTTCATTTCTGGTCCGAGAATGACATCAGTATTTGGGAATTTGTTAAATGGAAAAACAGCCTCTTTGATAGCAAAATATGGCAGAGAGCTATTATCAAATTCCTGGTATTCTTTGGTTAAAGCTTTACCAACAATTAATTCAGCTGCAATTTTTATAAATGGTATTCCTATAGCTTTAGCAAGAAATGGAATAGTTCTACTAGCTCTGGGGTTAGCTTCAAGAATAAAAATTTCGTTATCTTTAATAGCATATTGAATATTCATTAGGCCAAGTGTCTTTAATTCACTTACGAGGGATATGCTAAATTTTTTAATATCAGTTATAATTTTTTCACTAAGAGAAAAGGTAGGTATGCTACAAGCGCTATCACCTGAGTGAATACCAGCCTCTTCAATATGTTCCATAATACCAGCTATCATGGTATTACCTTGTTTATCTCTTAATACATCTACATCAACTTCTTTTGCATTTTGAAGAAACTCGTCAATTAAGATCACATTATTTTCTAATGCCCAATAGTTTTGATCAATATAATCTTGCACATCATCTAAATGGGCCATTTTTTCCATCATTCTTCCTCCCAAAACATAGGATGGTCTTAATAAAATGGGAAACTTTAGTTTGGAGGACTTTGCAACAAGTTCTTTTGTTCCCAAAGAAATATCACTCTTTGGTTGTTTTAAACCGACTTTATTGATTAATTTTTGAAATCTTTCTCTGTCTTCAGATATGTCTATAGCTTCGAAAGAGGTGCCAAGTATCTTGTAACCATATTCTTTAAGTTTATTTGCGATTCTCAAAGGTGTCTGTCCACCAAATTGGACTATTACACCCTCTACAACACCAGTCTCGTTTTCTTTATCAATGATATTTTTGACGTATTCAAAATCCAACGGCTCAAAATAAAGTTTATCTGAAGTATCATAATCAGTTGAAACAGTCTCAGGATTACAATTAACCATAATTGTTTCATAGCCAAGTTTCTGAAAAGATTTTACAGCTTGAACACAACAATAATCAAATTCAATACCTTGACCAATTCTATTAGGTCCAGAGCCAAGAATGATAATTTTTTTTTTATCCACCGGTCTAGACTCACAGCTAAATTCGTTTATTTCAGAAGCAAAGGTTGAATAAAGGTAAGCAGTAGAAGAGTCAAACTCATTCCCACATGTATCTACTCTTTTATATATCGTTTTTAAATTATTATATTTCTGAAGATTATAAATCTCATTTATATTAATTTTTGTTAAATTACCTATATGGTAATTTGAAAATCCAGTTTTTTTAGCTAATATAAATAAATTTATTTCTAAGTTACTCCCTGCCTTTACTAATTGTTGTTCAATTTTTATAATTTCTTTTATTTCTCTTAAAAAAAATAAATCTATAAATGTTAATTCATTTATTTCATTTAAAGGTATTTTACGTCTTATAGCTTCTGCAACTAATAATAATCTGTCTGGTCTTTGTTTTATAAGAAAATTTTTTAAACTTTCATCTTTTAAATTTAGCAATTCATGACTTATGTCTAAACCAAAATTATCAGACTCTATAGAATAAAAAGCTTTTAAAAGAGACTCTTTGAAAGTCCTACCTATTGACATTATTTCACCAACAGATTTCATAGCAGTATTCAATTCGCTAGGCGTTCCCTGGAATTTTTCGAAATTGAATTTTGGAATTTTGGTTACAATGTAGTCTATTACTGGTTCAAAACTTGCAGGTGTTACTTTAGTTATATCATTCTCTAACTCATCTAACGTATAACCAACTGCTAACAAAGCGGCAATTTTAGCTATAGGAAACCCCGTTGCCTTGGATGCTAAGGCAGATGACCTACTTACCCTTGGATTCATTTCAATAATCAAAATTCTTCCATTCTTTGGATTTACCGCAAATTGAACATTAGAGCCACCAGTTTCTACTCCTATTTTTCTAAGTATTGCAATACTATGATTTCTCAATTTTTGATATTCTTTATCGGTTAGTGTAAGTGCTGGAGCTATGGTTATACTATCGCCTGTATGTATTCCCATAGGATCTAAATTTTCTATGGAACAGACTATTATTGAATTATCTAACTTATCTCTTACTACTTCAAATTCGAATTCTTTCCATCCAATTAGCGACTCCTCCACAAGAGTCTTCGATACAGGACTTAAATCAATAGCGTTTTTGACTTTAGAGATAAACTCATCTTTATCGTAAACAATTCCTCCGCCGGTTCCACCAAGAGTATAAAATGGTCTTAAAATTAATGGGAAACTTACCTCATTGACCATTTTATGAAGATCAGTTTTTTCATCAACTATAATGCTGAATGGTGTCTCAAGTCCAATTTCAGACATTGCCTCAGCAAATAACTTTCTATCTTCAGCTACATCAATAGAATTAGGGCTAGCACCCAAGATTTTGATAGGACTATTTTCAAAATAATTATCTTTGTTTAATTCTCTTATAATATTAAGAGCTGTTTGACCTCCCATTGTTGGTAAAATTGCATCAGGATTCTCTTTATCAATTATTTTTTTTACAATTTCTTTATCAATAGGTTCGATATAAGTTCTATCTGCAAACTCTGGGTCTGTCATAATAGTAGCGGGATTAGAGTTAATTAACACAACCTCATAACCTTGTTTTTTAAGAGCCTTACATGCCTGACTACCAGAGTAATCAAATTCACAAGCCTGTCCGATCACTATTGGACCTGAGCCAATTACTAATATCTTAGATATATCTTTTCTAGCCGGCATTCTTATCCATTAGATTTATAAATTCGTCAAAAAGATATCTGCTATCGTGTGGTCCAGGACTAGACTCTGGATGATATTGAACTGAGAATAGAGGTTGATCTTTGCACTTCATACCATCTATAGTATTATCAAACAAGGATTTGTGAGTAATTTGGAGATTAGATGGAAAATTTTTATCTAGAACAACAAACCCATGGTTTTGAGATGTAATTTCTACTTTGTTAGTATCTATGTTTTTTACTGGATGATTTCCTCCTCGATGACCTTTTTCCATTCGAGCAGTTAATGCATTAAATGCTAGGCTGAGAATTTGATGACCTAGACATATGCCAAATGTTGGAATTTTTTTATTTAATAACTTAGTTAATTCTGGTTTAATGTTGTTATAAACTTTTTTGGGGTCACCTGGCCCATTACTTAAAAAAATACCATTAAACTTTTTGTTTATTATTTCTTTAGCTTTAAAATGCATATCAAATTCTTGTATATTACAATTTCTTGATGAAAAATTTTTCTTAATATTATCTTTTGCGCCAAAATTCAAAAATGCAATAGAGTATTTTTTTTTCTTAGTTTCTTGCTCTGTTATATTTAACTCTGATGTAAAATCTTTAATTACATCATTTTCCTCTAAAGACAGACTTTGATCTATTTGTTTACAAATTTCTTCAATATTTTTGGTTTTAAAATAATTTTCAGAGCACAACATAATATTTTTCGGTCCAAAATTTCTTATAATTTTCGTTAAAGACCTTGTATCTAAATCAAAAAAAGCACAAGAATTTTGATCAATTATCCATTTTGCAAAACTAGTTTGAGCTCTCCAATTTGAGCTTAATTCAAATAATTCATTACTTATAAGTCCGGATGCATGTATTTTCCAAGACTCATAATCTTCGTCATTACATCCAACTATTCCTATTAAGGGAAAGGTAAAGTTTATAAATTGGGATTTATATGATGGGTCAGTTAGAATTTCTTGATAACCAGTCATACTGGTATTGAAGCAGATTTCAGCTATCTTGAACTCCTCTTTTGAAAGAAACTTACCTTTGAAAATATAATTTTTGTTATAAATTAGGTAACCGTTTTGATAATTTAATTTTATTTTATTATCTAATACGGTCATATTAAATCATGTGTATTAGTATATTATTAAGGAGGAAATTCAAATGAGTTTGGCAAAAAAAATTTCTGATGACGTTAAAAGTGCCTTAAAAGGTGGAGATAAGAAAAAACTTTCAATAGCAAGGTATATCTATTCTGAGTTAAAAAATTTTCTAATAAAAGAGAATCTAGATAGGGATGTGACCAAGTTATCTAATGAAAATATTATCAAAATTATCAAGACACAACTAAAACAAAGAAAAGAATCATTAGAATTTGCCTTACATGCAAATGTTCAAAATAAAGTCGATGACTTAAATTTTGAAATTAATTATCTTAAAGATTTTCTACCTAGTTTGATGGAAGAAGCCTCCACTAAAAATATTATATTAGCTCACATCAAAGAAAATAATTTAGAAAATAAAGATTTTGGAAAAATAATGGGTTTTTTGAAACAAAATTATAACAATAAAATTGATATGAATTTAGCATCTAAAATTATTAAAAATTTTTTTCAAGAATGACAAATGATAATATTAAAGAAGTAATAAATAGAACTTCTATAGTTGAAATTATTAATTCATCAGTTCCTTTAAAGAAAAAAGGTAGCAATTATTTTGGCCTAAGTCCTTTTAAAAAAGAAAAAACACCATCATTTTCTGTTAATGAAGAAAAAAAAATATTCCATTGTTTTAGCACAGGAGAGCATGGGAATGTGATTGATTTTTTGATTAAAGTGAAAGGATATAGTTTCAAAGATGCTCTGTATGAATTAGCTGATAAAGCGGGTATTGAATTAAGTTTTAAATCATCAAAATTAAATAATATCATTTACGAAATTAACTCATTTACAAAAGATATATTTCACCAAAATTTATTAAATTCTAATAAACATTTAGAGTATTTATTAAAAAAAAGAAAATTTGATATGGATATAATTCAAAGCTTTGAATTAGGATCATCTATAAATTCATTTGATATTCAAAAAAAACTCTTAAATAATTTTGAAATTAATAATTTGGTATCTGCCGGTGTTTTTAGCAAAAATAAAAATTCTAAATTATTTTTTTCTAATAGGATTATGGTTCCTATAATCAACATGCAAAATAAAACTATAGGTTTTGGGGGGAGGGTAATCGACAATAGTTTGCCAAAGTATATAAATACATCTGAAACTAAAATTTTTAAAAAAAAACAAATCCTTTTTAATGAAAAAATACTTAATAAACAAAATAGTAAAAAAATAATTATCGTAGAGGGTTATTTTGACGTTATTAAATTAGAACAGTGTGGTTTTAAAAACTGTGTAGCCCCTCTGGGAACATCTATTAATCATGAGAAATTAATTGAAATAACTAAAAAGGGATTTGAGATAATAGTATGCCTCGATGGAGATTTAGCTGGGAGAAACGCTACTATAAGATTAATGAATAATTTGCTTGGTGATAAAGATTTTGAACTTGGGATTAAATTTGTACTATTGCCTAAAAATTTTGATCCAGATCAATTAATAGAGTCTAACATGTCTGACACACTGAGGAGACTTATAGATCAACCATTGTCTATTGAAGAATTAATAGAAAAATATTTGGAGAAATTTAACAAAAGCGCAAACATAGATAGCCAGTTTAAAGGTTCAAAAGTATTAAAAAGTTTACTTACAAATATATCCAATATTGATTTAAAAAAAATTCTTACTAAACACTTCGATAATATTGATTCAAGAAAAGTTAATCAAAAAGCCAGTCGTAATTTAAATACCCAAAATTTAGAACTTAAATTTGATTTGAAATCAAAATTTTCTGCAGCTTTAATTATATTCTTTATTGAAAATCAAACTCATAGAGAAAGGGTTTATGATTTAATAGCAACTGCTAAATTTGATGGTAAATTTAAAGAAATCCGAGACTTAGTTATTAAAAAAACTCTATTCAAATCAACAACTATTGAGATTTATGCAGAATTAGACTCTAAGGGATTGAATTTTGCAAAAAATTTACTATTTTCTAATGAAGTTCGAAGGCTGTGTAGATTTGCTTCACCTAAATTTAGTCACGACCCTTATAATGAAATTGAAAAAACAATTAGTTTTATAAATAGTTAAAAATGACAAAAAAAAAAGTAACAACAAAAAGTGCAAAAAAAAAAGCTATTAAAAAAAAAGCTGTTTTAGAAAAAAAAGTAAAAATATCAAGGACAAATAAAAAAGCTGTTAGTTCATCAAATCCTCTAGAATTAATTCATAAAGAAAACGAAAATCAGCTTATTTCATTAATCACTAAAGAGTTTGATAAAGATATTGCAGTAAAAGCAAAATCTTACATTAAATCTTTTTCTAAAATTGAAGATTCTACTATCTCTGTTGGTGATTTTTTAAATTATATTGAAAATCTTGATGATGATCTTTTTAAATTATTAAAAGCTTATTCTTCATCAACAGAACAAGATAATACTCCTTCTAATGATGAATCAGAAGAGGAAGAAAAATCAACTGGTGTTAAAAGTGATGACCCTGTTCGAATGTATCTCAAAGAAATGGGAAATGTCGAGTTACTCTCTAGAGAAGGCGAAATAGCTATTGCTAAAAGAATTGAGTCTGGATTAGACAGGATGATGAATTCTATTTTAGAGTGTCCAGCATCTATACATATTTTAAAAAAATGGATTGAACAAGTTAAGCATAATCAAATAAATCTTAGAGAAATAGTTGATTTTGATGAGTACTTTAATGAAGATAACGATCCTTACTCTAACTCCACTAAAAGAAAAGAAATACAAAAAATTATTAACGATAAGAAAAAAGCTCTTTTTAAAGAAAAACAACAATTAATGAAGGAACAAGGAATAGAGGTTGATAAGGAAAAACTACATGAGACTTCAAATGAAGAAGATATTGAAAATGAAAGTTTTTCTATTTCTATTATAGAAGAATTTTACAAACCTGAGATTTTAAAAAAACTAGATAGAGTTTTAGTGTTATCAGAAAACATTACTAAAATTAAAAAAAACAAAAATATTACTAAAATTTCTGATTTAAAATCACTTAAAGAGCTAAAAAAATATCAAGATGAAATACTAAATTATTTTAATGAAATTAAAATTAAGCCTTATAAGCTAGAGGAGATTATTACTCATCTTTACTCAATCAATAAGGAAATACAATCAAAGGAAGTCGCTCTTTTAACCCTGGCTACTCAAAATAAAATAAGTAGAGATCTATTTTTAAAGCATCATAATTTAAAAGATACTTATACCCTTTATCAAAAACATATGATCTCAATGGATGAATCATTTAAAGCTCTCTTTCAGAAAAATAGCGATAAATTAAAAGCAATATATAAAGAAGTTCTGAGTTTGTCTAAAATTGCTAATCAAAACACCATTGAATTTAAGGAAAAAGTTAGAGAGATTCAATCAGGTCAAAGAACAGCTAATCAGGCTAAAAAAGAGATGATTGAAGCTAATTTACGTTTGGTTATATCTATCGCGAAAAAATATACAAATAGAGGCCTTCAGTTTTTAGATCTTATTCAAGAGGGAAATATTGGCTTAATGAAAGCTGTTGATAAATTCGAATATAGAAGAGGTTATAAATTTTCAACTTATGCTACTTGGTGGATAAGACAGGCAATTACAAGATCTATTGCTGATCAAGCTAGAACTATACGTATTCCTGTACATATGATCGAAACAATTAATAAAATTGTTAGATCAAGTAGGCAATTAATTCTTGAGTTGGGAAGAGAACCCACACCAGAAGAATTGTCATTAAGATTAAAAATGCCTATTGATAAAGTTAGAAAAGTTTTAAAAATTGCAAAAGAACCAGTAAGTTTAGAGACACCAATAGGTGACGATGACGACAGTTTTCTTGGTGATTTCATCGAGGATAAGAACGCAGTTATCCCTGAAGATGCTGTAATGCAGCTAAATCTCAGAGAAACTACAACTAAAATACTATCAACTTTAACACCGAGAGAAGAAAGAGTTTTGAGGATGAGATTTGGTATAGGGATGTCATCTGACCACACTTTAGAAGAGGTAGGTCAGCAATTTAGCGTGACCAGAGAAAGAATTAGACAAATTGAGGCAAAAGCTTTAAGAAAATTAAAACACCCTATAAGATCTAAAAAGCTAAAGTCTTTTATGGACTCCTAAACTTATCATTAATTTAAACTCTTGTTTTTTTTTTATAAGATTATAATAGTAACAAATCTAATCATGGGCCTGTAGTTCAGTCGGTTAGAACGCGGTGCTCATAACGCCGTTGTCGCAGGTTCGAGTCCTGCCGGGCCCACCAACATAAAAAATTATTTTATATTTTTTGAATTTCGGTTATTAAAGCCTCTAAACTTCCTTTATTTTTTCTCAATATTTTATTAAATTCTGATTTTTTTGTTACAAAATAAGATGTATTCTCAACTATAACATCTATAATTTTAAATGATGACCCTGTATCTATAACCTTCCAATAGAGATTAGCAGAGGATTTTTTATCAGAAATTATTGATTTAACTATGTAAATATTATCTTTTATATCAACATCCTTAAGTATTATCGAACTTGAAGAATTTGAGTCGGCTAATTTATAGATAGTCTTTATCAAATAATCTGTAAAAACATCCAAATATAATGACAATTCATTTTTGGAGCTTTTATTAATTATATTCTCTCCAATAAGGCCATATGCGATTGACTTAATTGCGAAATTTTTGTTTATGAAATACTTATATTTTTCATAATTTTCATTTTCAGTTCCTTCATTATTATTAATTATTTCTAAGAACTGATTAGACTCATTTTTAAACCATTCTGAAACCTCTGAGGCTTGAAGGTTAGAAAAAGAAAAAATAATACCAAATAGAATTATTAAAGTTCTCATATAGCCAAGTAAATATAGTTTGACAAACTATTCAATATAAATTTTTGGTACAGGTAAATTTTGTATATATTCCTCTTCAAGTTGAGCATTTCTGTTTTGATAATAAATAGACTTTATCATTTCATATCTATCTGAGGAAGCTCCTCTAACTTTATCTAATTGATCGTCTACTTCAACTCTCTCATTCAATCCATTTCCTATTGCCACATATTCTCTATTTGGAACACTATTTGAAATTGGATCTACAAAATATTCAACTACATCTCCACTAAAATCTCTTAGATTGCTTGGGCCTATAATTGGTACAACTATATAAGGACCACTTGATACACCACCTTTGGCAAGAGTAATTCCAAAATCTGTCTCATTCTTTTCCATTCCTACTTTTGAGGCTACGTCAATTGTACCTAAGCTAGTGATAGTATTAATTGTAAATCTTCCCAATGAATTGAGTGATTTATAAAACTCTCCTTGAAAAATAAAAGATACAGATCTTATTGGTTCCTTTAAATTACTAAAAAAATTAGATACTCCTTTCTCTACTGGTTCTGGGGCTATAAATCTGTAAGTTTTGACTATTGGCCTAATAGCAATATCATCAACAAAAAAATTAAAATTTAAAACTGCTCTGTTTATTGGCTCTATTGGATCATATATTTCATCGTACGAAATTCCTGATATAGATTCTTCCTCATTTGAGTAAGAGAGAGGTATTTGTAAAAAAGTTACAGATATTATTAAAAGAATTACTTTCAAATGTTTTTTCATCACGTAAAATCTTGATTCATTATATTACAATCAATTTATGGATCTTAGTAAATTAAATAAAGAACAAAAAATAGCAGTTGAACATAAAAATGGACCACTTTTGGTACTATCAGGAGCCGGAACAGGGAAAACTAGAGTTTTAACATCTAGATTTGTTTACATAGTTAAAAATTTAAATGTTAATTTTAATAAAATTATAGCTGTTACCTTTACAAATAAGGCAGCTAATGAGATAAAAGAAAGAGTAAATACTGAACTCAAGAGTAATATTGATAGTCCATGGGTGGGCACTTTCCATTCTATATTTGCTAAATTTTTAAGGAAGCACTCAGGTTTAGTTAATTTAAAATCTAATTTTACAATATTAGACGTCGAGGACCAAAAAAAACTTTTAAAACAAGTTTTAGAGTACTGTAAAATTGATAAAGATATAAGTGAAGCCATTTACCATAACGAAATTCAAAATTTAAAAGATAATAAAATACTTTTTAACGAAAATAAAAAGATTTCTAAATTTTCATCTATTGAAAGATTGGACGATATTTATTCTTATTATCAACAAAGATTAATTGAAATAAATGCTGTAGATTTTGGCGATATCCTTTTACATAGTTATCACATACTTTCTAATAATCCTGATATTAAAAAATCCTACCAAAATTTTATTAAACATATTCTAATAGATGAGTTTCAAGACACAAACTTAATCCAATATGATTTAATAAAACAAATTTTAAATTCAGACAAAAATTTATTTTGCGTTGGAGATGACGATCAATCAATTTATGCATGGCGTGGAGCAAACATTGAAAATATTATCAATTTTCCAAAAGAGTTTAACTCCCCTGTGGTCCGCTTAACAAAAAATTATCGATCAAATAGCTCAATTTTAGAAGCAGCAGCATGCATAATAAGCAATAATAAAAATAGATTAGGAAAAGACTTAGTAAGTTTTAATGAAAAAATACCTGAGCAAAAAATTAATTTAAATTCATTTTACTCTCAGGAAGAGGAGTCATTATGGATATCTGATAACATATCTAAGAAGTTCCAGGAAAATAATAGTATTGGTATTTTAGTCAGACTTACTGCCCAAATGAGAAGTATTGAGGACAAGTTAATAAAATACGCTTTGCCTTATGAAATTGTTGGTGGACCAAGATTTTTTGAAAGAAAAGAAATTAAAGATATCTTAGCATATTTAAAACTAGCAAATAATTATAACGATGATCTATCTTTTGAAAGAGTAATCAATTTACCAAAGAGAGGTATAGGAGACCAATCAGTTAAATTAATTATTAACAACGCAAGAGAAATTAAAATTTCTTTTTTTGAGTCTTTAGATGTTTTGTCTAATGAAAATAAATTACCTGGATCTCTGAATATAAAAACCAAACCATTCATTGATATTATAAAAAAAACATCTGATCTCATAAAGAAAACCACTTTAGAAGATATAGGTATTTTTATCATTGAAGAGTCAGGATATTTAAAAATGCTTGAAAACGAAAAAAACAAATTGAAACAATTAGAAAATGAGTCACGAATAGACAATTTAAAAGAATTTGTAAATGCTCTATCTGAATTTGAGAATTTGGATGATTTCTTAGAGCATGTTGGTTTGGTAAACGAAAATCAAAAAAAAACTCATTCAAATTCTGTCAAACTAATGACTTTGCATTCTGCTAAAGGTTTAGAATTTGATCATGTATATTTACCAGGCTGGGAGGAGGGTATCTTTCCAAGCTCTCGAGCGTTAGAGCAAAATTCTTCAAAATCTCTTGAGGAGGAGAGACGACTTGCTTATGTAGGAATTACTAGAGCAAAGTTTGATTTAAACTTAAGTTATGCTACTTCAAGATATACATATGGAATGAATAATTATTCACTACCATCAAGATTTTTGAACGAAATTTCAAAAATTGATAAAAATGTTAATAATTTAATTGATGAACATTCTCCGTCTAACTTAGAAAAAAAGATTACCTCTGATAATATTCAATTGAGTCCTGGCAAAAAAAGGATGCTAGAATTTTTAAAAAAAAATAGTAAATGAAATCTTGGCTTATAAATAAATTTTTAAAAGATAATAAATTAGACTTTTATCTTATAACAAATAATGATTTACATCTAAATGAAAGTCCAAATTTAGATTTAAAAGATATTTATAAATTATTTAAATTTGATTGTACGAGGGGATATATACTTTTCTTTATAAACAAACTTATTTTTTTTACCGATTCTCGTTATACCTTAGCTGCAAAAAACTTTTTCAAGAATAATTTTGAAATATATGATTTGAGTGAAACTTCAATAGTGGATTATCTATTATCACAAAACAAAAATTTATCAGGTATTTTAGATTCAAAGTTAATTTCGATTAAAGAATTTAGAGAAATTAACTCTAAGTTAGAGAAAAATAAAATTATTATTACCCCCCAATCTAAAAACTTTTTTTTAAAGAATTATTATCCAAATTTTAGTATTTCTTATCCATTGAGTATGCCAAAATATTTAATACCAAGATCCTTTATTAAAAATTTAAAATGGATCAAAAACAAACTTAAAACTGATGGAATACTAATTTGGAATAATGCTCAAGTTGCATATTTACTTAATTTAAGGTCTTTTGAGCTTTTGAATTCTACTAAACCATTTGCAGGTCTATTTATTCCTAAAAAAAATATTAAACCTATTTTAATAACAAATAATTTGAATTTAAAAAAAATAAGTAAAATAAGTAAAAAATTTAATATCTTTAAAGAAGAAAAATTTATTAAGTATCTTAAATTATCAAAATTTAAAAATATTGAGAGTTCTTATGAATTCTTAAATCTAAATATTTACATCAGATTATCTAATTTTTTAAATTTATCTGAGACTAAAATTAATATTTCTAAATACATGGGTATTAAAACATCAAAAGAGATTAAAAATATAGAGTCTTGCCATATTGAAGATGGTTTAGCTGTTCTTAAATTCATTATCGAATTAAAACAAAAAAAAATAAATCCTAAAAATGAATATGAAGTTTCAGAAGTTTTATACAATAAAAGAAAAGAGGGTATTAATTTTTTTAGAAATTCTTTTGATTATATTAGTGCATTCGACTCGAATGCCGCCATTGTTCATTACAAACCACACCCTGAAAAATCTTTATCGTCTAAAAACAAAAAATTATTATTAATTGATTCCGGTGCTCAATATTTTGAGGGAACTACAGATATTACAAGGGTAATTAAAATTGGAACTAAAATTCTTACAAGAATTAAATTCTCATATACTTATTTGTTAAAGTCTTTAATCAGAATAGAAAACAAAATATTTCCAAGAAATATTAGAACATCAGAAATAGATTTATTTATAAGAAAATATCTATCTAAATTCAATATATCTTATAATCATGGGACCGGACACGGTGTAGGTAATTTTGGCGACGTTCATGAAAAATATCCTATTATTTCTTCAAAATCTAACGATATTTTAGTTAAGAATACTTTATTTTCAATTGAACCAGGTTATTACGTTGAAGGTCAATTTGGTTTAAGAATAGAAAACTTATATGTAACAAAAAATATAAATAATAGTTTGAAACTAAAAAACATTACATTAGTGCCTTACGATTTGGACTTAGTTAATTTTAATTTAATCACAAACTTTGAGAGAAATTATATTAAAAAATATCACATGGAAATTTACAAAACTCTTAAACCAAGATTGAGTAATTATTATAGAGATTATTTTATTAAAAATTTAATTAATAAGATTTAAAAAATCTTTTTCATTTAAAATATTAATTTTTAAATCTTTAGCTTTTTTTAATTTAGAGCCAGATTTTTCTCCATATACAATTATGTCTAAATTTTTTGAAACGTTCGATGCAATTTTATATCCTTTTTTTTTTGCTAATTCTTTTGCCCTATCTCGCGACATTTTTTGAAGAGTTCCAGTAAATAATATAGTTTTGTTAAGACTATCATAATTATTCTCAATTTCCTTAATTTCAATTATATCAAGGATTGCAAAAGACTCTTTAAGATTACCTTCATTAGAAAAGTAATTAATAAATGAATTGATTGCTTTTTCACCTAGTCCGTCAATATTTTCAAGTTTTTCTCTGAGTTTTTTAGATTGAATGAAACTTTTAAATCTTATTTTATTTTTAAAATTTAAAGATATAAGCTCAGAATTATTTTCACCCAGATACCTAAGACCAAGAGAAAATAAATATCTTGATAAAGAAGTAATTTTAGATTTATTTATTGATTCAATAAGATTCAAAAAGGATTTTTCACCAAATCCATCTAGTTTAATAATTTTATCTTTATGATTTTCTAATTTATAAATATCATATTTATCAGAAATTAAATTAATATTGACAAATCTTTCAATCAATTTCTCACCTAACCCGTCTATGTTCATTGCTTTCTTAGATACAAAATGCTTCAAAGTTTCTAAGTTTTGATATTTACATTGATTTTTTCCTACACTACACCTTTGTACTGCCTCACCTTTGATTTTTATTATTTTATGTCCACATAAACATTTTTTTGGAATATTAAATTTTTTATTAGAATTTTTCCTTTTCTCTATTTCAACTTTTGAAACATAGGGAATTACATCTCCAGCTCTTTTTACCCAAACAAAATCATCAATCCTTATATCTTTTCTGATAATTTCATCAAAATTATGAAGGGTTGCATTTGATACTATTACCCCTCCAATATTAATTGGCTTTAGTCTAGCTACAGGTGTTATAGCTCCAGTTCTTCCAATTTGTAGTTCTATTTTTTTTACTTGAGTCAATGCTTCCTCAGAACTAAATTTAGCAGCTATTGCCCATCTTGGGAATTTATTGGTATTTCCTAACATTCTCTGTAAATCTAAGCCACTAATTTTGATTACCATTCCATCAATATCAAAGTTAATTAAGGACCTTTTTTTTTCAATCTCTGAAATGTAAGCATAAATATTATTTAAATTATGATATTTTTTAGCATAACCAGTTTGATCAAAATTATTTTTTTTGCAAAAAATTAAAAATTCTTCAAAATTTAAAAATTCTTGTTCGTAAGAAAATTTACCATATCCATGTGGTATAAATCTTAAAGGTCTATCTTTTGTAATTTTACTGTCTATTTGACGAAGAGATCCTGAGGCGGCATTTCTAGGATTTGAAAACTGACTTTTTTTTTCAAATTGATTATTTAACTTTTCAAAATCGTCTCTTAAAAAAAATACCTCACCTCTGATCTCTATAAGATTAGATTTACAATTTTTTAAAACTTTAGGTATACCTTTAACACCCAAAACATTTTCTGTGATCTCTTCTCCAATTATTCCATCACCTCTCGTAATTGCTTTAAATAATTTATTATTTTTATATATTAGAGACAGAGAAACTCCGTCTATTTTACAATCTACATTAAATATATAATCTGAATTTTTTTTTTTTAAAAAATTTGTCGCTTTATTAAAGAAATCCTTTGAGTCACTTAAACTAAAACTATTAGATAAAGATAGCATAGGTTCATAGTGTCTAAATTTTGCAAATTTCGATGATGGTGATGCACCTATGCCTAAATTATCTAATTTTCTTAATTCAGGATTATTTGATAATAAATAATCATACCTTTTCTTTAGATCATCATATTTTGAGTCATCAATTGATGGATTTGAGTTGTAATATTCATTATTATGTTTTTTTAACTTATCTCTTAATTTAATAAAATTATCTTTAGTAGCCATTTCTTTAATTTTGAAGTAAATCTGAAGCTACTTTTTTGGCAGTCTCAGTAATTTTAGTTCCACTTATTAAACTTGCTATTTCATTAACTCTTGACTCTTCATTTAACTCAAAAATTTCACTTGTCATTTCATCATTTTTGATGACTTTCTCAATTTTCCAATGTTTGTCAGCTTTAGATGCAACTTGAGGCGAATGTGTTATCGCTATAACTTGATTTTTTTTTGATATGTTATTTATTTTTTCAGAAACATTAGATGCAATTTTGCCACTCAAACCACTATCTACTTCATCAAAAATAAGAGTAAGATCTTTATCATTATTAGCTGATAATGATTTTATTATCAAAAGTAACCTGGACAATTCTCCTCCAGAAGCTACTTTCTTTATCGAGCTATAATCAGAATTTTTATTTGTTCTAAATAAAACATCTAATTCATCATATCCTTGAGAATTGTAGTCTTTTTCATCTTTTTCTGAAAATTTAAAAATTATTTGACCTTGTTCTATATTTACAATTGGAAGTTGTTTATTAATTTCTTCAGATATTTTTTTTGACTCTTTTTTTCTAAAATTGGATATTTTTAAAGCCTCTTCTTTATAATTATTAAGATCAATTGTATATTTATTAAAAAGAATTTTTTTCTCCGCATCAAAATTTTCAAGTGTATCAATTTCAATTAATATTTTTTCTTTAATAGAAAACAAATTTTCAGGATTAACTTCAAAAAACTTTGAGAGTTGCTGATATTGATAGATTTTTTCGTCAATTTCATCAAAATCAATTTCATCATAATCTACAGAATTAAATTTATTTTCTAGCTCATTAATTAATTCATTCATGTCTAAAATTAAAGAGGCAAATTTTTGTGTAATATCGGAGTACTCTTGATTTATATCTTCTAATTTATAAAGATTTTTTTCTAATAAATTTAAGGTACCATTTGAATTGTAAATTGAGATTGTTTTTTTAATTTCATTTGAAATTTCGCTATATTTTTTAATATTTTTATTTAAGCTTCTTTTGTTAAGAAGTTCTTCATATTCATTTTCAGTTGGATTTAATATTTTAATTTTATTATTTTTGGTTTTTAATATTTCTAGTTTCTCATTTATATTTTTTTCATTATCCAAATGGGTTTGATAAACATTCTTTGAATTTTTAAACTTTTCAAAATAAGATTTTAAATCATTTTTTTTAATACCACCTATATTATCAATAAATTTTAGAAAATATTTGTTATCAAATAATTCTTGCTGCTCAAAATTCTCTTGAAATTCAATTACATTTTTTAAAATCTCTTTTATGTTGTTAAGGGGTTTTATTTCACCATTAATTAATAATTTTGACTTTTGACTAGAGTTTATTTGTCTTTCTACAATCAAATAATCTTCATCAATAATGAAATCTAGTTTATCAAGATTTCTTTTAATTAAATTATTAATTTCAAATACTGCTTTAATTGAGGAAATTTCATTTTCTTTTAAGTTAAGAGTTGTTTGATTTTTACCACCAAGTGCCAACTTAAGCCCTTCTATAATGATTGATTTTCCTGCACCTGTTTCACCAGTAAATGTATTAAATCCATTAATGAAACTAATAGATATTTTTTTAATCAATAGAAAGTTTTTAATTTCTAGAGAAACTAACATCTTAATTATTTTAAAGTTTGAATATTTGAGTCATTTGATGATTGTTTTTTTTCATCATCTATTAATATATTTAACGGATTATATTTTTCAAACCATTTTTCATTATCTTTGATATCTTCGAGGTTGTTTAATAATTTATAACTTCTACTGTACCAACTACTATCAGGAAAGTTATAACCTAATATTGATGCATAACTTTTAGATATTTCTATTTCGTCTATATCATAATAAATTTTAGATAAAAGATATAACGTTTCAGTAATAGTTGAGCTAGTATTATGATTTTCAAAAATTTCTAATAGATATACTAGCGCTCCATTGTAATTACCTTTATTAATATAAAACTTAGCTTTTTCTAGCTTGCCCTCTGCTAAATTATTATTAATAATTTTGATTTTGGTAGTGATATCTACCTCATATTTATTATTAGGATATGCATTTAGTATAAAAGTAAATTTTTCTAAAGCTATTTCTGCATTTTTTGGACTGTAATCTGATTTTTTTATAAGAACATAATATGTCATAGCCTCTAAATAATTAGCATAAACTATATCTATGTTTCCAGGGTAATATCTCTTGAAGTTTTCAGATATGACTCTTGTTTTCTCGTAATCTTTTTTTAAGAAATGTATATAAGCTGTTAGAAGAATACTTTTACTTGTATATTTACTACTTGGAAAGAGAACTTCAATTTTATCTAGCTCAATTAAGGCTGTTTCAAATCTATCATTGGAGATATGGTTATTTGCTAGTTCAAATAACTCTTTATCACTCAAAGTATTATTTTTATAGAGATTTGGATCGCTTTGATTACCTTCCTTATCATAAGATGAACAAGATATTAATAATAAAAAGAATAAGATGAGAATCGATTTCAACACTAATGAATTATAGCTTTAGAAAAAAAAATAAAATAGTCAAATATGTAGTTATTCATTACACAGGCATGAAAAATCTTAAATTGGCATACGATAAGTTATCAAATATTAACTCAGATGTTAGTATACATTATTTAATTTCAAGAAATGGTCTAATATACAATTTATTGTGTCCAAAATACAAAGCTTGGCATGCTGGAATTTCTAAATGGAAAAAAAATACAAATATTAATGATTACTCAATTGGAATTGAGCTTGAGAATAAAGGCCATGAAGATAAATATTCAAATTTTACTAAAAAACAATATTTGTCTCTCAAGGAATTAGCTGGATTTCTAAAAAAGAATTATTTTATAACTGAAAATAATTTCATTTTTCACTCAGATATTTCTCCAAATAGAAAAAAAGACCCTGGCGAAAAATTTAATTTAAATAAAATTGGTATAAATAGGTTTAAAAAATTAAATAGCATAAAAAATACGACTCACAAAATTAATGAAATGTTAAGTCTCTATGGATTTCACAAATCCTATATAAAATATCATAAGGAATATTGTATTATGTCAGTAAAAAGATCATTAAATTATAAAAGCATATCACCAAATATATCAAAAAGCTTTATTGATAATTTTTACAATTTATTATTTCGTTAATATTATATATTATAATTATGGGTAGTGTGCAGTCGCTTTGTTTTCAAAGAGGAAAGTCTGAGCTCGAGTAGAAAGTGGTAACGGATAACATCCGTCGAGGGTAACCTTAGGGAAAGTGCAACAGAAACAAACCGCCTTATGGTAAGGGTGAAAAGGTGAGGTAAGAGCTTACCGGGCACTTAAATAGTGCCGCAATATGCAAACCCTATCACGAGTAAGATCAAATAGAGGTTAAAACTATTTCTACAGTTGACCTGGGTTGATCGCTAGAATTAGCTAGTAATAGCTAGTCTAGATAAATGACTGCAATTTATTTAAATACAGAACTCAGCTTACAGCTACCCATTACAGTTTACTATTGCCAAAAAATCCCATATAATCCCATAAAATACCATGTTGATGTTTTTATCTTCTTTTTATGGAATCATAGATTCAAAAAACAGAGTTGCCATTCCATCGTCATTTAGATCAACAATTAATAGTTCTAAGGAAAAAACATTTATATTCAAAAGTTTAAAATATGAATGTCTAGAGATACACCTTTCTTCGAAAATTAATTCACTTATTAAAAGTTTTGATGAGAAGGATTTTTTTTCTAAAAAAAATGATCATTTTAAAACGGCAATACTTTCTGATCTGGAAGAAATAAACATTGATAAAGATGGAAGATTTATTGTAAAGGATCAATTACAAAAATTTTCTAAAATTTCAAAAGAAATAATTTTTATTGGTAAGGGGAATCATTTTGAAATTTGGGAAAAAAAGTTAGGCGAAACTCATAAAAAAATTTCTAGATCAAAATTTAAATGATTAGAGATAAACACATACCTATTATGACAAAAGAAATTCAATCATTTATCGATGATAAAAATAATTTATTTATCTTAGATTGTACATTTGGAGGAGGAGGTCACTCTAAAAAATTTTTAGATAAAGGTCATTATGTAACTGCTATTGATCAGGATAATAATTCTAAAGTTATAGCAAAAAATTTAAAAAAAAAATTTACTAATTTATCTTTTTATAGAACAAATTTTAAAGACTTAGATTTATTAGAACTAAAAATTAAAAAATTCGACTTTATTTTACTAGATTTAGGATTTTCATCTAATCAATTAGACGACAATAACATTGGTCTATCTTTTAAAAATAATTCAAATTTGAATATGAATTATCTAGATAGTAATTTAAATGCTTATAAGATTATTAATTTTTATAACAAAGAAGAACTTCAAAGGGTCTTTTATTTGTATGGTGAAATAAATCAGGCTGAAAAGTTAGCTAAATACATTATAAACCAGAGGTCTATAAAGACAATTAATACTAATTATGAATTAATTGAGATTTTGAGAGATAGTGGAGTTAATTTTAGATCTAAAAAAATCCATTTTGCAACTCAAGCTTTTCAAGCTTTAAGGATTGAGTCAAATAATGAATTAGAAAATTTAAAAATGTTTTTAAAAAAAGTTCATAATTTTTTAGAGCATAACGCATATTTAGCAATAATTTCATTCCATAGTTTAGAGGATCGTGTAGTTAAGAATTTTTTTAGGGATAATAGAGTTAAAAAAAATAAAATATTCCAAAACAATAAAGATTGGGGCTTTGAAAACCTCACTAAAAAACCAATAACAGCATCAAAAGCAGAGATTATCAATAATAATAGGTCTAGATCTGCAAAATTAAGAGTAGGGAGATTTATTAATTGATTAATCATATTTCTAAATTTTTTTTTATATTCATATTCATAATTATATTTTTAAGTTTTAAAAACCAAATTAAAATACTTGAAAACGATTTAAATTATTTAAAAAAAAATTACAATCAAGATCATCAAAATTTTATAGATAAAGAAATACTTCTTACAAAACAAATAAATAAATTACAAACATTTGAGTTGAATAATTATGAATTTCTTAAAAATAAAAAAATTATTAAATTTGATAGAAATGAATTTGATGACTTTACAATAATAAAGGTCAATTATGTTCAATCTGAGTAATGAAACAGATTATAAGTTATTATCAAAAACAAAATATTACTATAACTTTTTTATTTTAACAATTATTTTCCTTTTTGTTGCTATATTTACTCGACTTATTTTTTTAAATTTTGAAAATAGTAACGGTTCTTTATCTAGTGTTAGAGATACAAGTTTTAAATCATTGCCAACTATTTATGACTTTAATAGAAATATATTAGCTTACTCTAGCTATAACTACTCAATTAAAAATATAAAAGGTGAAGTAAAATATTTAAAAAGAGATATCCCACTTAATGGTATCTTAGAGTCAATTTACAAAGGTGATCCATATATTAAATTTGAAAAAATACTTACTAGAAAATATCCACACAGTGCTCTTACAAATAATATGATTGGACATACAAATATCGATCATAAAGGAGTATCTTTAATTGAAAAGTTTATAGATAAAAATAATAATGATATAGAGTTATCTTTAGATATTCAGATACAAAAAAAAATATATGACTCTTTATATAATGACGCTTTAAACTTAAATCCAGATTATACTATGAATGTATTAGTTGACTTAAGCACCGAAGAGATTGTAAGTAATGTTTTTATAGATAGCAGAGATTTTAATAGGTTTGATCAAACTTTATTACCTTTAAAGGATCTAAAATTTGATTTTGGATCTGTTTTCAAAACTTTTACAGTTTATTCAGCAATAAAAAATAAAAAAATAGACTTAAATGAGTACTTTGATGTTGATCAACCAGTATACATTGGAAGTAAATTGATTAATGACTTTCCAAGAAATAGCAATATACCAATGCAAGTAGCAGATATTTTAAAAAAATCCTCTAATAGAGGTGCAATTTTAATTAGAAGAAATTTAGATTGTCAAAAGGAATTTAAAGTTAGTTTAGCTCAAATAGGTCTTTTGACCTCTACTCAAGTAGGCTTTGGAATGAAATCTGTGGAGCCTACTGTAAACAATTTTAGGGGAAGTTATTGTGATAATATTCCTTTTGGTTATGGTTTATCAATCTCCCCAATACAATTAATAAATGCATACGGAAAAATAATAACAGGTAGGTATGACTTTGAGGCTTCTTTTGAAAAACAAGAAATTCTAGATAAACATTATAAAAATAAATATAACAAAATTTCAAACACTATTAATAAATTGTTATTTTATGCTAATGATACTAATGAAGATTTGTACAAAAACTTTTTAGTAGCAGGAAAAACTGGAACTGCAGATCAAACTATTTCTAGTAATAACAAAATTCAAAATGTCACATACATAAGCTTCTTTCCATATAATAATCCAAAGTATTTAAATTTGACTTTCATGCAAAATCCAAAAAAAAAATATGGAAAATATATGACTGCTGGAAATACTGTGAAACCAACTTTCTATAATCTTTTGAAAGAAATTTATATATATCTAGATTTATCTATAGTTAATACTAAAAGTACAGAAATTTAATGAACTTAAATGAATTAAATGATAAGGGATATAAGATTGTTACTAATTGGCAAGAATGTAATAAAAAATCTATATTCCTATTTAACAGTAATAATAATAGTAAATTTATTAATTATAAAAATTTAGCTATAAAAAAAAACTGTAAATTTATTATTTGTAATATTAAATTCAAAAAAAATATAAAATATAACCAAACTAATTATTTTTTTTATAAAAATCAAAAAGATTTACAGTCTATTGCTAAAATTTTTTATAATATTAATAATCTTAAAATTATTTTTGTAACTGGTACAAATGGTAAAACTTCAATAGCTTATGGCGCATATAAATTGTTTAATATTAATGGAATTAAGTCTTGTTACATTGGTACGTTAGGATTCTATATTAATTCAAAAAAAATAAAAAAACTAAATAACACTACACCATCATATTTTGAGTTACTCAATTTACTTCAAATTGCCAATGGCAATCATGTAAGATTTGTTTTTATGGAGGTTTCAAGTATTGGTTATAGCTCAGGTAGAATTGGCAATTTAATGTATAACTACGCAATCCTGACTAACTTAGAATCAGATCATTTAGATTACCATAAGAATATTAAAAACTATCATTTAGCCAAAATTAATTTAATAAAAAATCATAAATTGAAAAGTTCAATTTTGTTTATACAAGATGATAAACTAAAAAAAAAATTCAAAAGTTTTAAAAGCATGTTATTTAGTCAAGGTAAATTTTTATCTAACAATAAAATATCTATAACTCAAAAGAAAAATGACAAATTTCAAATATCTACAAATAATTTTTTATTTAATATTAGTTCTTTTAATGACTTTATGATCAAAAATGCAGTTACTATATTGATGATATATCATAGTGTCACAAAACAATTCCCATTAAAAATTAACAATTCAATATATCCACCTGGTAGATCTGAAATCATTTTTAACAAAAAAAATAAAGTGATAATAATTGATTATGCTCATTCAAAAGACGCTTATGAAAATTTGTTAAAAGGACTTCCATCAAATAAGAATATAGTAATTGTATACGGCTGTGGAGGGGATAGGGATAAATCTAAAAGACCACAAATAGCTAAAGTTATTTCAAAATATACGAACTTACAAATTATAACTGATGATAATCCAAGAAATGAAGTTCCAGCAATGATTAGAAAAACTCTTATAAAATACTCTTTTAATCCAATTGAGGTACCTAATAGAAGAAAGGCTATTAAATTTGGTATAAGCTATATAAAAAAAAATCATGGTATTTTGATAATAGCTGGTAAAGGTCATGAGGAGACACAAACCTATAAAGGTAAAAGTTATAAATTTAATGATAGAGTAATTTCATCTAAATATGCAAAAAATTTATAAGGTTATTAATGATTTAAAATCTAAATACAATTGCAACATAGTTTTTGATACTAGACTTATAAAAGAGAATGATATTTTCATAGGTATAAAAACAGATAAAAATAACGGCAGCTTGTATTATAAAGAGGCTATCAAAAAAAAAGCATCCTTGGTGATTGCAGACGTAAAAATTGACCATTATAAATTAGTTTATGTAAAAGATACTAACGTATTTGTATTAAAATTATGCAAACATATATTAGACAATTACAAAGGTAAAATTATCGCTATTACTGGATCAGTTGGAAAAACAACATTTAAAGAGAATATTTATCATATTTTAAAAAATAATAATTTTAAAACTTACAGATCCTATAAAAATTACAATAATGTTCAGGGCTTGCAGTTTTCTATTATGAATATGTATATAAACAGTGATTATTCTGTATTCGAATTAGGTATAAATACCCCTAATGAAATGACTAAATTAATCAAAACTTTACAGCCACATTATTGTTTAGTGACAGGCATTGAAAATTCTCATATTGGAAATTTTAGAAATTTTAATCATTTAATAGATAACAAATTAAAAATCTTCAAGTCTAAAAGACTTATAAGCGGTTTAATTAATTATAATTATAATCCTAGTTATATTGAAAGTGAAATTGACTCAAAAGTACAACTTATAAATGCTGATAATATAAAAAAAAATATAATAAAAATAAAACAAAAATATGTTGTAAATTTTATACTAAATAAAAAAAGATATTCTATCGATTCATCAAGAGGAAGTTTTTATATAAACATAGCTATTATTTCATTTTTGTTTATAAAAAAATTTATTAAGAAGATTAATTTTAATACATTTTTCTATGAAGACTCTATCATTGGCTCTAGGGGGAATAAAGTTTCAGCATATATAAAGAACAAAAAAGTTATCTTCTTCGATCATAGTTATAATGCAAGCCCATATTCACTTAATAAGCAAATTTTAATATTTAACAAGAGGAATATTCAACAAAAAGTTTATATTTTGGGGGCAATGAAAGAATTAGGAGATCAGTCAGATTTTTTTCATTTACAAATTATTGAATTGGTTACACAATTAAATTTAAAAAAAATAATTTTCATAGGTGAAGAATTCTATAAATTTAAAAAAATTTCAAATAAATTTAATTTCTATAAAAACTATATGCCAGCTATTAAATATTTGAATAAAGAATTTGATAGTATAAAGAATGTATTTGTCATGGGATCAAGAACAAACCAATTAGATAGGCTAATTAAAGAATATGTTAAGTGATTTTTTATATTCACTAAAGGAATTAGATTTTTTATTTAATTTATTTGGATATATTTCCTTTAGGTCTGGTTTATCTTTAATCACCTCATTTTTTATAATTATTTTTTTAATGCCTTACTGGATTAGATTTCAAAAGAGTATTTTTCCAAGAGGGCAACCTATTCGTAATGATGGACCTGATACACATTTTCATAAAAAAGGAACGCCTACTTTAGGAGGAGTGTTAATACTCTTTTCAATTATAATAAGTTCAATATTATGGACTTCAAATTTTTCAAGTTTTAACTACATACTAATTTTAACTTTAATCCTATTTGGTCTAATCGGCTTTGTTGATGATTTTAAAAAAGTAAAATTAGGCAAAGGAATATCTTCAAAAACTAAATTTTTAAGTCAATTATTAGTTACATCAATAATCTATTTTACAATTAAATATAATGGATTTGACCTGAATAAATTTAGTATTCCATTCCTAAAAGATGTTTCAATTGAATTAGGCTATTTATACTTTGTATTAATTTTGCTTATCGTCATAGGCTCAACGAATGCTACTAATTTAACAGATGGTTTGGATGGATTAGTGACTATGCCTTTGATATTTGTATTCCTTACATTTGCTGTATTTGCGTATGTATTGGGTAATATAAATTTTTCTGACTATCTTCTAGTAAATTATATGAAAGGGTCGGGAGAGATAGTAATTTTTTGTACTGCAGCAATCGGAGCATTGCTTGGTTTTCTGTGGTTTAATTCGAGCCCTGCTTCTATTTTTATGGGAGATACAGGATCTCAATCTTTAGGAGCTTCATTAGCAGTAACTTCAATTTTACTAAAACAGGAAATAGTATTGGCTGTAGCAGGCGGTCTTTTTGTAGTGGAGACACTATCAGTGATGTTACAAGTTACATATTTTAAAATAACAAAAGGCAAAAGATTGTTTTTAATGGCACCTTTACATCATCACTACGAAAAAAAGGGAATATCAGAACAAAAAATTGTGATTAGATTTTGGATATTAAGTTTTCTTTTTTGCCTGTTAGCCTTATCACTTTTAAAAATAAGATAATTGATAAATTTAAACAAAAAATTTTTAATATATGGATATGGCATAAGTGGTAAATCAATAGAGAGATATCTTAATAATAAAAATTGTAATTATAATATCTATGATGATTATAAAAAAATCACCAATAAAAAAACTATTAATAAGGATTACTTATATAAAAATATTAATGAATACGATTATTTTATTGTTTCCCCATCTATAAAAATTAATAAAAACCATCTTTTATATAAATATAAAAATCAAATTTTAATTGATTTAGATTTTTTAAGTTTTGAATTGTCTAAACAGAAAATAATTGGTGTGACGGGCACAGAAGGTAAATCGTCAACTTGTTACTATTTAAAAGAGATATTATCAGAAAAATATAATACAGAGATTATTGGAAACTTTGGTAATACTATTTTAGACAAAAAAAACCTTACCAATTACTTATCAAAAATTGATATTTTAATTATTGAATTAAGTTCATATCAATTAGATAAACTAAAATTTTTAAAATTACATTACGCAATTATAACAAATATATTTAGTGATCACTTAAATTATCATAATAATCTAAAAGAATATATTTATTCAAAATTTCGAATACAAAATTTACTACATAAAAATTGTAATTTATATTTATCAAAACAATTGTTTATAAAATATCAAAGAAATCTAAAAATAAATAAAAAAAGATTAGTTTTTTTTATTGACAAGATATCTATAAAAAAAGATCTGGCTCATTACATTAAAGAACTTAATTTAAATTCTATAAGGACATTAGTTCATAATATTGATCCTAAAATAAAAATAGATATTAGTTCAGTATCCAATGAATTAAATTATAGAAATCAACTTATTTATAATTTAAATAATTTAAAAATATATAATGACAGTAAGTGTACTAATTTAAATAATGCTATCTTTAAAAATAATTTAATAAATAGTTCAAGAAAAATATTAATTCTTGGGGGTAAATTTAAAAAACAACTAAAGAACTCAAAATTTAATATTTCGGATACATTGGTTTTAATATTTGGTAATCATACTAATTTATTTATTGACCATTTAAATTTTATTAATTCAAATTATTACAGATTTATAAATCTCAATGAATTAATAAAATTTTTAAGGTTAAATTTAAAAGTTAATAAATATAATTATGTTTTGTTCTCACCAGGAGGTGAGTCATTTGATTATTATAAAAACTATTTAGATCGTGGAAAACATTTTAACAAACTCATAAAAAAAGTATTAATTTGAAAAATATACTATTTAGAGATGATCAGAGTTTATTAGGATCTAACTGGTATGTTTTATCAAAAAAACTCTTTATAATACCATTTATACTATCATTTATAGGTATTCTTGCTATTTATTCTTTAATAGGTACTGAGTATCAAATTTTACTTATTTTCAAACATATTATTTTTTTATCTATTTCTTTATTGGTTTTAATATTTTTATCATTACTTCCAAAAAATGAATTAAGAAAAGTTTTAAATATTATGTGTATATTTTTTACTATTCTTTTATCGATAGTACCGATTTTTGGATACGAAATTAAAGGTGCAACTAGATGGATAAGTTTTAATTTTTTTTCTATACAACCTTCCGAATTACTTAAAGGACCACTTGTATGTATGTTTTCTTGGTTTTGTTATCTGTATATTAAGACTAATAATAAATTTTATTTATTTATTAGTTTTATAATTATTAGTTTAGTTATAACACTTCTCCTCCTTCAACCAGATATAGGTACTTTATTAGTATACATTTCAATTTTTTCTTTGATTTTAATTTTGTATTTCAGAAATCTAAAACTTTTTATTTTATTGGGTTTTATAAGTTTATTTTTTTTATTAATAGCATATTTTTCATTTGATCATGTTTCTTACAGAATTGACAACTTTCTAGATGGAGACAATGCTCAAGTATCAAAAAGTTTATCAGCAATAAAGACAGGTGGAATTTTTGGTGTAGGTCTTGGTGAAGGACAACTTAAATATTCAATCCCTGAGTCTCACAATGACTTTATATTTGCTATTTTAATTGAAGAATTTGGTGTTTTATTTGGTTTATTTGTATCTTTCCTATATCCATTTTTTTTTATTTTAGTAAGGAAATCTATCTTAAGTCCGTCAAATTTATTTATTTCAAATACTATATTTAGTTTATGTTTTTTGATGTGTCTGCAAGCATTTATAAATATAGGTTCTTCCATAAAATTAATTCCTCCAACAGGAATGACTTTGCCGTTTATCAGCTATGGGGGCTCATCAATGCTTTCTTATGCGATAATATTTGGTACAGTCATCAGCTTTAGTAAAAATGAAGAGAGTACTGCAAATAATTCATAGTGAAGTTGCTGATATAAGTGTTATTTCAAAATTTTTTCAAAAAAAACATCATACTTCTACAATTTTTTATAAAAATTTAAGTTTTTTAAAAAAAAAAGAATTAGATCAATTTGATTTATTTATATTTCACGGAGGTAAACAGAGTGCAAATAGTAAGTCAAAGGCTATTGCATATGAGTATAAATTTCTAAAATATATTATCAAACTTAATAAGCCAATTATTGGAATTTGTTTAGGTGCTCAATTGATTGCAAAAATTTATGGATCAAAAATATCAAAATCAAAAAATAAAGAATTTGAGTGTGGGTATAAAAAAAATTTAAAGAATAATAATAAAGTTTTTAAAAAAAACTTATCTTTTTTACAATTTCACACAGAAGGTATTTCTTTCAATAAAAATATGGAATTATTAGCTAAGGGAATTTTGTATGATGTTGATTCCTTCAAAATTAAAAATAAAAATATTTATGGTTTTCAATTTCATCCTGAAGTTACAGCCCATACCATAAAAAGATGGCATGATATAGTTAAGATTAAATATCCTTATATAGATAACTTAAACAAAATAATGAAAGACTTTAAAAAATATCAATTTCAAAATTATAATTGGTTTCAAGAGTTTTTATTAAAACTTTTAAAATGATAAATATATTTTTTTCAAAAGAGTATAAAAATCATGATACTGGTAATCATCCAGAGTCTATAGAAAGAATAAAAGTTGTAAATAATTTAATAAAAGAAGAGTATTCAAAACATAATCTTATTGAACCACCTTTTGCTGATAAAAAAATAATTTCTTTAGTTCATGACTTAGAATATGTAAATAATATTTATGACTCTATTCCAAATTCTGGATTTACTTATTTTGATCCTGATACAATAGCTAGTCCAAATAGTTTAAAAAGTTACCTGTTAGCAGTTGGTGGAAGTGTTGAAGCAGTAAACTTTATTTTAGATAATAAAAATAAGGGTGTTTTCTTTTGTGCTCATAGACCACCTGGTCATCATGCTGAGAGTAACAAAGCAATGGGTTTTGGTGTATTTAACAATGTTGCTATTTCAGCTCAATATGCACTAAACTTTGGGAAATTTAAAAAAATCTTAATTGTAGATTTTGATGTACATCATGGAAATGGTACTCAACATATATTTGAAAATAACCCAAATATTTACTACGCCTCAAGTCATCAATTTCCATTTTACCCTGGCACTGGTTCATTTAATGAAGTTGGTGTTGGAAATATATTTAATTGCCCTTTACATAGTGGTTGTGACTCAGGTTCTTTTAAATCTCTATTTAAAAAACATATTGTTGATAAAATTAATGCTAAATTTGATTTAATATATTTCTCTGCTGGTTTTGACGCACATAAATTGGATCCACTTGCTTCAATTAACTTAGAGGATGATGACTTTTACTGGGTGACAAAAATTATATTGGAAAAGTTTGCAAATAATGTTCCAATAATTTCAGTCTTAGAGGGGGGATATGATATGAAAGGTTTATATCATGGACTGAATAACCATCTAAAAGCTTTAGTAGAGTACTCTGATGAATAAAAAAAATGATAAAAATTTTGAAAGTGCACTCAAACGACTAGAGGAAATATCAGATTTATTGGAAAATGAAGATACACCATTAGAAGATAGTATTAAGTTGTTTGAGGAAGGCATAGATTTAAAAGAATATTGTGAGGAAAAATTGAAATCTGCAAAAATTAAAATTGATAAAATTGTAAAAAAAAATAAATCACTCTCGTCAACAGAATTTAAGTAATTAAAAAGCTTATGTCATTTATAAGTAAAATTAAACTACCTAAAGATTTAAAAAAATTATCACTAAGTGAATTACAAAAACTTAATGATGAATTAAGAGATTACACTATTGAAATAGTCTCAAAAACTGGAGGACATTTAGGTGCAAGTTTGGGTGTCGTGGAGTTAACAGTAGCATTACATTATGTATTTAACGCACCATCTGATAAAATTATTTGGGATGTGGGACACCAAACATATCCTCATAAAATTCTTACAGGTAGAAAAAATAAAATACACACTTTAAGGAAAAAAAATGGATTATCTGGCTTTACTAAAAGATCTGAAAGCATATATGACCCTTTTGGCGCAGCACATAGTTCTACTTCAATCTCCGCAAGTTTAGGAATTACGGCTGCAAGAGATATCTTAAATAAAGATTTTGACGTCATTAGCGTTATAGGTGATGGAGCTATCAGTGCTGGTATGGCTTTTGAGGGCCTGAATAACCTGGGTCATTTAAATAAAAACTCTCTTGTTATCCTCAATGATAATGAGATGTCTATAGCTGAACCTGTAGGTGCAATGAGCAAGTATCTGGTCAACTTGTTAAGTTCCAAATCATATGAGGGCTTTAGAGATATCATAAAAAATTTTACTAAAAGACTTCCAAACGAAGTCGGAGAATTTGCAAAAAAAACTGAAGGATATTTTAAAGGTTATCTGACAGGTAATACTCTATTCGAAGAATTAGGTTTAAATTATTTAGGTCCTGTAGACGGTCATAATTTAAAGTTATTGGTTCAATTGTTTAAAAAATATAAAAAAAAGGAGCTTCATGGACCAGTATTCTTACACTTGATAACTCAGAAAGGGAGGGGCTATAAACCTGCTGAGCAATCTAAAGATAAATTTCATGGAGTTTCATCATTCGACGTTAAGACAGGTGTTCAAAACAAGTCTAAAGTCGTTACATATACAAATGTAGTAAGTGACACTCTTTTAAAATTAGCAAAAAAGGATAAAAAAATTGTTGCAATAACAGCAGCAATGCCCTCAGGAACAGGCTTAAATAAATTTCAAGAAAAATATCCTTTAAGATTTTATGATGTAGGTATAGCTGAACAACATGCTGTTACTTTTGCAGGAGGGATGACTACTGAGTCTATAAAGCCTTTTGTTGCAATATATTCTACGTTTCTTCAAAGAGCATATGACCAAGTTGTTCATGATATAGCGATACAGTCTTTACCTGTTAGATTCTTGGTTGATAGATCAGGTTTTGTTGGAGCTGACGGAGCTACACATGCTGGATCTTTTGATCTTAGTTACCTATGTTGTCTTCCTAATTTTATTGTTATGGCCCCATCTAATGGAGAAGAGTTAAAAAATATGATAAAATTAGCTCAGTCAATTAATAATAAACCTTCTGCAATAAGATACCCAAGAGACTTTGCATATGAATATAATAATAACAATAATTTCCAAAAAATATTTATAGGAAAAGGTAAGATACTAAAAAAAGGTAAAAGAATTGCTTTTCTTAATTTAGGCACAAGGTTAAAAAAAGTTTTAGAGATTAATGAAATGATAAAAAATCATCATAAATTAAATTGCACTGTAGTAGACATGAGATTTGCAAAACCAATTGATACTAAATTGATACAAAATTTAACTAAAACTCACGATATTTTTATTACTATTGAAGAAAATGCAATAGGTGGCTTTTCCAGCCAGGTAAATGATTTTTTAATCAATAAACTAAATAAAACTCCAAAAATATTAAATTTTTTTATGAAAGATGAATTTATCGACCAATCTGATATTGATGATCAATATAATAAATCTGGAATTTCAAAGGAATTAATATTTGATAAAGTATCTATACTTTTAAAGTGATTTCGATTTATTTATTAAATATAGATCAGCTAATACAAAATTTGTCATTGCTACACCAACAGGTACTGCTCTTATACCAACACAGGGGTCATGACGACCAATAGTTCTAATTTTTGTCTTTTTTAAATTCTTAGTTATGGTTTTTTTCTCTGTTAGAACTGAGCTAGTAGGTTTTACTATATATCTAAATACAATATCTTGACCAGATGATATTCCACCTAAAACGCCACCCGCATGATTAGTATCAAAGCTTATATTTTTTTTATTAAGATCCATTTGATCAGAAGCATTTGTTCCATCTAAATTTACAAGATTAAATCCACTACCAAATTCAATTCCTTTTACTGCATTAATACTCATAATTGCCTTTGATATTTCTGAGTCAAGTTTTTGATAAATTGGTTCCCCAATGCCCACAGGACAATTGGAAACCCTTACTTCTATTATGGCACCTAGCGAAGAACCATTTTTGCGATGAGATAAAATTAATTCTTCCCATTTTTTTAAAATAGTCTTATTAGGTGAGAAAAATGGATTTTTATTTATAAAGCTATTATTCCAGGATTTATCATTAATTTTTTCATTTCCTATTTGTATAACTGCACTTGTCACTTTTAATTTATTACTACAATACTTTTTAAGAAGTATTTCAGCTAAGGCTCCAGCAGCAACTCTCATTGCTGTTTCCCTTGCACTGGATCTTCCACCACCCCTGTAATCGTAATTTTTGTATTTCATAAAATAGGTATAGTCAGCATGCCCAGGTCTAAATTTATTTTTAATATCTGAATAATCTTTACTTCTCTGATCTGTATTATGAATAATCATTGAAATAGGGGCACCTGTGCTCTTACCTTCAAAAACACCTGAAAGTATTTTTACTTCATCCTTTTCTTTTCTTTGAGTAGTAAACTTTGATTGGCCAGGTTTTCTCAAATTTAGCTTGGTTTGGATAAATTTAGTGTCAATTGTTATTCCCGATGGAAAACCATCTACTACACATCCTATAGCCTCTCCATGGCTCTCCCCCCATGTAGTAAACTTTAATAAATTACCAAAAGAATTGTGTGACATTATTTATTTATTTATTGCTAAACTCATTTAACAACCCTGCTACTCCTTCAGCTTCATCTACAGCTACCATTCCAACAGTATGATAACCGCAATCAACATGGTGAATTTCACCAGTTACGCCAGAGGAAAGGTCACTTAAAAGATACGTACCAGTATTACCGACATCTTCTAAAGTTACATTTCTCTTCAATGGAGAGTTAAGTTCATTCCATTTTAAAATAAACCTAAAATCGCCAATACCAGAAGCCGCAAGTGTTTTAATTGGGCCTGCAGATATTGCATTGACTCTAATATTTTTATCTCCCATATCTACAGATAAATATTTAACAGATGCCTCTAACGCTGATTTGGCAACGCCCATTACATTATAGTGGGGCATAACTTGTTCTGCTCCATAATAAGTTAAAGTCAAAATACTTCCTCCATCATCCATTAAATCATAACAATATTTACAAGACTCAGTAAATGAATAACAGGATATATTTAAACTATTCAAGAAATTTTCTTTTGAAGTATTTACATACTTACCTCTTAATTCATTTTTATCTGCAAAGGCAACTGCATGAACAAAAAAATCTAATTTTCCCCACTCATTTTTGATTTGATCAAAAGCTCTTTTAAGTGAGCCTTCGTCACTTACATCACATTGTATCAATAGATCAGAACCAACAGATTTAGCTAAAGGGTCTATTCTTTTCAATAAAAGATCATTTTGATAAGTAAATGCTAATTCTGCACCAAATTTCGCACATTGTTGAGCAATACCCCATGCTATAGATTTATCATTGGCTACTCCCATAATTAGTCCTTTTTTATTTTTTAAATCCATTTTTTGCTAAAATTAATATAATACTCATACCATGTCAGATAAATTAAATCCAATTATTAAGTTTAAAGAATGGTTTGATTTAGCCACAGAAAAGGAGATCAATGATCCTAATGCAATGTGTCTTTCAACAGTTGACGATAATAATTCTCCTCATTCAAGGATGGTTTTATTGAAGGATTATAGCGATGCAGGTTTTATTTTTTATACTAACTACGAAAGCAATAAAGGAAATGATATTTTAAGAAATACCAATGTTTGCTTAAATTTTCATTGGAAGTCACTGCTAAGACAAATCAGAATAGAGGGCAAAGTTGAAAAAGTATCAAAAGAAATATCTGATAAATATTTTAATTCTAGACACTATTTAAGTAGAATAGGTGCCTGGGCTTCAAATCAATCAAAAATTTTAAACTCAAGAAGTGATTTAGAAGATAAAATCGAATTCTACAAAGGTAAATATCCTGAAAGCAGAGATTTTCCCCGTCCAGATTACTGGGGCGGATTTATTGTCAAATATTCAAAAATAGAGTTTTGGGAGGATATGCCTCACAGAATTCACAAAAGAGAAGTGTTTGAACTAAATAATAGTGATTGGGTTACCTATACACTTAGCCCTTAAATTTTTTTGAGTATTCACCCCATCTTTCTAGTAAATCAGAACTAGAAGACTCTTTGTGGCTTCCACCTATTCCAAATTTTAGGTCAATATTATATTGTTTAGCTGTTTCAAATTCTAAAATTTTAGAAGAGTCTGATCTATCTCCTCCATTAGCAAATATAATTTTATCATTAGAATATTTATTTCTAATTTTTATTAATAAGTTATTAGCACTTCCTTCATCATCATCTTCAAATTCCATAGTTTCGTTCACAACATTTAAGCTACTCACAACATATATTCTATGATGGATATCCATAAAGTAGTTACCTTTTTTATTTATCAACCATTTATTAGAATTCACACCAACTATTAAATAATTAGAAAACTTAAGACAATCTTTCATCATCATGATATGTCCAGGATGAATGGGGTCAAAACCACCTGATACGATACTTATTACTCTATTTTCCATTTTTTATAGAAGATAAATAGCTCTTTAAATTTAAATAATCATCGTTTGAAATATAATTTGGTGATACGTTTAATATATCTTGCCAAGTTGCAAGATAATTTAAATTAACCTTCATTTTTGACATATTTTTTTTTGCATTAGGGTATATGCCATAGAAAAAAATTACATATATGTCTTTTACTTTGAGATCATTTTGTCTTAAAGCCTTTATGAAGTGTAATTTGCTACCTCCATCAGTAGCCATATCCTCAACTAAAATTGATTGGGAATTTTTTTTAAAATTTCCCTCAATTAGTTTTCCTTTTCCAAATCCTTTAGGGCTCTTTCTTATATAAATCATTGGGTTCTTCATCTTCTGACAAAGAAATGAAGAGTAGGGGATTCCTGCAGTTTCACCACCTGCTATTATAGTAGAACTATTTTTATATTTAGATTTAATTTGTTTACTTATCTCATTGATAATAATTCCTCTTTCTTTAGGAAAGGAGATAAGCTTTCTACAATCAACATAAACTGGACTTTTTTTACCAGAAGTTAAGGTAAATTTTTTTTTGAAATTAATATTAACGCAACCAATACTTAAAAGTAAGTTTGCTATTTTTTCTCTATTATTTTTGATTTTGACCTTCGGCATTTTTCTGAACAATACTTAACATCATTCCATACTTTTTCCCATTTTTTTCTCCAATTAAAAGGTCTTTGGCAGACCAAACAGATTTTAAATTCTTTTTTATTCAGCTAAATTATCTTCTCAATCTCTTTATCTTCAAGATTACCATTAATAATGACAAGAGGACAATGTAACGAACTTGATTTTTCGTATATCAATTTATCAATAAGAGGACCTGGCTTCCCAATATCCTTACTTGTTGCTAGAATAATCGTAGAGTTAGACGAATATTTATTCAAAAAACTTACAAATTCATCGATTTCATTAAACTTAAATATCTCTGATTTTGCTTTAATTTTAGATTTTTCGAATATGAAGCTTTGCACTTCTTTATGTTTTAGCTTTTCAGTTTCAATTTGGTCTTTATCTAAAATTTTTTCAGTTAATGATGTAAGCATCATACCCCCACTGACACTTTGAATGAAACTCACTGTTGTAATACTTGATTTAGTTACTTTTGCCCTTCTTACAGCAAACTTAACAGCAGTCCACATCTCCTCACTTTGATCAATTACTACAAAATAATTTCTATTATTAAATTTTTTCATTTTCTTCTAAATATTAGATTGGTTAATAAACTTAGCAATAATGATATTACAATTAAAATAAAAATGTAAATAAAAGACTCTTTTTTTAATAACTCTTCCAATTTAAACGAGATACCACCTTTTTTTATTATTAAATTTTTTGAAGACATTTTTATGATTTGATTATTTTTTAATTCATACATATAAACTTTAATATTTCCTGGTGATATATTATCTGGTATAAGAAATTTCTTTAAAAATAAATTTCCATTTAAGTTTTCAAGTTCCTCTTCAATATACAAATTTTTACTTTTCATTGCTTTTCTGATTTCATATAGCCTTACAGAAGTGTTACTTATTAGCGGATGTTTATCTTTTAAAGTCGATAATAGAAATATTTCATTTAAAGTTTTTTTTGGGGTAGTAAAGATAGCAAAAAAACTTGGTTGATTATTTAAACTTCGAGTTTTGTTGATCCATAAATAACCTTCTTTAACCTTAGTTGTTAATTTAGCCTCCTTATCTTCTCCCTCAAAAATAAAAATGATACTACTTTCTTTGTCTTTATTACCAAACAACACCACTTCTTTACCTAAAAAATTTGAATTTATTTCAATATCAAATTCATCTAAAGAAAAATTAGAAGCAAAAGTAATTTTAGAAAATAATAAAATAATTAAGACGAATTTATACATAATTGATAATAAATAAATTTTCAGGAGTTCTAAATAAATCATATGCTAAAAAAGAAGAAATAATTAATAACAGCATTCCAAATGTTACTTTTAAATTTTCTTGATCAAGCAAATCAACTATTCTTGATGCAACTGCAGCACCAATAGAACTACTAATGATTAAAGCTAATGCTAATACAAAATCTATATTTTGATTAATATAAATTTGCAAAAATAAAGATACAAAAGACACTATTGTGATGTTAAATAATGACGTTCCTATGACTGAAATTGTTTTCATTCCTAAAAGATAAATCATACAAGGTATAAGTATAAACCCTCCACCTATCCCAGTTAGACCAGTCAACACTCCAATAAGAAAACCTATAAATAAAGGAGCTAAAATACTTATATATAACTTTGATTTTCTATATTTAAATTTTAATGGAAGACCGTGTATCCAAGAATGCTGATGCAATTTAAATTTTTTATCTTTATGAACAATATTAACTTTTGCAGTTTCGTATAGAATAAAAGTAGCAGTAATTATTAACAGGACGATATATATGCTATTCAAATAATTATCTATTAAGCCAATATTTTTCAGGTTATTTAAGATTAACACTCCAATGAATGTTCCAAATAATCCTCCAATTACCATTGTTACACCCATTTGGTAATCTATATTTTTTCTTTGAAAATGACTTACAACTCCTGTTGAAGTAGAAGCAAATACTTGAACAGTAGTAGTTCCAACTGCCACTGCTGGAGGTATTCCAACTAATATCAATAAGGGGGATGATATAAATCCCCCACCAATACCAAAGAGTCCAGAAATAAAACCTATTCCAATACCAAGGGAAATTAATATATAAATATTTATAGATATTTCTGCAATAGGTAGGTAAAAATTCATATATTGTTTAAAAATATTATACTTAAAATTAATAAAATAAATTAATGATTAAATACACCTTAGCATTCGCGTGTTCAAGCGATGGTTTTATTGCGAAATACTCCGGAGATAATCCATTTGAATGGACAAGCCATGAAGATAAAAATCACCTAAATACCCTGATTAAGAATCATAAATGGCAGGTAATGGGTAGGAAAACTCATGAATTAAATCCTAATGACACTAGATCAAGAGTTATCTTTTCAAGAAAATACCAAGAAATTAAACAAATCAAAAATTCTATTAATCAATTCTATTTTAACCCAGACTTTAATCAGTGGGAAGAATTTGAAAATCTTTGCCAAGAAAGTGTTTTAGTATTAGGAGGAACTAGTGTTCACGATTATTTTTTATATGCTGACTTAATTGATGAGATTTTTATTACTATTGAACCTCTTACATTTAACGAAGGTATACCAGCTTTTACATACATAAACTTTAAAGATTTAAACCCTTATTTAGAGGAAAGAGGATATCGTCATACTGAACAAAAAATTAATGATGGTGGCTCTTTACTAGTTAGTTTCTCTAAAATTTAAAAATTCAGTGTAATCATCTTTATCGTTTACATTAAAAAACTCAATTTTTTTATCTTTTGTAAAATTTACAAAATCAAAACCTATTTCATCTGCAAACTTCATAATTTTGTATCCATCATTGTTTATAAGAACTTTTTCTAAATTCTTATAAATTTTTAAAGACCAAAAAGAAAACATTGGTTCAATAATATTATTAATTTTGGAAATATATGCATTGTTATTTTTTTTGGAAATTGAAAGAAAAATATCTATTATTTTAGTATTTATGATTGGTGCATCAGTAGGAAAAAGAGCAAACCATATATCCTCATCTGTGTTCTTGTATAAATCTAGAGCGCTATGTAAACCAGCTAAGGGTCCTTTATAACCTTTAATCTTATCTTTAACGACTCTGTATCCTAATTCTTCGTACTTTTGAATATCCCTATTTGCATTTATAATAATCTCATCTGATTTTTCTTTGAGACTATTAGTCAAAATCTCAATAAAATTTTTGTTATTAAATTTCAAAAAACTTTTATTCTCATAGCTCATTCTTGAAGATCTACCTCCAGTCAGGATAACTGATATGAGTTTACTCATTGTCGGTATATCTAAAGTCGCCAGATAAAATATTTAATCTTTTACCTCTTATTCTTCCTATCATTGTTAAGTTTTTTTTTCTAGCTATTTCAACAGCCCAGGCTGTAAATCCTGAACGTGAGAGTAATATTGGTATCTCCATTTTAATGCACTTCAATACCATTTCACTCGTTAATCTACCTGTAGTGTAAAAGGACATTTCTTTAACATTAATTTTTTTCTCTAGTATCAAACCTGCTATTTTATCAACAGCATTATGTCTTCCAACATCCTCAAAATAGTAAAGAGGATTTTCCCCTTTACAAAGCACACATCCATGAATAGCACCAACAGACAAATACAAACTTGGTTCAGTATTAATTTTTTTTGATAAATTAATTAACTGTTGATGGTTAATTTTGATTTTCTTATTTAAGGAAATAGAATTTATTTCTTCAAACAAATCTCCAAATACAGTGCCTTGAGCACAACCAGAGGTATTTACTTTCTTTTTTAATTTTTCCTCATAATTTGTTTTGCTCTTAGTTCTAACAACTACTGTTTTTAGGTCTTTATGAAATTCAATTTTTTTTACATCCTCAATACTATTTAACATTCCCTGATTGAATAGATATCCAATAGCTAAATATTTTGGATAATCGCCAATAGTCATGATTGTCACAATCTCTTGATTGTTCAAATAAAGGGTAAGTGGTTTTTCTTCAATAATTGGAATTTTTGTGATTTCTCCTTTTTCATTAATTGATTTTTTTAATTTGAATAAGGATTTATTATTTACACTTGGTTTGATTAAAAAATCTGTCATATTTTTCTTGATTGTATTATGGTGACAAAGTGAAAACAATAGCTGTTATTGGTTGGAAAAATAGTGGCAAAACCACTTTGGTAAGCAATATAGTAAAATTTTTTAAAGAAAAAAAATTAAAAGTTGGTGTCGTAAAACATGCTCACCACTCTTTTGATATTGATCATCCCAATACTGATAGTTATAAAATTCGAAAATCTGGTGCATACAAAACAACACTAGTTTCTGATAAAAGACTTGCTTTAATGGAAGAGAAAATTACACCAGATATACATTTAGGTAGTTTAATAGATCTCAATAAAGATTGTGATTTATTAATATTTGAGGGTTTTAAGAGTTGTGACGAGTTAATTAAACTAGAGGTACATTTACAAAAGAACGATAAAGACTACCTCTATAAATCTACTAATAATGTTAAATATTTAGTTACAGATGATGATTTGGATCATCCAATACAAACCTTTAATCATAGTCAAATAGATAAAATTGCATCAGAAATATATAATGAAAATTCCTAAGTTAATATCATTCGAACTTGCACAAAAAATAATTATTCAAGAAAAAAAGAAATTATTTAGAGAAACTAGGGTTAAATTAGAGGAGTCTCATAATGCAGTTGCATCAAGAGCAATTATTTCACCAATAAACCTTCCTTTACAAAATTCTGCAGGACTTGATGGTTATATTATTTCAAATAAAAATTTAAAAAAAATATTGATATCGAAAAGATTACTTAACGCAGGGCATTCATATAATAAATTAAACCCAAAGTTAGCATATAAAATAAATACGGGTGCCATTATTCCACAAAACTTTCAAAATTTTATTTCCTTAGAAAATGCAAAAATAGAGGACAATAATTTAATAATCCAATATTCTAAAATTTCTAATAAAGATATTAAAAAAAAAGGAGAAGATTTAAAAAAAAATAAAATTTTAGTAAAAAAAAATGAAAAAATTGATTTTATAAAAATAGCATTACTTTCATCTGTAGGAATTACTAATTTATGGGTATATAAAGCTTTAAATGTCGGTGTAATATCTTCAGGAAATGAATTGATTAAATCTGGCAAAAAAATAAAAGACCATCAAGTTTATGACTCAAACAAAAATCAAATAATTTATTTTTTAAAGAAATTTAATATAAAAGCTAAAGATTTAGGTGTACTAAAAGACGACCAATTAAAAATCAAAAGTTTTTATAGAAATAATCGAAATAAATTCGATATCATTATAAGCTCAGGCGGGTCATCATTTAGTTCTAAAGATTTTATATCATCTTTCTTAGAAGATCATACCAATCTACTTTTTAAATATGTAAGAATTCAACCCGGTCGACCAGTTATTTTTTCAAAGCAAAAATCTAACTTCTATTTTTCACTTCCAGGAAATCCATTAGCAGTTTTCATTAACTTATACTTACTAATAAGTTTATTTATAGATCCTTCTCGTAATAATAATTCAAGCATTACTAAATATTATAGATCTGCTTTTTCAGAAAATAAAAAATCTAATATAACAAAATTTTATCGTGTGAAATTATCTAAAAACTTATTACATACCCACAATTCAAAAGGATCGGCAAAACTTATCTCGCTTGCAGAAGCTGACGGGTTAGCTATTGTTCCAGAGGGTATAAATAAAATAAAAAAAGGTGAAAAGATTAATTTTATTGAATTTTAAATTTTATATTCACTAATTTACCCTCTTTTTTGAGTGAGATTATCTTATATTTATTTTCTTCACAAAAATTTTTAAAGTCAAACTGTGATAAAGGGTCATCACTTTCTATCGTGAGTACGTCATTTTTCTTTAGTTTTTTTATAAATTTTTCAGCTTTTAATACAGGTATAGGGCACTCAAATCCTTTAGTGTCTAGATAATAATTCATTTACATATATATTTATTTTAAAAATCTATGGAAATAAAGAATTTAGAAATTATTTTAGCTTTAGACAGTGAGAAGCATTTCAATAGAGCTGCAGAAAAACTAAATATTTCCCAGCCTGCTTTATCTATGAAATTAAAGGCTTTAGAAAATGAAATAGGAGTAAGACTTGTAAAAAGAGGTAAGAACTATATCGGTTTAACTTCTGAGGGTGAAATTTTTAAAGAAAGATTTAAAAACATAGTTAAAGAATATTCTAATATAAAACAATTAAGCACTGAGTTAAAAAATAATTTAACAGGAAATTTAAGAATAGGAGTAATTCCAACTGCTTTATTAGAGGTCTCTTTTTTGCTCAATAGTTTCGTCAAGAAATTTACTAATGTTAAATTACAAGTTATTTCAATGTCTTCAAATGAGATTGATCGAAATCTTCATGATTTTAAATTGGATCTTGGTATTAGCTATCTAGAAAATGAGCCAATTTTAGGAGTTGAAAAAATACCTCTTTACAAGGAGACATACTACTTAATTTCTAAAAAAGAGGATCTAAAAGATAAAAAGAAGATTAAATGGCAAGAATGTGGCAATTTAGATCTATGTTTAATTTCAAAAGAAAATCAATTTAGAAGAATTTTAGATGCAGTGTTTAAAGAAAATAATATCAATCCTAGAGTTTTAATTGAGTCTAATTCGATGACACACATATACTCACACGTTAATAGTTCTGAATTCTCTACCATAATGCCATACATTTTTACTCAATCTTTTAACTACGATGAAAATACAAATTTTATTCAATTAGTTTCCCCTGAAATCATGCATAAAGTAGGTATTGTCCATATAGATGATAAAAGTCCCTCACCCATAAAAAATAACTTTCTAAAGTTCTTAAAAAGCTTTAATAAGTAATTGTTATTAATTAATTACTTATTGATAATTGATTCTTAATAAAAAATTACTACATTACACATAATGAAAGAAGACTCTCAAACTAAGATTCATCCTGGCTCTGGTAGAAGAAAAGCACTTGAATTTAATAAAGGACGCCAAAGTGATGATCAGTCAGTAGACGATCTTAAAAAACTTATACCAAATGACTATTTTAGACAAAGAGATATGTTAATTGAAAGTCTTCATTTAATTCAAGATCGATATAAATGTCTTAAACCTAGACATTTAACTGCCCTATCAGAGTTAACTAACTTACCTCTAACTGAAATTTATGAGACTGCCTCATTTTACGCTCACTTTGATATTTACAAAGAAGATGACTTAACTCCACCAGATACAACTATAAGAGTGTGTGATGGTATTACATGCGAGATGAACGGATGCAAATCTTTGGAAAAAGATTTAAAAGATAATTTGAATAGTAATGTAAGAGTTGTCAGAGCTCCATGTATGGGGAGATGTCACCAGGCACCAGTAGTTGAAGTGGGAAAAAAACATTTTGTAAATGCAAATGTTAGTATAGTTCAAAAAGCTATAGAAGAACAAGACACAAAACCTGTTATTCCAAATTACATTAGCTACGAAGATTATGTAAAAGAGGGTGGATATAAAATTTTAAAAGACTGTATTGAAGATAAAGAGGACCCTATGAAATTGATCGAAGAAATGGAGCAATCAGGATTGAGAGGTTTAGGTGGTGCAGGATTTCCAACAGGTAGAAAATGGAGATTTGTTAGAGCTGAGGATAAACCAAGGCTCATGGCTATTAATGGAGATGAGGGTGAACCAGGAACATTCAAAGATCATCATTATTTGACTCGAGATCCACATAGATTCCTTGAAGGTATGTTAATCGCTGCGTGGGTTGTTGAAGCTACTGATGTTTATATATACATGCGCGATGAATATCCTGATGTGATTAAATTTTTAAAAAAAGAAATTAAAATTTTAGAGGAGAATAACTTAAATATTAAAACTAGAATTCATTTTAGAAGAGGGGCAGGTGCTTATATTTGTGGTGAAGAGTCCTCTATGTTAGAGAGCTTGGAAGGTAAGAGAGGATTACCAAGACATAAACCTCCATTTCCATCTCAAGTAGGTTTGTTTGGTAGACCCACTTTAATTCACAATGTTGAAACTGTTTTTTGGGTAAGAGAAATTCTAGAAAAAGGAGCGGTTTGGTTTAGTAGCCATGGTCTTAATGGTAGAAAGGGTTTAAGAACATACTCGGTTTCTGGAAGAGTAAAAAACCCTGGTGTAAAGTTAGCCCCAGCTGGTATCACAATAAAACAGCTCATTGATGAATATTGTGGTGGAATTCAAGAAGGGCATACCTTTAAAGCGTACCTACCAGGCGGAGCTTCTGGCGGTATCCTTCCTGCGAAATTAGACAATGTTCCATTAGATTTTGATACACTTCAAGAACATGGTTGTTTCATCGGATCTGCTGCAGTGGTGGTGTTATCTGATAAAGATAATATGAAGGATATTGCTAAGAATTTGATGTTCTTTTTTCATGATGAGAGTTGTGGTCAATGTACTCCATGTAGAAACGGAACTGAGAAAGCTCTTAAACTAATGAATGAGTCTTCATGGGATGTTGAGCTTCTAAAAGAATTATCATCTGCAATGATGGATGCCTCAATATGTGGCTTAGGACAGGCAGCACCAAACCCAATGCTATCTGTTATTAAACATTTCCCTGAAGAGGTAACAAACTAATGTCAGAAAATATTAAATTCAAGATTGATGGCAATGAATATTTAGCTGCTAAAGATGAGTCTATCTGGGACGTTGCAAAGAAAAATAACATAGATATTCCACATCTTTGTTATTCTCCTGAGCCGGGTTATCGAGCAGATGGTAACTGCCGTGCATGTATGGTCGAAATTAAAGGTGAGAGAACTCTTGCTGCTTCATGTATCCGTAAACCAACAGAGGGTATGGAGGTCACCGTAAATTCTTCAAGAGCAGAAAAATCTCGCTCTATGGTTTTTGAACTTCTAGTATCTGATCAACCTGACAAAAATGTTTCACCTGATCCTGAGTCAAAATTTTGGAACTGGTCAGATAAATTAGGAGTTAGTGAGAGCCGTTTTCCAAGTAAAGACAAAATAGAATTAGACAGATCTCATAAGGCTATGAGTGTAAATTTAGATGCATGTATTAATTGTAGTTTATGCGTTCGTGCTTGCCGTGAGGTTCAGGTTAATGATGTGATTGGTATGGCTTATAGAGGCTCAACAGCTAAAGTAATTTTCGATTTAGACGATCCAATGGGTAATAGCACTTGTGTTGCGTGTGGAGAGTGTGTTCAAGCATGTCCAACAGGAGCCCTTATGGAGTCCACTGTTGTCAATGAGGAAGGTCATAGAGAAGCTTATTCAGATAAAGTAGTAGAGAGTGTTTGCCCTTACTGTGGCGTTGGATGTCAAACTGAAGTCCACGTTAAAGATGAAAAAATATTATACGTTGATGGAAAAAATGGTCCTGCAAACGAAAATAGACTATGTGTTAAAGGCAGATTTGGTTTTGATTATATAAATCATGATGGGAGACTTACCAAACCTTTGGTTAGAAAATCAAGTGTAAATAAAGATCCAAATTTAGAAATCAAAGATGCTGATATTTATGACTATTTTGAAGAAACCACCTGGGAAGACGCTCTAAGTAGGGCTTCCGCAGGCTTTTTGAATTTAAAAGAAGATCATGGGCCAAAAAGCTTAGCTGGTTTTGGATCCGCAAAGTGCTCTAATGAAGAAGCTTATCTCTTTCAAAAATTAGTTAGAGTGGGTTTTGGATCTAATAATGTCGATCACTGTACTAGACTTTGCCATGCCTCTTCAGTAGCAGCATTAATGGAATGTGTTAATTCTGGCGCTGTATCAGCACCGTTCATGTCTGCCTCTGATGCAGACTGTGTAATCGTAATTGGGGCGAGACCTACAGAAAACCATCCAGTAGCAGCAACTTATCTCAAACGCGCTGCTAAAAGAGGTTCAAAACTTGTTGTGATGGATCCAAGAAAACAAGGTTTAACAAAACACGCTACTCATAATTTACAATTTAAAGCTGGTACTGATGTTGCTATGCTCAATGCACTTTTATATACAATTGTGGAAGAAAAACTTTATGACGAACAATATATTCAAGGACAAACTGAAGGGTTTGAAAAATTACAACAGGAAATAAAAGATTTTTCTCCTGAGAAAATGGAAGCCATTTGTGGTATTAAAGCTCAAGAACTACGTGAGGTTGCCAGGCTTTATGCAAAATCAGAGAGATCAATTATATTCTGGGGTATGGGAATTTCCCAGCACGTTCATGGAACAGATAACGCTAGATGTTTAATTGCACTAGCTTTAACAACCGGACAAATTGGTAGGGAGGGAACAGGGCTACATCCACTAAGAGGACAAAATAATGTTCAAGGCGCCTCTGATGCTGGTTTGATTCCAATGGTCTTCCCAGATTATCAATCTGTTGAAGATGGAAGTATTCATCAAAAATATGAAAATTTTTGGAAGACAGGCTTAGATGATAAAAAAGGATTAACAGTTGTTGAAGTTATTAATAAAATTTTAGAAGATGAAATTAAAGGGATGTACATTATGGGTGAAAATCCTGCAATGTCAGATCCAGACCAAAAACATGCGAGAGCTGCTTTGGCTAAATTAGATCATCTAGTAGTCCAAGATATTTTTATGACGGAAACTGCTTGGCATGCAGATGTTATTCTTCCATCTTCTGCTCATGCTGAAAAAACTGGAACTTATACAAACACAAATAGACAAGTGCAATTAGGGCGTCAGGCGGTAGCCCCTCCAGGTTCTGCGAGACAAGATTGGTGGATTACTCAAGCTATAGCTCAGGGTTTGGGTTTAGATTGGAGTTATTTACACCCAAGAGATATTTTTAATGAAATGGCACAAGTCATGCCGTCATTAATGAATATAACTTATGAAAGATTAGAAAATGAAAACTCAGTTACATATCCTTGTGATGATCCAAATAAACCTGGAAATGAAATTATATTTAATGAAAATTTTCCAACTGCAAATGGAAGAGGTAAAATAGTTCCTGCTAAATTAATACCCCCAGCAGAGTTACCAGATGATGACTTTCCAATGATTTTAACCACTGGTAGATTGTTAGAGCACTGGCATACGGGTTCTATGACTAGAAGAGCAAATGTATTAGATCATCTAGAACCAGAAGCAATAGTAAGTATGAATAGATGGGATATGAAAAGAATGACCATTAATCCTGGAGATCAAGTCTTAGTTAAAACTAAAAGAGGATCACTTGCTATTAAAGTTAGGAGTGATAAAGAAATTCCTGAAGGTATGGTTTTTATGCCTTTCTGTTTTGCAGAGGCTGCAGCAAATGTATTGACTAACCCACAACTAGACCCAATTGGTAAAATCCCAGAATTTAAGTTTAGTGCAGCGAGTGTAGAAAAAATACAAGCTGTAGCAAATTAATTTTAAAAAATATTCAGAACTTCTTTGATAGGTATGTTTTTTATATAAATAATTAAACCTATAAGAATTAAAAAGAGAAAATTAATTGTCATAATAAAATGAAATAACTTAAATTTTGATTTGTAATTGATATTTTCACTTTCAAGAACAAGTAATGACTTATTTTGTTTAATTGGTGATTGATTATCTAATTGATGAAATATGCTTAATTCCCCATCTAATGATTGATCTACTTGTGTCACCTCGAATTTATTTTGTAAAAAAGAGTCAAGAGAATTTAGTTTCTTTTCCAAAGTTTCAATTTTTGAATTTAATTCATTAAAATCTAAATTATCATTATTAAATTTCACTTCTAATGTAGGTGATGTTTGTTCAATCTTTGGAATATATTCTTTATTTTCTAATTGTTTTTTAATTTCAGCTAATGAGTCTAAAATTTTTTTAGACTTATCTTCGTTTAAATTTGAAGTATTGCTTTTTGAAGTATCTCTACCAAATTGATCAATGTCTGAAACCATTAACTTTAAGATTAATGTAACTATTAGAAATAATCAATTGAAGACAGTGGTGCCGCCTGCCGGGATCGAACTGGCTACCTGATGATTACAAATCAACTGCTCTACCAAGTGAGCTAAGGCGGCATTGTGTAATTATTTATATTAAAATTTAAAATAAACAATATTTAAAAAGTACTAATTTTGAAATGATATGCAGCAATTGCTAGAGAATTAGCAGCATTATAACTATCAATTCCATTCACATTCACCTGGGGGATGCATATTTTAAAGTCACTCTTACTTAATATATTTTTTCTAATACCCTTTCCCTCACTACCTACTATAATCACTGACTTGTTATCAAATTTAAAATCTTTATTAATTTCCTGACCACTCATATCCAAAGAATATGTCCAATATCCACTTTTTTTTAAAACCTCTATTGACCTGTTTATATTTTTGGAAACATGATATTTTAATACTTCAACAGCTCCAGACGAAGTTAAAGAGGTTACTTCATTAATATCTGCTGAAGAGTGTTCAGAGAGCATTAAACCATCAGCACCAATTAGAAGTGCTGTTCTTATTATGTTCCCTAGATTATTTTGATCTGTGATTTGATCAGCTACAACAATAAGTGATTTTTCATTATTTTTAAGAATATCGTTTAAATTAAAGGGTTTGTATTTCTCTCTTCTTATGACGATATCATTGAAAAACCTATCATTTTTAATACTAAGCCTAGAAAAATCATTTTTTTTCAATAACCTAGTCTTATTATTAAGTTTATTTTGTTCTATTAATTCAGAAAAATATGATTTTTTTTCAATATTTATGAAAATTTCAATTATTTTTTCAGGATTGTGCAATATACAACTTGTACATGAATTTATTCCTGAAATAAGCATAGTTTCTAAATAGCAGTAAAAAATTAGGAAGTCTATTGACTTTCAAAGACAATTATCTATTAATCAACAACTGTTTTATACACTTTGGAGGGATGGCCGAGTGGTTAAAGGCGGCAGACTGTAAATCTGTTCACGCAAGTGTACGTAGGTTCGAATCCTACTCCCTCCACCACTTTTTTCTCACTTTTCTTATTGAATTTTAAAGAAAAATTAGTAGTTTATCGGAACTCACAAGGATTTGATTTTGAGTATGTTTTGTAGTGGTTACCCGCTAATTCGCGGGTGTAGCTTAATGGTAAAGCTCCAGCCTTCCAAGCTGGCTACGAGGGTTCGATTCCCTTCACCCGCTCCAATTGCATTGAAAAAATTAAGTAACAGATATTAAAAAAGAGGTAACAACTTAAAATGACTAAAGAAAAATTTGACAGATCGAAAGAACACGTCAACATCGGAACTATCGGTCACGTCGACCATGGTAAAACCACACTTACTGCTGCAATTACAAAAGTATTAGCTGAAAAAGGTGGCGCAGAGTTTACTGCCTATGATGAAATTGATAAAGCTCCTGAAGAAAAAGAGAGAGGTATTACAATTTCAACTGCGCACGTTGAATATTCAACAGACAAAAGACACTATGCTCACGTTGACTGTCCTGGTCACGCAGACTATGTAAAAAATATGATTACTGGTGCTGCTCAGATGGATGGCGGTATATTAGTTGTTAACGCAGCTGATGGTCCAATGCCTCAAACCCGTGAACACATTCTTTTAGCAAGACAGGTTGGTGTACCTGCACTTGTTGTTTATTTAAACAAAGTTGATCAGGTAGATGATCAAGAATTATTAGAACTTGTTGAAGTTGAAATTAGAGAACTGTTATCAAAATACGATTTTCCTGGTGATGATATTCCTATCGTTAAAGGATCAGCCCTTGCTGCAGTTGAAGATAGAGATGAAGATATTGGAAAAAATTCAATTGTTGAATTAATGTCAAAAATTGACGAGTATATTCCTGCTCCAACAAGAGAATTAGACAAACCATTCTTGATGCCAGTTGAAGATGTATTTTCTATTTCTGGAAGAGGTACTGTTGTTACCGGAAGAGTAGAACAAGGTATCATTAAACCTGGTGAAGAAATTGAAATTATTGGTTTGAAAAATACAGCTAAAACAGTTTGTACTGGTGTAGAAATGTTTAGAAAACTTTTAGATTCAGGTGAAGCTGGTGATAATATTGGTGCACTTCTTCGTGGTACTAAAAAAGAAGAAGTTGAAAGAGGCCAAGTTTTAGCGGCTCCTGGTAGTATTAAACCACACAAAAAATTTAAAGCCGAGATTTATGCTTTAAGTAAGGAAGAGGGTGGAAGACATACCCCTTTCTTTGCAAACTACAGACCTCAGTTTTATTTTAGAACTACTGACGTTACTGGTTCAATTAAATTACCTGAAGGCACTGAAATGGTTATGCCTGGAGATAATATTACTCTTGAAGTTGAGCTGTTAGCTCCTATCGCAATGAATAACAATTTACGTTTTGCTATTCGTGAAGGTGGAAGAACAGTTGGATCAGGAGTTGTTTCAGAGATTATCGAGTAAAAATATTCTCTGCAGTAATACTAATATGAAGGAGTGTAGCTCAATTGGTAGAGCGCCGGTCTCCAAAACCGGAGGTTGCGGGTTCGATGCCTGCCACTCCTGCCAAAACAGCAAAAAAAAATATGAAATTTAACCCAGCTAAATATTTAAGAGAAGTTCGACAGGAGGTATCTAAAGTTACCTGGCCCTCCAAAAGAGAAACTTTTACATCAGCTGGAATTGTTTTAGTTGTGATTAGTATTGCTGCAATTATTTTGATGCTCTTAGATCAATTTTTTTCATTTATTGTGAGAATAGTTATAGGTTAATTCAATGGTTGAAAGCACAGACTTTTCAAAATGGTATGTTGTACATTGTCATTCTGGATTTGAAAAAAAAGTAGCAGACTCAATTTTAGACGAAGCAAAAAAAGTTAATCTAGAGGATTCAATATCTGAAGTATCTGTGCCTACCCAAGCAGTTGTTGAAGTAAGAAGAGGTGTCAGAGTTAATTCCGAAAAAAAATTTTTTCCAGGATATGTTTTAATCAAAATGATTATGAATGATGATACTTGGCACTTAGTGAGAGATATCCCAAAAGTTTCAAATTTTCTTGGAACAAAAGATAAACCAATTGCTATATCAGAAAGAGAAGTATCTAAATTATTACAAGATATTACAGAGGGTGTTGACAATCCTAAACCTAAATTTGAGTACGAAGTTGGTGAACAAATTAAAGTATCAGATGGTCCATTTGCTTCATTTAGCGGTATTATAGAAGAGGTTGACAGTTCAAGACAAAAGCTTAAAGTGTCCGTCTCAATTTTTGGGAGACCGACACCTTTAGAGTTAGATTATTCACAAGTGGTTAAAGGCTAATTACATGGCAAAAGAAGTTTTAGGATACATAAAATTACAAATCCCAGCCGGATCAGCAAACCCTGCTCCTCCTGTTGGACCCGCCTTAGGTCAAAAAGGATTAAACATCCAAGATTTTTGTAAACAGTTTAATGATAAGACAAAGGATTTGGAAAAAGGTTCTCCAATTCCAACTGTAATCACCGCTTATAAAGATAGATCATTTGATTTTGTAACAAAAAAACCTCCAGTTACCTTCTACTTAAAGAAAGCTGCAAAAATTAAAAAAGGTTGTCAAACACCTGGCCGATCAAAGTTAGGCAAAGTTACAATGAAACAAGTTGAAGATATTGCAAAAGAAAAATTAGAAGATCTTAATGCTTACGACATTGAGCAAGCTTCAAAAATTATACTTGGATCAGCAAGATCGATGGGTATGGAAGTAGTATAGTGGTTTTAACTAAAAATAAAAAAAAACAAATTGAAGGTATTGATTTTTTGAGCTCTTACAAAATATCTGATGCAGTTAAAGTTATTAAAGAAAATAAATATGTAAAATTTGATGAGTCTTTAGAGATATGTATTAATACAGGTATTGACTCTAAGCAGTCAGACCAAAATGTCAGAGGAAGCTTTATTCCTCCTCATGGATTGGGAAAAAAAGTTTTAATTGCTGTTTTTGCTCAAGGAAAAGCTGCAGAAGAAGCTAAAGCAGCTGGTGCAAAACATGTTGGTGGAGAAGACCTGGTTGCTATTCTTGAAAAAAAGATAGACGTAGATGTTATTGTTGCCACTCCAGATATGATGTCAGTTGTTAGTAAAATAGCAAAGATTTTAGGACCTAAAGGTTTAATGCCTAACCCTAAAACAGGTACTGTCACAAACGATGTAAAAAGCACAATTGAAAATATTAATAAAGGACTTGTAGCATATAAAAATGATAAAGCAGGAACAATACACGCTGCTCTTGGTAAAATTAGCTTTGAAGAGAGTCAATTAACTGAAAACGTAGTTTCTTTTCTTGATGAAATTAAAAAAATAAAACCATCTGGATTAAAGGGTAATTTTGTAAATTCTGTTTACTTATCCTCTTCCATGGGATTTGGTTTAAGGGTTGAAATTTAATGAATAAAGCCGAAAAACAACAATATATTGAAAATCTTGATCAAATGTCAAAAAATTACTCTGCAGTTTTTATTGCATCTTTTTCGAAGATGTCTGTAAAAGAAATGATTGAATTTCGCACTGAAATTAGAAATAACGACGGGGTAACCAAAGTATCTAAAAATAACATCGTTAAAATATTTATTAATAAAGATGAAGAAAAAAAAGGTTTGAATGATTTTTTATCAAACCAAAAATTATTAATTTTTACAAATAATCCTGTAGGAACAGCGAAAGTATGTAAAAAATTTGAAAAAGATTTAAAAAAGCTATCTGCAGAGGCAGCTTTTTTTGATAACCAGCTTTATTCAAAAGAGGATATAGCAAAGGTTGCAACTTTACCTTCTCTTGATGAAATCAGAGGAAAAATAGTTGGATTGATTAATGCACCTGCATCAAAACTTGTAAGGTTATTACAAAGACCAGATCAGGACATTATTTCAATATTACAAAACAAAAAAGACTAATTAGGGAGAGAAAAAAAAATGGCAGATTTAAACAAAATTGTTGATGAACTATCAACGCTAACAGTAATGGAAGCAGCAGAACTTTCAAAACTATTAGAAGAAAAATGGGGTGTAACCGCAGCAGCACCAGTTGCAGTAGCAGCAGGTGGAGCAGCTCCGGCAGCAGAAGCAGTAGAAGAAAAAGATGCTTTTGATGTTGTTTTAACAGCAGCTGGCGATCAAAAAATCAATGTTATTAAAGAAGTAAGAGCAATCACAGGTCTTGGTTTAAAAGAAGCTAAAGACATGGTAGAGGGTGCTCCTAAAACTTTAAAAGAAGGAGCTAAGAAAGAAGAGGCGGAAGCTATGAAGACACAGCTAGAGGCCGCAGGCGCAAAAGTAGAACTTAAATAATTAGTTATTATAGGTTCTACATATTATGCCACTTAGCTTTACAGAAAAAAAACGAATTCGCTATTCATTTGGAAAGATCGGTAAAACAATCGATGTTCCAAATTTAGTTGATATTCAAAAAATTTCCTACGATAAGTTCCTTCAATTAGGAAAATCAGTAGAGAACCGTTCAAATACAGGCCTGCAAGAAGTCTTTAATTCTGTCTTTCCCATAAAAGACTATGCAGGTAAATCTGAACTTCACTATATTGATTATTATCTTGATAATCCTAAATATGATGTTGATGAGTGCAGAAGGAAAGGATTAACCTTCTCTGCCTCTCTTATGGTCACTTTTCGATTGATAATTTGGGATATCAATGAAGAAACAGAAGAAAAATCATTAAGGGATATTAAAGAACAAGTCGTTTATTTAGGTGATTTACCTTTGATGACAAATAACGGTACTTTTGTAGTTAATGGAACTGAAAGAGTTGTAGTCAGTCAGTTACATAGATCACCTGGTGTATTTTTTGACCATGATGAGGGCAAAACTCATGCAAGTGGTAAGGTCTTATATAACGCAAGAATAATTCCATACAGAGGTTCTTGGTTAGATTTCGAATTTGATCATAAAGACAACTTATTCTTTAGAATTGATCGAAAAAAGAAAATGATATCCACAACTATTCTACAGGCCTTGCCATCAAAGGCCTCAGAAAAATATTTACAGGAGTGTATTCAAAATAAGGTTGAGCCAGATATTTATAAAGTATCAGGAATGACATCTGAGGAAATTTTAACTTACTTCTATGAAACTTTTAATTTTAAGAAAAGTAAAGAAGGTTGGATAGTAAATTTAGATTTAAATAAATTTAAGTATAAGAACTTACCCTTTAATTTAGTAGACCCTAATACTAATGAGGCAGTAGCTTACAAAGACGTAAAATTATCTCTTAAATTACTCAAAGAAATTAAAGACAAAAAAATTAACAAATTTTTCTTTAAAGAAGAAGATCTCTATGGCTTTTATTTATCTAATGACATAGTTAATTATGATAACGGATTAGTTTATGCTGAAGCTGGTACGTTATTAAGTGAAGAGTTCTTTAAAAGACTAGAAGAATTATCAATCAATCAATTTTCTGTTATTAATGCTAATCAAGCCACTGGTAATTTAGGTGTTATTAATTCTCTTGTGGCTGATAAAAATAATTCACGAGAAGAAGCTCTTTTTGATATTTTCAAAATTTTAAGACCAGGCGAGCCGCCAACTTTAGAGGCAAGTAACTACTTATTTCAAAATATGTTTTTTAGTGAAGATAGATATGATTTATCCGAAGTAGGTAGAGTTAAATTAAATACATACTTATCTTTAGATAAAGATAATAAAATAAGAATTTTAAGTAAATCTGATATCCTTGCAGTTGCAAAAAAACTTTTTGATATGAAAACAGAAAGTGCTGGTAAAGATGATATTGATCACCTTGGAAACAGACGTGTTCGTTCAGTAGGAGAGCTAATTGAAAACCAATACAGAATTGGTTTAGTCAGGATGGAAAGAGCGATTAGAGAAAAAATGGGAACAGTTGATATTGAGTCAATCATGCCTCAAGATCTTGTAAATTCAAAACCCATACAAACTGTTTTGAAAGAATTTACCGGGACAAGTCAATTAAGTCAGTTTATGGATCAAACTAACCCACTAAGTGAGATAACTCATAAAAGAAGAATTTCTGCATTAGGCCCTGGTGGTTTGACAAGAGAAAGAGCGGGATTTGAGGTTCGAGACGTTCATACAACTCATTACGGTAGAATATGCCCAATTGAAACTCCCGAGGGTTCAAATATTGGTCTAATCAACAGTCTTTCATCTTTTGCTAGAATTAATCAATATGGTTTCATCGAAACACCATATAGAAAAATAGTTAAAGGCTCTGTAACAGATGAAGTTTTATATCTAAATGCTGACGAAGAAGAGAACTATACTATAGCTCAAGCAAATAGCCCAATTAATGAAAATGGAAAATTTGCAGAAGAACAAGTAAGCTGTAGAAGAAGAGGTGACTTTATTTTCTGTGATCCATCTGAAATAGACTTTATGGATGTCAATCCTCAACAATTAGTTTCTGTGGCTGCCTCTTTAATTCCATTCTTGGAAAATGATGATGCAAATAGAGCATTAATGGGATCAAACATGATGAGACAGGCCGTTCCTCTTGTTAAAAGTGAAGCTCCTCTTGTCGGCACTGGATTTGAATCGAAAGTGGCAAGAGACAGTGGCGCTGTTGTTATTGCAAAAAATAGTGGATATGTTCATCAAGTAGACTCATCAAGAATAGTTATAAGATCTGACTCTAAAAATATTAGTAAGGATAAAAGTGGTGTCGATATTTATAATTTGAAAAAGTTTCAAAGATCTAATCAAAGCACTGCTATTAATCAAAAACCAATCGTTAAAATTGGAGATTATGTTGAAAGAGGAGATATCATTGCTGATGGACCTTCAACAGATTTAGGAGAATTAGCTTTAGGAAGAAACCTTCTTGTAGGTTTTATGCCTTGGAATGGATACAACTTTGAAGACTCTATTATAATGTCCGAAAGAGTTGTTCATGAAGATAGATACACTTCAATACATATTGAAGAGTTTGAAGTTTTGTGTAGAGATACCAAGTTAGGTCCAGAGGAAATTACTAGAGATATGCCTAATGTAGGAGACGAAAGTATAACAAACCTCGATGAAGCAGGAATTGTTTATATAGGTTCTGAAGTTAAACCAGGTGATATTTTAGTTGGAAAGGTATCTCCTAAAGGAGACTCACCAATTACCCCTGAAGAAAAGTTATTAAGAGCAATCTTCTCTGAAAAAGCAGCTGATGTAAAAGATACATCTTTAAGACTACCTACTGGTTACTCTGGTGTAGTAGTTGATGTTCAGGTATTAGTTCGAAGAGGTGTAGAAAAGGATGAAAGAACAATTGCTATTGAAAGAGTTGAAATAGATAGATTAGCGAAAGACAGAGATGACGAGAAAAATATTTTAGAAAATAACTACAAACAAAACCTTATAAGTATTTTTAAAAATAAAAATGCGAGTTCAAATATAGATATTTTTGTCAAAGGTAATAACATTGATGAAGAAGCACTAAAATCAAAAACTATTGAAATATTGGAACAAATTCAAGTTGATGATGTTTTATCTATGGAGACCTTTACTTCACAAAAGAAAATCTTTAGTGATGCTGTCATTTTATTAGATAAAAAGTTTCAAAATAAAATTGAAAAAATACAAAGTGGTGATGACCTGTTACCTGGTGTTTTAAAAGTTGTTAAAGTATTTGTCGCTGTTAAACGAAAACTTCAAGCAGGTGATAAGATGGCAGGAAGACATGGTAATAAAGGTGTTATTTCAAAAATTGTTCCAATTGAAGATATGCCGTTCTTAGAAGATGGAACACCAGTAGACGTACTTCTCAATCCTTTAGGCGTTCCAAGTAGAATGAATATCGGCCAAATATTAGAAACTCACTTAGGGTGGGCTGCTTACGGTATAGGTAAACAAATTTCTCAAAGTTTAGATATGGCAAGAAAAGAAGGAAATATAATTCAATTAAAAGATTCTCTATCGAGTTTTTATGAGCAGAACAAAGACTCTAATACTGAAATTACTAACATGAATGATGATCAATTGATTGAATTGGCCGGTAACTTAGAAAAAGGTGTTACGTTTGCAACACCTGTTTTTGATGGAACTAATACCCAAGAAATTACAAATCTTTTGGATAAAGCTGGTTTTGATAATAGTGGTCAAGTTCATTTATTTGATGGTAGATCTGGCGAACGATTTGAAAGAAAAGTTACTGTTGGGTATAAATATATTTTAAAACTTCATCACTTAATTGACGATAAAATTCATGCTAGATCCATTGGACCTTATAGTCTTGTAACTCAACAACCTTTAGGTGGTAAAGCTCAATTTGGTGGTCAAAGATTTGGTGAGATGGAAGTATGGGCATTAGAAGCATATGGTGCTTCAAATACTCTTCAGGAAATATTAACTATTAAATCTGATGACGTAGCTGGAAGAACAAAAGTTTATGAAGCATTAATAAGAGGTGACTATAACTTTGAAAGTGGAATACCTGAGTCATTCCACGTCTTAGTCAAAGAATTAAAATCTCTTGGATTGAATGTAGAACTAATCGAAACTGATCCTAGTGTTAACAGGGAGAACGCATAATGAAAGATTTAACTAATTTATTTAAAACTAATACTCAAACATTAAATTTTGACCAGATTAAAATTTCTGTTTCAAGCCCTGAGCAAATAAGATCTTGGTCTTTTGGTGAAATAAAAAAACCTGAGACTATAAATTACAGAACCTTCAAGCCTGAAAGAGAAGGTTTGTTCTGTGCAAGAATATTTGGACCTACAAAAGATTATGAATGTTTGTGTGGAAAATATAAAAGAATGAAGTTTAAAGGCATTACATGTGAAAAGTGTGGTGTCGAAGTTACGCTTTCTAAAGTAAGAAGAGAAAGAATGGCTCATATTGAATTAGCAGCTCCTGTAGCCCATATTTGGTTTTTAAAATCATTACCTAGTAGAATTGGCCTCGCACTTGACATAACTCTAAAAAATCTTGAGAAGGTTTTATATTTTGAAAGTCATATCGTTATAGACCCTTTAATGTCTGGTTTAATCCCAAATCAATTATTAAATGATGAAGAATTAGAAGAAGCTATTGATCAATTTGGTGAAGACTCTTTCAAACATGGAATTGGTGCAGAAGCTGTTCAAGAAATATTATCTAAGATTAATTTAGAAGCAGAAATAGAAAAACTTGTAGAAGAAAGTGAAGCTACATCATCTGAAACTAAAAAGAAAAAAATACTAAAAAGAATGAAGGTTATGGAAGGTTTTAAAAACTCAAATATTAAACCTGAGTGGATGGTTATGAAGGTACTTCCAGTTATACCACCTGAATTAAGACCACTAGTTCCTTTAGAAGGCGGCCGTTTTGCTACTTCTGACCTAAACGATTTGTATCGAAGAGTAATCAATAGAAATAATAGATTAAAAAGACTTTTAGACCTTAGAGCTCCTGACATTATTGTCAGAAACGAAAAAAGAATGCTTCAAGAGTCTGTTGACGCATTATTTGATAATGGTAGAAGAGGAAGAGTTATCACAAGTACCAACAAGAGACCTCTAAAATCTCTATCTGAAATGCTAAAAGGAAAACAGGGTAGATTTAGACAAAACCTATTAGGTAAAAGAGTTGATTATTCTGGTCGTTCGGTAATCGTTGTTGGACCTGAATTAAAACTTCATCAATGTGGTTTACCCAAGAAGATGGCTTTAGAGCTTTTTAAACCATTTATATACAATAAATTGGAGTCTTATGGTTTCGCCTCAACTCTAAAATCTGCAAGAAAAATGGTTGAGTCTGAGAGACCAGAAGTTTGGGATATCTTAGATGAAGTAATCAGAGAGCATCCAATTCTTTTAAATCGTGCACCTACGCTTCACAGATTAGGTATTCAAGCATTTGAACCAATTTTAATTGAGGGTAAAGCTATCCAACTTCATCCATTAGTTTGTACTGCGTTCAATGCAGACTTTGATGGTGACCAAATGGCAGTTCACATACCTTTGAGTCTTGAAGCTCAATTAGAAGCAAGAGTTTTAATGATGAGTACTAATAATATTCTTTCTCCTTCAAGTGGAAAGCCAATTATCGTACCAAGTCAAGATATTGTGTTGGGTATATATTATTTATCATTGATAAATGAAAAAGAAGAACCAAAGAAATATTATTCACATGTTGGTGAAGTAGAGTTTGCTTTAGAAAACAAAACTATTGAACTTCACACACCAATTCTTTATAGAACTAAAGTTTACAACTCAGAAAAAGATAGCTTTGAATATAAGAAATATACCACATCTGCAGGTAGAGTTATCCTTTTTAAAACAGTTCCTGACAGCAAAAACTTGCCTTTTGATGTAATAAATAAGGTTCTTACAAAAAAAGATATTAGTAGCTTATTAGATAATGTTTACAGATTTACAGGTCAAAAAGCGACTTGCATATTTGTTGATCAAATTATGACAGTTGGCTTTAAGTATGCTGCAAAGGCAGGTATTTCATTTGGTAAAGATGATTTAGTTATTCCTGAAGAAAAGAATATTTTAATTCAAGATACTCAAAAATTAGTGAATAGCCTTGAAAACCAATACCAAGAAGGACTTATAACTGAAAGAGAAAAATATAATAAAGTTGTTGGTCTATGGTCTACTTGTACAGATAAAGTTGCAAAAGCCATGATGAAAACTGTTTCATCTAGTAAAGATAGTCAAATCAATTCTGTTTATATTATGGCTGACTCTGGTGCTCGTGGTTCAGAAGCTCAGCTAAAACAGTTAGCTGGTATGAGAGGTCTAATGGCAAGACCATCCGGTGAAATTATTGAAAACCCTATCACATCTAACTTTAAAGATGGTTTAACAGTTCTTGAGTATTTTAATTCTACACATGGAGCAAGAAAAGGTTTAGCTGATACTGCTCTCAAAACAGCAAGTTCAGGTTATTTAACAAGAAGATTAGTTGATGTTGCTCAAGATTTAACAATTACCTCAAAAGATTGTGATTGTTGTGGAGGATTAACTGTAGATACAATCTATGAGTCTGGCGAAGTTGCTATACCTCTTATTGAAAGAGTTTTTGGAAGATATTTAGCTGATGATGTTAAAAATAGTAAAGGAGATACTATTTTAAAAAATGGTGATTATATTTCTCATGAAGAAATTGAACTATTAGAAAAAGAAAATATTACATCTGTTAGAATAAAATCACCTATAACATGTGGTTCAACTCATGGTATTTGTGCTAAATCTTATGGCAGAGACTTAGCTAAAGGAGTGCCGGTGAATACTGGTGAGGCTGTTGGAATTATAGCGGCACAATCTATTGGAGAACCAGGTACTCAGTTAACAATGAGAACTTTTCACGTTGGTGGTGTTGCGAGTTCTTCAGCTGAGAAATCTAATTTTGAGTCAACAAGTGATGGTAAAGTAAAAATTAAAAACCTTAAATCGGTCATAAATGGATCAGGTAGTGAAATCATTATTAATAGAACTACTGAGCTTGAAATATTTGATAACAACAAAACTCTTGTTTCATCATTCAGAGCTCCATATGGATCAACATTATTAGTTAAAAATGGTGCTGAGGTTAAGCTTAACAGCTTATTACTTGAGTGGGATCCTTATACAGTTCCGATTGTTGCTGAAGAAACTGGAAAACTAGACTTCAGTGATTTAGTTGAAGGTGTGTCTTTTATTGAAAAGTTTGATGAGACTACTGGTATTTCCTCTAAAGTTATAATTGACTGGAAGAGCTTCCAAGGAAAACAAGATCTTAAGCCTCAGTTGTTAATTACAGACAAAGATGGTAACCCAATTAAATCAAAAAATTCATCTAAATATGATTTAAGCGTTGGTATCGTTTTAAATATTGAAAAAGGTAAAGATGTTAGCGCTGGAGATGTTATCGCAAGAATTCCTAGAGCTTCTTCTAAAACAAAAGATATAACAGGTGGACTTCCAAGAGTTGCAGATATTTTTGAATCAAGAAAACCAAAAAATCCTGCTGTATTAGCTGAAATATCTGGAACGATTGAATTTGGAAAAGACATCAAAAGTAAAAGAAGGATTATCATTAATCCTGAAGATGGAGAGCCAATAGAATTTTTAATCCCAAAAGGAACTTACATTTATTTCAATGAGGGAGATAAAGTAAACAAGGGAGACATGATTGTTGATGGAACTCCTGCTCCAACAGATATTTTAAATATTCTTGGCATCGAGGCTTTAGCTGAATATATGGTTAGAGAGGTTCAAAAAGTTTATCGTCTACAAGGTGTTTTGATTGATGACAAACATATTGAATGTATTACACGTCAAATGTTACAAAAAGTTGAAGTAATTGGTGCTGGAGATAGTGATTATTTAGTAGGTGATGTAAAAGATAAAATAGCTGTGGTAGAAAAAAATAATGAACTAAAGAAAGAAGGCAAAAAAGAGATTGATTTTAAAATGATGATCCTTGGTATCACTAAAGCAAGTCTTCAAACTAATTCATTTATTTCAGCCGCTTCTTTCCAAGAGACTACAAGAGTTCTTACAGAAGCAGCAATCAATGGTAAAGTTGATAAATTAACTGGACTAAAAGAAAATGTCATTGTTGGTAAATTAATTCCAGCTGGAACAGGTAATGTTATTAGAGCACTTCGAAAAGAGGCTAAAATCCGCGATAATTCTTTATTAAAACAGATAGAAACACCTAAATAGATGTTGACTATACTTAATACTATAAATATATTCTGCGAACTATGCCGACCATAAATCAATTAGTTAGAAAATCTAGAGAGAAAGTCTCAAAAAGAAACAAGGTTCCTGCACTAAAATCTTGTCCTCAAAAAAGAGGCGTATGTCTTAGGGTTTATACAACTACTCCAAAAAAGCCAAATTCTGCTCTAAGGAAAGTAGCAAGAGTGAAGCTTACAAATGGTCAAGAGGTTACAGCTTACATACCCGGCGAGGGTCACAATCTACAGGAACACTCCGTAGTATTAATTCGTGGTGGAAGAGTAAAAGATTTACCTGGTGTAAGATATCATATAATAAGAGGTACTTTGGATACCCAAGGGCTTGAAAAAAGAAGACAACGTAGATCTAAATACGGTGCTAAAAGGCCAAAGAATTAAAATTTAAAAAATGTCAAGAAGAAGAGCAGCAGAGAAAAGACAAGTATTGCCTGATCCTATATATAATAGTGTTGTGCTAAATAAATTTATCAATGAAGTTATGGTGGGTGGAAAAAAAACAGTTGCACAGAAAATTGTATATGGCGCTCTCGATATTATTAAAACTAATAATCAAAACGATGATCCGCTTGAGTATTTTCAAAAATCCATTAATAACGTTAAACCATCAGTTGAAGTAAAATCAAGAAGAGTTGGAGGAGCTACATATCAAGTACCAATGGAAGTAAGAAGTACAAGAGCTCAAGCACTGGCATTTAAATGGATATTAACTAATTCCAAAAAGCGAAATGAAAAAACTCAAAGAGAAAGACTTGCTAACGAATTAATTGATGCTTTTGAAAATAAAGGTAATTCAGTAAAGAAAAAAGACGAAGTTCATAAAATGGCAGAAGCCAACAGAGCATTCGCTCATTATAGGTGGTAAAAAATGGATCTAAGTAAATATAGAAATATTGGAATTATGGCCCACATCGATGCAGGCAAAACTACTACCACTGAAAGAATTTTATATTACACCGGTAAGTCCCATAAAATAGGAGAAGTACATGATGGTGCCGCAACTATGGACTGGATGGAACAAGAGCAAGAAAGAGGTATAACAATTACCTCAGCTGCTACTACTTGTTTTTGGAATGATCATAGAATTAATATTATTGATACACCTGGGCACGTCGATTTTACAATTGAAGTTGAGAGATCATTAAGAGTTTTAGACGGAGCTGTTGCTTGCTTTGATGGTGTCGCTGGAGTTGAGCCACAATCGGAGACAGTTTGGAGACAAGCTGATAGATACAAAGTACCAAGAATTTGTTTTTGCAATAAAATGGATCGACTTGGTGCCGATTTTGAAATGAATGTTCAATCTATTAAAGATAGATTAGGAGCTAATCCACTTGTTTTACAAATGGCTATTGGTAAAGAGGCAGAATTCAAAGGTGTTGTTGACCTTGTAAACTTTAAATCAATTATTTGGAAAGACGACAGTCTAGGCGCTGAATATGATGTAACAGAGATTAGTGATGATCTATTAGAAGAGGCTAAGAAAAAAAGAGAAGAGCTAATTGAAAACGCTGTCGAAGCAGATGATCAGGCGTTAGAAGATTATTTAGAGGGAAAAGAAATAACTGTCGATATATTAAAAGCTTGTATAAGAAAAGGTACTATAGATTTTAAATTTGTTCCTGTCTTATGTGGAACTGCTTTTAAAAATAAAGGTGTACAACCTTTACTGGATGCTGTTGTTGATTATCTTCCATCTCCTAAAGATATTGGTTTTGTTGAAGGTATTAAAGAGGGATCTGATGAGAAGTTACAAATTCCAAACACACTAGAAGAACCTTTTGCTGCATTAGCTTTTAAAGTTGCTGCAGATCCTTTTGTTGGTCAAATAACATTTTGTAGACTTTACTGTGGAAACCTAAGTTCTGGATCTACAATATTAAATTCATCAAAAAATCAAAAAGAACGTATTGGGAGAATGCTTTTAATGCACTCAAATACTCGCGAAGAAATAAAAGAAGCTAAAGCTGGTGACATTGTAGCTCTAGTCGGATTAAAAAACGTTACAACAGGTGACACACTATGTGACCCTTCAAATAATGTTATTTTAGAAAAAATGGAATTTCCAGACCCTGTTATTGAAGTTGCTGTTGAACCCAAGACTAAAGCTGACTATGAAAAAATGGGGCAAGCTTTAGGTAGATTGGCTCAAGAAGATCCTAGCTTTCGAGTTACTTCAGATGAAGAGTCTGGTCAAACTATAATTAAAGGAATGGGAGAACTACATTTAGAAATTTTAGTTGATAGAATGAAAAGAGAATTTAAGGTTGAAGCAGATGTGGGAGCACCACAAGTAGCCTACAGAGAAACAATTACTAAGGATGTTGAAGTTGATTACACTCATAAAAAACAATCTGGCGGTGCAGGTCAATTTGCTAGAGTAAAAATGAAATTTAAACCATTAGAAAGAAACTCTGGTGTTAAATTTTTAAACACTGTTGTTGGAGGAAATATTCCAAAAGAATACATCCCAGGTGTCGAAAAAGGAATTAACTTTGCTGCACAAAACGGTGTTATAGCAGGATATAATGTTATTGATTTCGAAGCAGAAGTTCATGACGGAGCCTATCATGACGTAGACTCGTCAGTATTAGCATTTGAAATAGCTTCAAGAGCCGCATTTAGAGAAGCTGTAGGAAAAGCTGGTCCTAAACTACTTGAGCCAATGATGAAAGTCGAAGTTGTAACTCCTGAGGACTATATGGGTGATATTATTGGTGATTTAAATTCAAGAAGAGGCCAAATTGAAAAAATGGAGGACAGAGGCAATGCTAAAGTTGTATCATCAGTAGTTCCTCTTGCTAATATGTTTGGTTATGTTAATAATCTACGCTCTATGAGCCAAGGAAGAGCAAGTTATACAATGTTATTCTCACATTATGATGTAGTACCTTCTAATGTTGAAGAAGAAATTAAATCAAAACTGGCATAATCATGATAAATCAAAATATTAGAATTAGACTTAAATCCTTTGATCATAACATTCTAGACAGAAGTTCAATTGATATCCTTCAAACAGCTAAAAGAACTGGTGCAAAAGTGATTGGTCCTATTCCTATGCCATCTAAAATTGAAAGAGTTACAGTAAACAAATCCCCGCACGTCGATAAAAAAAGTAGAGAACAGTTTGAATTACGAACACATATTAGGATGATGGATATTATTGAGCCTACACCTCAGACTGTTGATGCACTCATGAAGCTTGATTTAGCTTCTGGTGTTAATGTAGATATTAAAATAAAAAAATAATTATCATGATCATTAGTACCAAAATTGGCCAAACTTCATTTGTCAACAAAAATGGTACAAGGGTCTCTGCCACAGTTCTTGATTACAATAGTTGCTCCGTAGTTGGCAATAGAACTATTGACAGAGATGGTTATCTTGCAAATATTATAGGCTTTCTCAAACCAAAAAAACTTAATAAGCCTCAATTAAAAGAATTTAATAAACTAAATTTAGAACCAAAAAAAATTATTAAAGAACAAAGAATAACCACCGATGAAGATTTATTAGAGATTGGTTCATTAATAGACCCTAAATTTAAAGTTGGCGATAAAGTTTCAGTACAGTCTAAATCAACAGGTAAAGGTTTTGCCGGAGCTATGAAAAGACATAATTTTAGCGGTATGAGAGCAACCCATGGTGTCTCTATCTCACATAGAGCTCACGGTTCAACAGGTCAAAATCAAAACCCAGGTAAAGTATTTAAGGGAAAGAAAATGGCTGGTCATTTAGGTGATCAATTAACAACTACTAAAAATTTAGAAGTTCTCCTAATAGATCAAGACAAAAAATTAATATTTATCAAAGGTTCTGTGCCAGGTAAGAATAAATCTATAGTAAAGGTTTTTAAATAAATGTTTGAACAAGTTACATTAAAAGATAAAAATATTTCTGAAAAAGCATTACATTTATCTTTACAAAAAATTTATACACATAAACAAGGTAATAACCACAGCCTTGATAGATCAGAAGTAGCAGGATCTGGAAAAAAATTATTTAAACAAAAGGGAACTGGAAATGCAAGAGCTGGTAATAAAAAGACAACTCAAAGAAGAGGTGGTGGAAAAGCTTTTGGGCCAAAATTCCATGATGTTTCTTTTAAAGTTAATAAAAAAGTCAAAAAAAAAGCTTATATTTCCTCTTTAGTTAGTAAAAGCAACAATAGATCACTCTTCGTTTTTGATGAAGAAAAACTAGACGAAAAAAATATTTCAGATTTATTAAAAAAAAATAAAACAAAGATGATCATTTTTGTTCTTACTAACTTATTAGATAATAAACTAGTAATCAAATTTCAAAATTACAAAAAATTATATTTTATCTCTGACAAAAATTATTCGGTTCATACAGCATTAAAATCAGATATGATTTTATTCTCAAAAAAATCCTCTATTTACAATTCATACATAGGTAGTAACTAAAAATGGAACTCAACTTAATTAAAAAACCTGTTATAACAGAAAAATCAACAGCTAACGCCCAATTCAATAAATATATTTTTGAAGTTCGAAATGATGCAAATAAAATAAATATTAAAAAAACAATTGAAGAAATTTATAAAGTAAAAGTTCAAAAACTTAATAGTTTACATGTAAAGAGTAAGCCAAAGGTATTCAAAGGACAAAGAGGTACAAGGTCAGAACTTAAAAGAATAATAGTCACTCTTAAAGAGGGTAATACTATAGATATGAGTGGTAAGGTATAAAATGGGCTTAATCACTTACAAACCAACGACACCTTCTTTTAGAAAAACTGTAAAAATTGATAAATCTCACCTTTTTAAAGGCCGTCCTGAAAAATCATTGCTTCAAGACTTACAACCAAATTCAGGAAGAAATAATACAGGTAAAATTACAATTAGACATAGATCAGGTGGCCATAAGAAAAAATATAGACTTGTGAATTTTAAAAGGAATACATTTGATAAAATAGGCACAGTTGAAAGAATTGAATACGATCCTAATAGAAGTGCCTTCATAGCACTTGTCAATTATCAAGATTTAAAAGAATATATTATAGCACCGTCTGATTTAAAAATTGGTGATAAAGTTATTTCCTCAGTTAAAACTGAAATATCATCAGGAAATGCAATGAAGATTAAAAATATTCCTACTGGTACCTCTATTCATAATATTGAACTAAAGCCAGGAGCGGGTGGCAAAATATGTAGATCTGCTGGATCTTTTGCTCAAGTACTTGGAGAACAAGAAAAATATGTAATGGTTAAGCTTTCGTCTCGAGAAACTAGATTAGTTCATGGCGAATGTATGGCGACTATAGGGGTTGTATCCAATCAAGATAATAAAAATAAAAAAATTGGTAAAGCTGGTATTAAAAGACATTTGGGTATTAGGCCTACTGTAAGAGGCGTAGTTATGAACCCTGTCGACCACCCACACGGTGGAGGAGAGGGAAGAACATCTGGTGGTAGACACCCATCTACACCTTGGGGTATGAAGACAAAAGGTAAGAAGACTAGAAAAATTAAATTTACATCTAAAATGATTATTTCAAGAAGGGCTAAAAAGTAATGGCAAGATCTGTATGGAAAGGACCTTACTTTGATGTAACTCTTTTCAAAAAAATTAAAAAATCAAAAGAAGAGAGTTCAAAATCTCCAATTAAAACATGGTCAAGAAGGTCTACAATTATTCCAGATTTTGTTGGAGTCACCATTTCAGTATATAATGGTAAATCTTTCATACCGGTATATGTGACTGAAGATATGGTTGGACATAAGCTTGGTGAGTTTTCTCCAACAAGAGTTTTTAAAGGCCACTCAGGAGATAAAAAAGCAGTTCAAGGTAAAAAATAAAAATGTCTAAAGAAGTAAGAGCTATTAATAAAATGATAAGAACTAGTTCTCAAAAACTAAACTTAATTGTTAAAGATATTAGAAAAAAAGATATCAACACAGCTTTAAATATTTTGAAGTTTTCAAATAAAAGAGTCAGTAAAGAAGTTTTAAAAACGTTAAATTCTGCAGTCGCAAATGCAGAGAACAACAATAATTTAGATATTGATAAACTTTTTGTTAAAGAGGCTTATGTAGGTAAGAGTCTAAGAATGAAAAGATTTAGACCAATGAGTAAGGGAAGAGCGTTTCAAATTATTAAACCTTTTTCTAGGTTGACATTAGTTTTAGAGGAGAGAGTATAATGGGACAAAAAGTTAACCCAACTTCATTAAGAGTAGGAATTAATAAATATTGGCAATCAACTTGGTTTGAAAAAAAAGATTATTCAACTTTTTTAAAAGAAGACTATAAAATTAGAAATTATATAGAAAAGAATTACTCAATCGCTGGCATAAGCTCTGTTATAATTGAAAGAGCTGCAGCAAACCTTAAAATTATTATTCACACATCTAAACCAGGAGTTCTTATTGGGAAAAAAGGTGCAGATATTGAAAAACTGAGAAATAGACTATCAAAGCTCTCAGATAAGAGTATCTCATTGGATATCAAAGAAATAAAAAAACCTGAAACAGACGCTTCATTACTAGCTGACTCTATTGCAAGGCAATTAGAAAAAAGAGTTGCTTTTAGAAAAGCGATGAAAAAATCAGGTTTATCAGCAATTAAACTAGGTGCTAAAGGTATTAAAATTGTCTGTGGCGGTAGACTAGGTGGTGCTGAAATAGCAAGAACAGAAAAGTTTTCAGAGGGAAGTGTGCCTTTACATACTTTAAGAGCTGATATAGATTACGCAACAGCTCGAGCCCTAACAACTTATGGAATTATTGGAATTAAAGTTTGGTTATTTAAGGGTGAGAGTAAAAATATAACAAATAAAACTGAAGATAAAAAAGAGAAAGCAAATTAATGTTATTACCTAAGAATACTAAATATAGAAAACAGCACAAAGGAAGAATTCATGGAAGTGCTAAAGGAAATTACGAATTAACATTTGGTTATTATGGACTGAAATCATTAGATGCTGAGAGGGTGACTGCTAGACAAATAGAGGCATCTAGAAGAGCTATTACAAGATTTTTAAAAAGAGCGGGGAGACTTTGGATTAGAGTATTCCCTGATGTGCCAGTCACAGCTAAACCTGCTGAAGTGAGAATGGGTAAAGGTAAAGGCGCTATTGACAGGTGGGTATGTAGAGTTAAACCTGGAACTATAATGTTTGAGGTAGACGGTGTTGACAAGCACCTAGCTAAAAAAGCTTTTGAACTTGCATCCGCTAAACTACCAGTAAAAACAACCTTCGTATCATTGGATCAATTTTAATGGCTGATAAAGACGTAAACAGGTTAAAAAAGGAATTATTTAATTTAAAAATAATGAAAAAAAGTGGGCAGCTCACAGATACATCACAATTTAAGAAAGTTAAAAAGCAAATTGCATCGCTTTTAACTAAAGAAAGGACAAATAAGAGTGCCTAAACGTATTTTAATTGGAAAAGTAGTAAAAAAATCAGGAGATAAAACAATTTCTGTTTTAGTAACAAGACAAACTACACACCCAATTTATAAAAAATTAATCAGAGTTTCTAAAAAATATCTCGCTCATGACAGTGAAAATAGAATTATTGTTGGGGACTCCGTGAGGATACAAGAAACTAAACCAATTTCAAAAAATAAATCATGGGAAGTTATTAAATAATGATACAAGCCGAGTCTAATTTACAAGTGGCAGATAACTCTGGAGCTAGACTAATCAGCTGTATTAAAGTTATTGGTGGGTCTAAACGAAGATATGCAAGAATTGGTGATATTATTGTTGTTTCTGTCAAAGATGCTATTCCAAGATCTAAAGTAAAAAAAGGTGAAGTACAAAGAGCAATTATAGTAAGAACAAAAAAACCGTTAATCAGAGAAGATGGAACATCAATCAAATTTGACTCAAACGCAGCTGTTCTTCTAGATAAACAAAATGAACCAATTGGAACAAGAATTTTTGGACCTGTTACAAGAGAGCTTAGAAAAAGAAATATGATGAAAATCGTTAGTCTGGCTCCAGAGGTATTATAATGATTAAAAAGTATAAAAAAGGTGATGAAGTGATTGTTAAAGTTGGAAAAGATAAAGGAAAAATTGGAAAAATATCTAAGATTATCAATTCCTCTGACAAAGTTGTTATATCTGGCGTTAATGTCAGTAAAAAACACCAAAAACCATCTCAAGAGTCTAAAGGAGGTATCGTGGACAAGGAAATGCCTATTCATATTTCCAATATTTTAGCTTACGACTCTAAGTCTAAGAAATCTTCAAAAGTAGGCTTTAAAATAGATAGTGGAAAAAAAATTAGAGTTTTAAAATCATCAGGAGACAAGTATTAATGTCAAATTCAATTCAAGAATTATTTAATGTTTCTGATCAATTGGCTAAAAACTTAGAGATACCTCATAAGTTAGCTGTTCCAAAAATTTCAAAAATAGTGATCAATGCGGGTATAGGAACTATTAAAGAAGATAATAAAGCTATTGAAAAAATGAAAAAAGACCTCTCTCTTATATCTGGTCAATCACCAGTAGTCAGAATGTCTAAAAAAGCTATTGCTTCTTTTAAAATTAGAAAAGGAATGCCAGTGGGTCTCTCTGTTACTCTTAGAAAAAATATGATGATGGAGTTTTACGATAGACTAGTAAATATTGCTATGCCTCGAATTAAAGATTTTAGAGGTTACAACAAAAAATCATTCGATGGACAAGGTAATATAACCATAGGTATTAAAGATCACATTATCTTTCCTGAAATAAGTGTTGAAAATGTTGAAAATGTCTTTGGTTTTGATATCACTATTGCCACTTCAGCAAACAATGACAAAGAGGGATATGAATTGTTAAAATTAATGAACTTTCCATTTTTAAATTAACCATGGCAAAACAGAGCGCAATACAAAAAAACAATAATAGAAAAGTACTAATAGATAGACTTAGTGAGAAAAGAAAAAAACTAAAGAGTCTTTTATCTAGTAAAGAACTTCCTTTTGAAGAAAGAGTAAAAATTCAAATGAAACTTGAGTCTTTACCAAGAAATTCATCAAGAATTAGATATCGAAATAGATGTTTTCTATCAGGCAGACCACGAGGAGTTTATAGTAAATTTAATTTATCTAGAATAGCTATAAGAGATATGGCCGGTAAGGGACAGATACCTGGTTTAACGAAAGCGAGTTGGTAGTATGAGCGATACACTAGCAGATATGATTACAAGAATTAGAAATGGACAAAAAGCAAATAAAGTTTCTGTGAAAGCAATTTTTTCAAAATTAAACGTTAATGTGTGTGATGTTTTAAAAAAAGAAGGATACATTGATAGCTTCGAAATATTAGGAGATACAAAAAAAGATATCTCAATTACTCTAAAATATTATAAGGGCTCTCCTCTTATTAATAAGATTGAAAAAATGTCTAAACAAGGTTGTCGTGTTTATAGCTCTGTAGATGAAATTCCTAAGACTATTGGTGGTTTAGGAACCACGATATTGTCTACCTCAAAAGGTGTAATGTCAGACGCTGATGCAAGAAATCAAAAAGTTGGAGGGGAAGTGCTTATTAGCGTTTTCTAAATTATGTCAAGATTAGCAAGAAATCCTATAAATATCCCTGAAGATATTAAAATTTCCATGACAGATAATGAAATTAATTTTGAGGGTAAGTTAGGAAAATCATCAACCGTCCTCCCAATTGGTATTAAAGTTGATCACAAAGATAATCTTTTACACTTCTCTGGAGAAAATAAAGCACTTCTTGGCACTATTTATGCAAATGTTAAAAATGAAATAATTGGTAACTCTAAAGGATTTGAAAAAAGATTAGAGCTTATAGGAACTGGATATAAAGCTAATGTTTCTGGAAAAAAGTTAGTCCTTTCTCTTGGATATAGTCATGACATTAATTTTGATATACCTGAGGGCATTTCTATAAAAGTTGAAAAAAATATTGTTATTGTAACTGGAACTAGTAAGCAATTAGTAGGTCAAGTAGCAGCTGAAATTAAGTCATTTAGAAAACCAGAACCTTATAAAGGTAAAGGTGTCCGATATGAGGGTGAAAGAATTTATAGAAAAGAAGGTAAGAAAAAATAATGAACAAAGATAAAATTAGAGCTACTCGAAGAAAATTAAGAGTGAGAAAAAAGCTCAGTGAAATTAAAAAGCATAAGCTCTTAGTATTTCGATCTTCTAAACATATTTATGCATCAGTTTTATCAGAAAGTAATGATAAAACATTATGTTCATTCTCTTCTGTTAAATTAAAAAAAGGTGAAGGACAAAAGAAAATTGATGTAGCTAAAATAGTTGGTTCAAAGATTGCTGAACTAGCTATAGAAAAAGGTATCAAAGAAGTGAAATTTGACAAGGGGTCTTATAAGTATCACGGAAGACTCAAAGTATTAGCTGATGCAGCAAGAGAAAAAGGATTATTGTTTTAATGTTAGATAATAATGCAAATAAAGAATTTATTGAAAAACTAATCTCAGTAAGAAGAGTATCTAAAGTTGTAAAAGGTGGAAGAAGATTTGGTTTTGCAGCGCTCGTTGTAAGTGGTGACGGTCAAGGAAGAGTCGGTTTTGGATCAGGTAAGGCAAAAGAGGTACCTGAGGCTATTAGAAAAGCTTCAGAAGAGGCTAAAAAAACTATGGTAAGAATACCATTAAGAGAAGGTAGAACTATCCATCATGATGTTAAGGCAAAGTTCTCTTCAAGCACTGTAATTCTAAGATCTGCACCAAAAGGAACTGGAATAATATCTGGTGGTCCTTCTAGAGCTATTTTTGAAGCATTGGGTATATCTGATGTTGTATCTAAAGCAATCGGTACAAAAAACCCACATAATATTGTTCGTTCAACAATTAAAGCTCTTAAGAGCATTAATACACCAAAATCAGTATCCGCTAGAAGAAGCATAGAAATAAATTCTGTTATAAGTAAAAGAGAAAACTAATAATGATCAATCAAATTTCCAAACAACGCCAAACTTCAAGAAAAAGAAAAGGTAAAGGAATAGGCACCGGTTTAGGAAAAACAGCAGGAAGAGGCCATAAAGGACAAAGATCTAGATCAGGTGTTGCAGTTCGAAACTTTGAGGGCGGACAAATGCCTATCTATAGAAAAACACCTAAAAGAGGTTTTAATTCACTAAAAAAAATTAACCCTAAATCTTTATCTATATCTTTAGTAAGTTTTAACAAATTCGATGAAAATTCTTTAATTGATATTAAGTTTTTAATTGAGGCAGGTTTTCTTAAAAAGAAAGACCATAAAAAATCTATAAAATTAATTGACTCAATCCAATTTAAAAAAAAGCTTCAATTTAAGGACTTCAAGGTAACCCCTGGTGCTAAGAAAAGAATTGAAGATCTTGGTGGATCGACATCATAATTTTTAGATTATGAATATCAAAGTACCTAGTATTGACTATAGCGAAGCAATTAAAAGCTCAGGCTTATTTAAAAAATTAGGTTTTGTTTTATTTGCAGTTGCCGTTTATCGACTAGGAACTTATATCCCTGTTCCAGGTATTAATTCAGCTGTCTTAGAGCAAATTTTCGAACAACATCGAGGCGGAATTTTAGGAATATTTGATATGTTCTCCGGTGGTGCTTTAATGCGTATGTCAATTTTCACACTAGGGGTTATGCCATATATTTCTGCTTCCATTATAATGACATTGATGCAATCCTCTTTTGATAGCTTGAAGGCTCTAAAAGAGCAGGGCACACAAGGTAGGAAAAAAATTCAGCAGTATACGAGATATTTAACAATAGTTTTGGGTCTTTTTCAGAGCTACGGTATCTCAAACGGTATACTAAATTTATCTGATACAGTTGACCCAACTTTAGGAAGTGTTGCTTTTTTTCAAATATCTGCTGTCATAACCATGACATCAGGAACTATATTTTTAATGTGGTTAGGTGAGCAAATAACTGAAAATGGTTTTGGAAGTGGAATTTCAATAATAATTTTTGCAGGTATTGTTGCTAATCTTCCATTCGCTATTTTTAACACCTTTGAACTAGGAAGAACTGGTGCACTCTCAGCTATTGCAATTATATCAATTATTTTCTTACTTCTTATACTCATAGTTGTTATCGTCTTCATAGAGAGAGCTCAAAGAAGGTTATTAGTTCAATATCCTAAACGCCAAGTTGGAAATAAGGTATTTGGAGGCCAATCTTCTTATTTTCCAATCAAAATTAATATATCTGGTGTTATCCCCGCCATTTTTGCTTCATCATTGTTATTGTTTCCAAATACTATTTCTAATTTTTCCCCTGAAAGTACGGGGTTTTTATCTAGTTTAGGGTTTTACTTATCTCATGGAAAGCCACTTTATATGGCCTTTTTTTTCGGCCTAATTGTTTTCTTTGCATTTTTCTACACTAGTATTGTTTTTAACCCTCAAGAACAGGCAGAAAATTTAAGAAATAATGGAGGATTTGTTTTAGGCTATAGACCAGGAGAACAAACAGCTACTTATTTAAAGCATGTTATTTATCGTCTAACTTTTGTTGGTGCAGTATACTTAGGATTAATTGCTTTAATTCCTGAAATCTTAATTGCTAGATTATCAGTTCCTTTCTATTTAGGAGGGACAAGTCTTTTGATTGTTGTGATTGTAGCCATGGATTTCTTTACACAAATTCAAACACAATTATTTTCATCTCAATATGAAAAACTACTGAGTAAAAATAAAGCTTATAGAAGTAAATGGTTATAGTTTTTATTGGTCCTCCCGGTTGTGGTAAAGGAACACAAGCTAATATTTTAAAAGATAGTATTTTACCAGATTTGAATATTTTAACTGTTAGTTCGCTCCTAAAAGACAAATCTCAAGATGAAAGTATTTTAGGTAAAGAAATTAAACATAAAATGGATAATGGTGACTTAATTGAGGATACTGTTGTAATCTCAGTATTAAAAGAAAAAGTGAACTCTCTATCCAATGAACAGATATTGATTGATGGGTTTCCCAGAAGTTCTATTCAGGCCGACTCACTTCTTGAAATATTCAATAATAAAGAATTAAGTATTATCAACTTTGAAGTTGATGATAGTCAACTTCTTCAAAGAATTAAAAAAAGATCAATGGAAGAGTCTAGAGCAGATGACAGTTTTTTTGAGAAAAGATTACAAATCTATAAAAAATCTCATCAAGAAATAACAAATTCACTTAAAAAAAACTATCAAGTTAATGATATTCAGGCTAATGATGAAATCAACGCTGTAACTGCTAAAATCGTTGATAAACTTGGATTAAATTGAGATATTTTATATTGACTTTTAAATACTTTTTCAATATTTTCACTCCTTCAGGAGATCTCAATTGGCAAGAATAGCAGGTGTAAATTTACCAGTAAATAAAAGAGCTTTAGTTTCTCTTACATATATCCATGGAATTGGTGCTAAATATGCGATGGATATTTTGAAAGCAAATAGTTTAGACCCCACTAAGAGAATAAAAGATTTTTCTGAGGACGAGATTTCTAAAATCAGAAAATCTATAGATGAAAACTATACTGTTGAAGGTGATCTTAGAAGAGTCGTATCTCAAAATATTAAAAGATTAAAAGACTTAGGTTGTTATCGAGGTTTAAGACATCGAAAACAACTCCCTACAAGAGGTCAAAGAACACACACAAATGCAAGAACAAGAAAAGGTAAGGCTGTTGCTATTGCTGGAAAGAAAAAAGTAACTAAATAAAATGGCAAAAACTGAAAAAAAATCTTCTGATAAAAAAAAGTCAAAAAAAAATTTTGGACAAAATGGTGTCGTTCATATCAAAAGTTCCTTTAACAATACAATTGTTACCATATCTGATGTAAGTGGTAATGCAGTATCTTGGTCCTCCAGTGGATCTATGGGTTTTAGGGGTTCAAAAAAATCTACTCCTTATGCTGCACAAATTGCAACAGATGCAGCAGGAAAAAAGGCTTATGACAGCGGGCTGAGAAAACTTGATGTTCTTATGAAAGGCCCAGGATCTGGTAGAGAGTCAGCTCTTAGAGCACTACAAAACATTGGATTTATTATAAATAATATTAAAGACGTTACACCACTTCCACACAATGGATGCAGACCTAAAAAGAAAAGAAGAGTATAAACTAAATTTATAGGAGTTAAAATTGATAGAGAATAACTGGATTACCTTGGTTAAACCAAACAAAGTTGATTATAAAATCAGCGATAATAAAAAATTCGGAACTGTAGTTATTGAACCTTTGGAAAAAGGCTTTGGTACTACTTTAGGGAATGCCCTAAGGAGAGTGCTTTTGTCATCATTGCAGGGTACTGCCATATCCTCGATTAAAATTAATGGTGTACTTCATGAATTTTCTACAATAGAGGGTGTTAGAGAAGACGTAACTGACATAATTATGAACCTTAAAAACGTTACTTTCAATTCTAAAAGTAATCACTCCCAAAAGTTAAGTTTAAATGTAAAAGGCCCAAAAGAAGTTCTTTCCTCAGATTTTGAAGAAAATCCTGAAGTTGAAATAGTAGATAAAGATGCTGTGATAATGAATGTTGACTCTAATAGAGAGGTAAATTTAGAAATATTTCTAGATATAAACAAAGGCTACATTTCAGCTGAAAAAAATAAAGACAATGAAAATAAAAGTGTTGGTCAAATCATGCTAGATGCCACCTATAGTCCTGTAAAAAGAGTTTCATTTAATGTTGAAAACTCTCGTATTGGTCAAGACACTGAGTTTGATAAACTTATTTTAGATATAGAAACAAATGGAACTGTATCCCCAGATGATGCTGCTGCATTAGCTGCAAGAATTCTTCAAGATCAACTCAAACCATTCATTAATTTTGAAGAACCAACTGAAGACGAAAGAAAAAAACTACAATCTTCAAATGAACCGCAGTTTAATAAAAATCTGCTTAAGAAAGTTGATGAGCTTGAGCTATCTGTTAGATCAGCAAACTGCCTAAAAAATGATAATATTTTTTACATTGGTGATTTAGTTCAGAAAACAGAAGGTGAAATGCTTAGAACACCAAATTTTGGTAGAAAGTCCCTTGATGAAATTAAGGAAGTACTATCCTCAATGAGCCTTTCTATGGGAATGGACTTACCAGGTTGGCCACCAGAGAACATAGAGGAATTATCTAAGAAATACGAAGATCCATTTAAGGTATAATGAAACACGGACTCAAACAAAGAAAGTTAAATAGATCTTCATCTCATAGATTAGCCTTACTAAAGAACTTATCTATTAGTCTTATTAAACATGAAACTATTACAACAACTACTGAAAAAGCAAAAGAACTTAGACCTTTTATTGAGAAATTAGTCACTAAAGCAAAAAATGATAATTTAAGTAACAGAAAATATATTTTGGCAAAGCTTTTTAATAATAAGGAAGCTTGTCAAAAACTTTTTTCTGAGATTTCTATAGAACAAAAAAATAGAAATGGTGGATATACTCGTATTATTAAAAAAGGCAATAGGTTTGGCGATTTTGCCCATACAAGTATTATCCAGTTCGTAAAATAATAATCAATGTCATCTTATTTAGCGCTCGTGATAGGTGCTATTTTAGGATCTAGCTTTCGTTACTTCTTCACTCTTTTAAATTTTACTATTTTAGGATTACCCGCAGCAACTATATTAGTGAATATTATTGGATCTGCTATGGCAGGTTATTTTTTAAATAAATTTAATGGTGCGCTATATATTTTTGTTTATATCGGTTTTTTTGGGAGTTTTACTACTCTATCTTCCTTCAATATGGAACTGTTTTCATTAGTATCAGATAAATCTTTTATCAAAGCTTTTATATATTTTTCTCTTAACATTTTTATATCTTTTATTTTCTTTTATTTATTTCATATGATCAGTCTTAGATTTGCAAATTAAGATAGATCAAAGCTATAAAAGATTAGATAAGTTTTTATTTCAACATTTTGAGTCCCTACCTTTGTCTTTATTACAAAGATTAATTAGAAAATACAAAATAAAAATTAATAACAAAAAATCTAAAGCTAATTCGCCATTAACAAAAGGTGATGTTGTATATATATATTATAAATTTGATATCAAAAATGATTTATCAAAGACTATTAAACTCACTAAAGATAAAAAAAATAATTTTAGAGATCAAATAATATTTGAAAACAATGATTTTATAGCTATTAACAAAATTGATGGATATTCTGTTCAAAGAGGATCTAAAGTATTTATTTCATTAAAAGACATATATGAAAATGTCATTGAGCATAAACTTTATACAGTTCATAGATTAGATAAAGATACTTCAGGGATCATGCTTTTTGCAAAAAATAGAATTAATGCTAGAAAAATCTCATCATTATTTTTAAATAATCGAATTAAAAAATACTATATTGCAGTAACTAATTCTAAATTTAATAAAAATACCAATACTTTGATTAACTATAATTCTGATAAGAAAGAATTAAAACTAGCTTATAGAAAAATTCAATTAGATAATCATGATAATTGTTATTTAATTAAATTATTTACAGGAAAAAAACATCAAATTAGACTTCAATTTTATCTTAATAAAAATCCTATCATTGGTGATAAAAAGTTTTCCGGTAATAAATTTAATAAACTACTTCTCTGCTCTTATAAAATTATTTTTAAACTAGATGGAAAATTTTATAAATTTAGAATAAACCCTAATAAAATACTTTCATAAATTCCTCTTTAAGATCCTGATAAATTTTTCTCTTATCATAATTTATTTTTAGAGCATATAAGCTGCTTATATCTTTGGAATTAAGGCCACAAGGATCAATTTTCTGAAAATTATTTAGATCAAGATTAAAATTAATTGATAACCCATGATGAATTATACCTTTTGAGTACCTTAAACCAATAAATATTATTTTTTTTAATTCATTATTTTTTTCAACCCACAAACCTCTATTTTTTTCTTTTTTTTTATAAAGTTTGATATCACTTCTCTTAAATGCTTTTATACATATATCTTCTAATAAATTTATGTAATCTATAATATTCTTCTTTCTTTTTTTTAAATTAATTAAGGGATAAATGACTAATTGGCCAGGGCCATGAAACGTAATTTTTCCACCTCTATTAACTTTAATTACAGGAATCTTATTTATTTCATTTACTTTAAACTCTTTGGGAGTAGAGCTTCCTGCAGTAAAGACATTTTCATGTTCTAAGAACCATATTTCTTCTTCTTTTATATTTTCAGACATTTTTTGAATATGTTTATTCATTAATTTGGTTAATTCTTGATATTTTTTTTGTCCTTTTAGTTGTTTTATTTTAATCATTCTTTATTAATTAAATCTATTAATTGCGGACGTGGCGGAACTGGTAGACGCGCAGCGTTGAGGTCGCTGTGGGATTAAATCCTGTGGAAGTTCGAGTCTTCTCGTCCGCACCATGTGTATAATATAAATGCAAAAATTTAATAAAAAAGATTATATTAAGTCAATAAAATCGCTTCATTCTGCTGATCAGGCAGACAGTATCGAAAGTCTTCCATTTGAATTACAGTCATCAATATTAAAAACTCATACTAAAAACTTTCACCCTGATTTTATTGCCTATTTACGCGAAGAAACTCGGGATGATATTTTGCATATGATACCCAACAAACAATTGGTTAATTTAATAAAATATCTGGATTTAGATGATGCAGTAGAAATACTTTCCGATTTTGAAACTAAAGAATTAGTTCAGATACTTTCTAAGCTTGGATCACAGCAAAGAGAAAGAATTGAAGAAAGCTTAACGTATGATGAAAATTCTGCTGGTAGACTCATGAACAGAGACTATCTTTCTATCAAGGCTAACTTAACTGTAGGTGAACTGATCGATCAATTAAGAAATACCAGAAGAGGTCCTAAGGATTTTTATAATATTTTTATTGTAAATGACCAAAATATCCCAATTGGATATGTTCCTTCAGGAAGAGTTTTAAGATCAAAAAGATCGAAAAAATTAAAAGAAATTATATATAAGGATATACATATTATTAAATCTGATGAGAAAATTGAAGATATCGCTTACACCTTTAGACAGTATGGCTTAGTTTCGGCACCCGTTGTAAATTTGGATAATAAAATGATAGGTATCATGACAGTTGATGATGTTGTCGAAATAGATCATGAGGAGTCAGAAGACGATATGAGAAAACTGGGAGGTTTATTTGTAAATGATTTTTATAAAGGTGCTTTTACATCTGCTACTTCAAGATTTATATGGTTAGGGTTAAACTTATTGACAGCTATTTTGGCATCTCTTGTTATAGATATATATTCAGAACAGTTACAGCAAATGATAGCAATAGCAGTTCTGATGCCTATTGTAGCTTCAATGGGTGGTAATGCAGGCACACAAGCTATGACGATATATGTAAGAGCTATAGCCACAAAGGATATTAATAATTCAAACTATATTAAATTGGTTGTTAAAGAATTTTTAATAGGAAGTATTAATGGTTTAGCACTTTCTTTAATAATGGGATTAATTGCTTATTATTGGTTTGATAGTCTTGTATTAGCATTTGCTATATCTTTTGCCATTTTAATAAATTTAGGTTTTGCTTGTTTAGTAGGCATTATTATCCCAATTACTATAAATAAAATGAAAATAGATCCAGCATTGGCATCTGGAATTGTTCTTACTACTTTTACAGATGTATTTGGATTTTTATCATTTTTATCAATTGCAACTTATATATTAAATTTATAGTTTGTCTCGATGATCAACACAGAAATACTCAGAGAATATGATATAAGGGGCATTTACCAAAAATCATTAAAATTAGAAGATATAAAAAATATTGCAAAAAAAATCTCAAATATAATTTCTAAGATTAATACTCCTAAAATCATCATAGGTCATGATGGAAGATTATCTTCCCTAGAAATTAAAAATAAATTGATTGATACTTTCAGAAGACATGGCGTTGATGTAGTAGATATTTCATTAATACCAACGCCAGTGAGCTATTATGCTACAAAAAAACTGGATATTCCTAATTTAATTATGATTACAGGTTCTCATAATCCAAAAGAATATAATGGATTAAAAATAATTATTAACAATAAGCCTTTTTTTGGAGAAAAGATAAAATCTTTAAATAATTTAGACGATGCTTCTTTATCCTCAACATTAGGTCAATTAACATTTAAAGACGTAATTAGTCCTTACACAGATGAAATTATTTCACAATTTAATTATTTAGATAAGCTTAAAATAGTTTGGGATCCAGGAAATGGTGCAATTGCACCAATAATTCATAAAATTATTAATTCGATAAATGGAACTAATATTATTTTGAATAGAAGTATAGATGGTAATTTTCCAAATCATCATCCTGATCCAACAATTAAAAAAAATATTACTCAGATATCAAACTATATTAAAGAAAAAAAATTTGACTTGGGTATTGCATTTGACGGCGATGGTGATCGAATTGGAATATTGGATAATAAAGGAGAATTAATTTATTCAGATATTATTTTTTTACTTTTGTCCCTTGATCTTTTAAAAGAAAAAAAAGACTTAGTCGCTATAGCTGATGTAAAGTGTAGTAAAATTCTTTTTGATACACTTAAAAATAATGGTGTCGATATTCATATGTCGAAAACAGGACATTCTTTAATCAAAGAGATGATATCATCAAAAAATGCAGATATAGCTGGCGAAATGAGTGGGCACATTTTTTATAATTATAAATATTATGGATATGACGACGCCATATATGCTTCTTTGAAATTAATTAAGATACTCAATAATACAAAAAAAACATTAAATGAATTAACAAGTGTTTATATGAAGTCATCATCAACACCTGAGATAAAATTATATTGTGATGAAAAAATTAAATTTAGTCTTTTAGATAAAATAGTAGAAGATATACCTAAACATTACGATAGTGGTGTTAATTTAATCACAATTGATGGTCTAAGGCTAGAAACCGAAAATTTTTGGTTTCTTCTAAGAGCTTCAAATACTCAAAATTGTATAGTATTTAGACTCGAACACTTTGTTAAAGATAAATTTAAAGAAGAATTAATTAAACTAATATCAATACTTGAGTCGTATTCATTAGATATAAAAGAATTAACTAGTTTTAATCAAACAGTCTAGTTTATTTAATTTAATTTCATTACATAAGTTTTTTGCTGTTCTCTGATCAGCAACATTTATATAACTTATAAAATATCTACCATTTTTTTTTATTTGATGCTCAAAACTTCTTAGTATTTTTATTTTATTCTTCAGTAAAGTAATATGCATCTTTGATTTACTAATTTTTTTGAAAGAGGATGTCTGAACAGCATAATTAATAGTACTTTTTTTCTCATGATTAACATTTAATTTATTAGTTTCTTCATGCTTGGACGCATCTTTATTTCTATATTTATTCATAAGAAAGTTAATTTTATTGTTCCTTTCTTTAGCAGAATTACCTCCAAAATATATACCCAATAAATAATTATCGCCGTTTAACGATAATAGTGATATTTGATATCCAGATTTTTTTATATAGCCAGTTTTTAATCCAATATAATGATCATACTTTTTTAATAATGTATTATGAGTTGTATAAATTTTACCTTTAATTTTAACTTTAGTTTTTTTAAATCGGTGTAATTCTTGAGGGAAATCTTTAATAATTTTTGAGCTAAGTTTGAAAATATCATAGGCAGAAGATAAGTTAGCTCTATTTGGTAGACCATGTGGATTTGCAAATGTTGTATTTTCTAAATTAAATCTTTTTGCATAATTGTTCATTTTTATAATAAATTTTTTTTCACTACCTGATATTTTTTCAGCAATGGCTACAGCAGCATCATTTGCTGACTTGACAATTAATGAGTCAATCAATTCATCTACAGTGATGAAATCTTTCTCTGCTATACCTAATTTAGAAGGTTGTTGATAAGTTGCATGCCTAGAGAAGTATACACGATCACTTAAATTAAGCTTTTTCTTCTCTAATTCATCAAATATTATATAAAGTGTCATAATTTTAGTAAGTGAAGCTGGATAATTTTTTGTATCCTTGTTAACATCAAAATATATTTCTTGAGATAGGGGATTACCTATTACACTAGCTATTTTCGCAAATAATGGATGTGATAAATTGACTAATAGAATAAATGTAATAAGTATTATTCTCATAAAGTTATTAATTTGTTATGATTATACATGTCTCTAGGTTTTAGATTATATTCTTATTTTAATGGTAATCTTGTTCATAAAGATTCGCTAGGTAATAAATATTATCATGATAAAAAAAATTCTTCAAAACGATGGGTAGTCTATGCTAAGGGTTTTGGACCAGAGTCACTACCAACACAATTTCATAATTGGTTACATAATACTTCTGATGAAATATCTAACCTTGATCTAGATATTAATAATCAAGAGAGTTTAGTGAAAAGAAGAATACAAAAACATTCAGTGAAGCATAAACAAACTATCGATAAGGGTTATAGCAGTTGGAATCCAAAATAATTAAAGAAATTGATTCTTTTGACTCAAGAAACCATTTTAAAACAGGTATTTTATTTAGTTTTTTTTTGATATTTTTTTTTCTTCTTTTTAAAAATATTCCCGATAGTGACTCAATCCCTTTTGTTGCCACCTTTAATTATGTTGAAGGCATCAATTATAATGCTGAGGTACAAATTGCTGGTATAAAGATAGGCGATGTAAATAAAATAAAGATATCCCCAGATGGAGTCATTATTAATGGTTATATCGAGAAAAAGTATAATATTCCTGAGGACTCAATTGTAAAAATTAAAAGTGATGGTATTTTTGGAAGGAAAGCACTATCTATAGAACCTGGATTTGGTGAATATTTAGATAAATCCAATCAACAATATGTTTTTTACCAAACTCAAGACTCATATTCAGTCGATATGTTTCTTAGATATTTAGATGATTTAAATGAATAAGAAAGTAAATATAGAATTTTTTCTTGGACTGTTGATATTAATAATATCTTTTATTTGTATATTTTATTATTCTTCTAAAATAAATTTTTTTAACAAAATCGAAACTTTTCAAATTAATTCTAGTTTTTTTGATATAGGTAATGTGAATATAGGTAACGATGTTAAAATTAAAGGCGTGAAAGTAGGGGAAGTTTCAAGTATTTCACTGGATCAAGAGAGTTACATGGCAATTATCACATCATCTATCTATGAAAGTATTAAAATACCTGATAACTCTAAATTTAAAATATCAAATAATGGATTTATAGGGTCCCCATATATAGAAATACAATTAGGGGAAAGTGAGGTACTCCTTAAAAATAATGATTACTCGACCGATAATATTGATGCAGTGTCTTTGGAAGAAATTATTAATAATTTTATTTTTAAATAGTATTTTTTTTGTTCAATTACAAGCTAAAGAAATTAACAATACAAAGCTACTCATTTTAGACAAATCTTCATCATCAAAATATGACCTTGAGTTTTCAAATTCATATCAATTTAGAAATTTATTATTCGAATTAGTATCTTGTAAAAATATAGAATTTGATAAATATTTAGATACTGCTGCATTACTAAAAATTACTCAAAATGACAATATATTTATTGGCTGGTTTTTTAAATATACAGACGAATTAAATTTATATTCAAATAAGATATACGAAATTTCATTGACTGATTGCTAATTAAATTTGGAAATATTTTTTTCTAACCAATTTGTATTATAGATGCCATTATTAAAATCATTTTGATTTAAAATCCATTTGTGTAATTCAATATTTGTATCTATTCCATCTATAATTATCTCATCTAATACTCTTTTCATTATCGAAATAGACTCTTTTCTATCTTTTCCTTTAGAAACTATTTTTAAAATTAGACTGTCATAATGAGGATTAACTTTATAATTTGTATATAAGGCGGTATCTATTCGAACTCCTCTTCCACCTGGAATATTTATAAATTTTACTGTTCCTGGACTAGGTGAAAAATCTTTAGCGTTTTCTGCATTTATTCTACATTCAATAGTATGATTTTTTCTTACTACATTACTTAAATCAATTTTATAACCTGCAGCAACCATTATTTGATATTTTACTAGGTCAATGTCAAATGCTTCTTCTGTTACAGGGTGTTCAACCTGTAATCTCGTATTCATTTCAATAAAGAATATTTCATTATCTTGATATAAAAATTCTAAGGTTCCTAAGCCTTCATATTTGTTTTTAAGTAACAGATCTTTGATATTTTTTTCTATTGCTTTTAAATTATGTATATCTACGAAGTCAGATGGTATTTCTTCAATAATTTTTTGATTTTTACGTTGAATTGAGCAATCCCTTTGCCCAATTATTTCTGCGTAGTTATTTCTTGGATCTGATATTACTTGAAATTCTATGTGTTTTGCATTTGTTAAAAATTTTTCAGCATACATTGTATCATCACCAAAATAATTTTTAGCTTCCGATTTCAATTGTGAAAAAAATTTATCTATTTCGCTACTATTTTTAAATACCCTCATCCCTTTACCACCGCCCCCATAGGCTGCTTTTATAACAACAGGCATACCAACTTCTTTTGCTATTTTTTGGGCATCACTAGTATTGTCTATATTTTTAGAATTTTTATTTCCTAATATTGGTAAATTAAAATCGCTTGCTAGTTTTAAAGCATTGCTTTTATTACCTAATTCTAAAATAGACTTTGAGGATGGACCTATAAACTTTACTTGGTGTGAACTTAATATTTTTGCAAATTTGTTGTTTTCACTTAAAAATCCATATCCAGGATGAACTGCATCAGCCCCAGTTATTTCAATTGCGCTGATAATACTAGGAATATTAAGATAACTTTCATTAGGTAGAGCGCTACCAACACAAATACTTTCGTCAGCTAGTTTCACATGCATTGCTTCAGTATCCACATTGGAATGTATAGCAACTGTTTTTATATTAAGTTCTTTACATGCTCTTATAATACGAACAGCAATTTCTCCTCTATTTGCGACTAATATTTTTTTAAACAATTAAGATATTTCAAAAAGAGGCTGGCCAAATTCGACTGCCTCACCGTTTTTAACCAATACTGTTTTAATTGTGCAATCTCTATCAGATTTAATCTCATTGAAGGTTTTCATCGCTTCAATTAAACAAATCGTATCACCTTTTTTAATCTTCTGGCCTTTTTTAGCAAATGGCGGAGAGCTAGGTTTGGGAGTTAAGTATATAATTCCTACCATAGGACTATCAATGCTAATAAAATTATCTATTGTTTCATTTTTTAAATTATGATTTTTCGTAGGAGGTCTAATTTGACCTTTTTGATAAGACTCGTGTATTATTGAATTATTAGAAATTTCAATAGTATTTGTTTTATTTGATAATTTGATAGAACCTAAATCATTGTCCTTAATTTTTTTTATCAATGCATCAATTGTCTGATTAATTTTTTTATCTAACATCTAATTTAATATACCTGATAGATATCAAAATAAAACTCCTATATAAACTTGCTACTTAAATTGTTTTGCCAACTTTAAATTTTGATCATAATAATTAGAATTAATTTCATTGCCATAACTCTCTTTTTTGATTTCATCAATTTCATAATAATTTAGCTGACCAACCAGTTGACCATCCCTTATTATAAAAGGAGTATCATATGCACGCAATTCAAGAACAGCAGGTGTGCCTAATTTATTATTACCAAATCCAGGATCGAAAAAACCTGCATAATGTACTCTGAAATTACCAAAGCTATCTTTAAAAGGTTCAAGTTCTGCGGCTTGATTATTTTTGACTATAATAGTTTCTTTAGATCGAAGGATATAAAACTCATCTCTCTCAATTATAAAATAATTATCTTTAGGTATAATTGCTTCCCAATATTTATCAGAGTTATAAAAGTTTACTTTATTAAGATCAACAGCTGATGTAATTTTCTTAGCTTTATAAGCAGTAATTTGATTTTTTTTAATTGAAACAGTGATATTAATTTGTTTAATTTTATTTTCTATATTTGATCTTTGAAAAAATCTTATTTGATTTAATGAAGTATTTTTTTTCAATATAATACTAAAAGATTGAGGAATAATTTCTAAATATAATTTACCTTTATAATTATATTTAACATAATCATATTCTTGACCATTTTCTGTTATTATACGTGTAAATATATCTAATCGACCTGTTGTACTTTTAGGGTTTGATTTTCCCATAATATTATGAGGTAAACTTAACTTTTCATTTAATTCACACAAATAAATACAATTTTTTTCTAAAAGTGTATTTTGATTTATATCAATTTTTGTAAGTGATAATTCTTTTATAACTTTTGATATTTTAATGTTATTAGGAATAAATGAGGCTTTTATTCTATAACATTTTTCAGATAGTGTTAAATCAAGCGATGCTGGTTGTATTTGGCTATTAACTAATTTCTTATCAGAGTATATATTTTTCTTTCTAATAAGATTTAATATTTGTTGTCTATTTAAATAGGGCATATGATTTGTCTAATATTGGGATATCTTTAATATCATATTTTTGACAAAAAAAATCTGCTTTATTTCTAATATTTACTGCTTTATAAAATTGACAAAAATAAAAGTTTGAAAGATCAATATTACTTACCTTGTCATAGTACTTG
>CABZNL010000002.1 GCA_902527045.1 uncultured Alphaproteobacteria bacterium | reverse complement strand
CCAATCTTCTGTTGAGATTTCCTCACCTAGCGTAGGACGTTTGACAGTAGCGTCTCCACCATAGGAAAATTCATTTTGAGATCGTTTGCCACAATAAGGGCATTTTATTTCTAACATTAATTAACCGATCCAGGGCTTAGGGCCGACACCTTTTTCGTCAATAATTTTACCAGTATGAAAACGTTCTAAATTAAAGTCGGAATTTAATTCATGCACCTCGTCTTGAGCAATTGTATGAGCAAAAACCCATCCTGATGAAGGAGTAGCTTTGAACCCTCCGTAGCACCAGCCACAATTTAAATAAACACCATCTATATGGGTTTTATCTATTATAGGAGAACCATCCATGGACATATCCATAATTCCTCCCCAAGTTCTGAGCATTTTCAGTCTACTAAAGTTTGGAAATACTGCTAATCCGCCTGTGAGAACGTGTTGTATCATAGGCATATTACCTCTTTGGGCATAACTATTATAACCGTCTAGGTCGCCGCCCATAACCATTTCGCCCTTGTCAGACTGACTGCAATAAAAGTGTCCTGCCCCAAAAGTTACAACTTGATGCAGTAGTGGTTTGACAGGTTCAGAGACACAAGCTTGTAGCACATGAGCTTCGATTGGTAATCTCATATTTAACATGTCTGCGAGAAGAGTTGTGCTACCAGCAACACATAGTCCGACTTTTTTTGTTTTAATACTTCCTCTTGATGTTTGAACACCTTCAATTTTTCCGTTATTGACATCAAAACCTGTAACTTCACAATTTTGAATTATATCAACTCCCATTGAGTCCGCTTGTCTAGCGTAACCCCAAGCAACAGCATCGTGTCTTGCTGTTCCCCCTCGAGGTTGCATTAGTCCACCGTGTATTGGAAAACGACATGTTTCAGAAAAATCTGCAAATGGGATCATTTGTTTAATTTCATTCCTACCAAGTAGAATCGCATCAATACCATTAAGCCTCATTGAATTACCTCTTCTTGCATAAGCATTCATTTGTGCATCAGAGTGTGCTAGGTTAATAATTCCTCTTGGTGAATACATGACATTATAATTAAGTTCTTGACTGAGTGTTTCCCATAATTTCATTCCAAATTCATAAAAATGGGCATTCGAGTCAAACATGTAATTCGATCGTAGGATTGTTGTATTTCTTCCTACATTACCTCCACCTATCCAGCCCTTCTCTAAAATAGCAACATTAGTAATGCCGTGCTCTTTTGCGAGATAGTATGCTGTTGCTAGACCGTGACCACCGCCACCTATGATAATTACATCATACTCTTTTTTAGGTTCAGGGTCTTTCCAAGCTACATCCCAGTCTTGATGGTTAGTGAAAGCATTTTTAATTAAGCTGAAGACAGAATATTTTTGCATGATTCAAATTTACTTAATCGAAAATATATACATAAAATAATCGCTTCAATAATGACGTTCCATAATATGAAACAATATTTTATTAATCCTTTATTCTGTTACCTAAATGACTAAAAAATGGATTGGAAATTTATTTATAATATTTAATATATTCTCAATTCAGGGGAGAATATTTATGACAAAAGTAGCTTTAATTGGTACCGGTCCATGTGGTTTATCATTTCTTAGATCTTTATATCAAGCCAAAAAAAAAGGCGAGAATATACCGGAAGTAGTAGCATTTGATAAACAGTCTGATTGGGGTGGGCTTTGGAATTACAGCTGGAGAACAGGATCTGATGAATACGGTGATCCTATTCCTAATAGTATGTACAGGTATCTATGGTCAAATGGTCCAAAGGAGTGTTTAGAGTTTGCCGATTATTCTTTTGATGAGCATTTTAACAAACCTATACCCTCCTTCCCTCCAAGAGAAGTTTTAAAAGATTATATTATTGGTAGAGCAGAAAAATCAGAATTAAGAAGAAATGTAAAGTTTAATACTACTGTCACTAATGTTACCAGTGATGGAGATGCATTTAATGTTTCTTACAAGGATAAGGTTGAAGATAAAATTAGCAGTGAAAAATTTGATAACGTTGTTGTAGCGACAGGTCACTTTTCAGTTCCTTATATACCTGAGTATAAAGGCATGAGTTCTTTTCCTGGAAGAATTATGCACTCACATGACTTTAGGGATGCAGAGGAGTTTCGCAATAAAAATGTTGTAGTGTTAGGAAGTAGTTATTCTGCAGAGGATGTTGCCTTACAGTGCCATAAATATGGAGCTAAGTCTGTAACTATTGGTTATAGAAATAATCCTATGGGATTCCATTGGCCAGAAGGAATGAAAGAGGTTCATTATATGGATAGAATCGAAGGCAATAAGGCAATATTTAAAGATGGTACTATTCAAGAGATGGATGCTCTAATTTTGTGTACTGGCTACCTTCATCATTTTCCTTTTTTATCTGAAGAATTAAAATTAAAAACTCATAATAGATTATACCCTCCTAAACTTTACAAAGGTGTTGCTTGGCAAGATAATCCTAATTTGTTTTATTTAGGTATGCAGGACCAGTTTCATACATTTAATATGTTTGATGCTCAAGCTTGGTATGTCAGAGACATCATCATGAATAAAATTTCGCTTCCTTCCAATGATGAAATGGAAAAGGATATTAATAACTGGGTTAGTAAAGAGGAAGCATTAGAAGATGCCCATCAGATGATAGATTTTCAAACAGATTACTGTGTAGATCTTTGCTCATCTATTGACTATCCCAAGATTGATTTTGAGTTAATTCGTAAAAATTTTTATGAATGGGAGGATCACAAAGATGAAAATATTCTGACTTACAGAGATAAATCCTTTCCCTCACCTGTCACTGGAACAGTTGGACCGTCACACCACACCACATGGTTAGAGGCAATGGACGACTCTATGCAAACATACTTAAAGACTAAGTAACTAAACAAATGTCCAATAAAACCCTCAATTTTATTGGATGGATTTTGTTTATAGTTTCTGCTGTCGGTTTTATCATATCTAGCATAGGTAGTTTTTGGGCTATGTTTGGAAGTCTCTTTTTTTTTGTAGCATGTTTTGTCTTTCTAATACCGTTCTTTAGAAAAGAGAAAAATAAAGATTAAGGAATTTTTCTATCAATACCTTTAGGTATAAGTTTTTCTTTGTCATAAAAGGGAAGGTCTACGATTTCACAATCTGTAAAATTATCATTTTTGGACTGTACTTTAACTTTAAAATCTTTCCATTCACCTGGATAATCAAAACGAACATAACCTAAATATTTTTCTAATGTAGGAGACCAAGTGGATGCAGATAGATATCCAATTTTTTGTTCATTAGATGCTAAATAAACTTTTGCTCTGTGTGTAATCTCTTTTTGAGAGGTAATGCCATATAATCTCTTCCCAAATTTTGTTGATAGAAATTCTAAAGCTTTTTTTCCAATGAAATTTTCCTTGTTTAAATCTACTAAAGAGCCTAGTCCAATTTCATAAGGATTCATCGTAGAGTCAAAATCAGTATTGTTGTCTAAAATACCTGCCTCAATTCTTCTAATATCCATAGACTCAAGTCCATCAAATGTCAGACCCATTGGATATCCTATTTCACAAATAGTATCCCAAATTTTTTTATAATTAGTTTTATTTCCTAAAGTGTAAATTTCAAAACCTAGTTCAGATGTCCACCCTGTTCTTGAGATATATACATCCTGATCAGCTATTTTAAAATATCCAGAATGATAATATTTGAAGTTATCATTGATTTCACTATTAGTAAGTTTTGAAATAATATCTTTTGAGATTGGGCCTTGAATTTGAATTACACGGGAGTTTGGGTCTGAGATAGTAACTTCAAAGTTTTTTTTATGAGCTTTTAGCCACGTCTCAAGTGGCCCATCAGGTTGGACATACCAAAATTTGTTTTGCTCTAATCTAAAAAGTACACCATCTATAAATATTCCGCCATTTTCATAACAGGCAATTGCATATTTACCCCTGCCTACTTTCATATCTTTAATTTTTCGACAAAATATTTTATCCAGAAATTCCTCTGACTGTAGTCCCTCTATTTGAATAGGTTTTTCAGGTACGTCATACATGACAGCTTTTCTTCTCAAATTCCAGTAACTATCTTTGATTTTATTTCCAACTGATATTGGAAAATAGCGATCAGCGTATACACCATAAGAATTATCTTCTTTATGATAAAATTCAAAAAAAGGTCCTTTATCAAACCTGTTATCACTAATTGGTAAAGTTGAAGATTTATCTAAAAAAATTGAACTCATTTAAAAGATAGAAAAATTAGGATTTAACTCTTGATTTAGTTGGATCATAAAATGGGAAAGGTACAACCTTAGCCTTTATTCTTTTTTGTTGACCATCTAACTTACCTATTTCAACTTCAGTATTAAGCTCGCTGTATTTGACATTTATTTTACAAAGAGCAATATTTTTATTTAGAACAGGGGATTTCATACCACTTGTTATAATGCCAACTTGCTCCCTACCATTATTTGAAGGATGAACACAGTCACCGTGAACGGTAGTTTCATTTCCCTCAATCTCAAGTCCGACTAGTTTTCTTTGAGGGTTTGTCTTTCTTTCAAGTAAAGCTTCTTTACCAATAAAGTTATCTTCTTTTGATTTGATAGGAACTGTGAAACCAATTCCCGCCTCAAACGGATCAGTTTGATCATCGAATTCATAATTTGCAAAAACTAAACCAGCTTCAATTCTAACTAAATCCAAAGCGTCCAATCCCATAGGCACAATTCCAAACTCTTCTCCAGCTTTCATTACAGCATCCCAAACTTCAGCAGCTTTACTTGGATGACAGAAAATTTCATAACCTAGTTCACCTGTATATCCAGTTCTAGATACCATTAAAGGAATTCCATCTAAAGTATTTAACCTAGCTATAGAAAACCTAAACCACTCTAAATCAGTCAAAGTTGTTTGATGAGGGGGTGTCCAGATTATCTTTTTTAATATTTCTCTACTTTTTGGCCCTTGGACAGAAACATTATGTAAATTATCAGTAGAAGATTTAATCCATACCTTTAAGTTATGTTCCTTTGCTTTTTCTCTTAACCATTCCCCGCAATACTCATCACCACAAATCCATCTAAAATTATCATCCGTCATTTTGAATACTGTACCGTCATCAATCATACCTCCATGCGCATAGCACATCGCAGTGTAAACAACTTGGCCAACTGATAGTTTTCTGATGTTTCTGGTGCAAGTCATTTGTAAAAGTTCTTCAGCGTCTGGACCTCTTACTTCAAACTTTCTTAGTGCTGATAGATCCATAATGATAGCCCGCTCCCTGCAAGCTTCATATTCTTGGTGCGCCCCGTGATTGTTATAATTAGAAGCTAACCAGAAGCCTTTGTACTCAACAATATTTTCGGTAAGTTTTGATACTCTTGGGTGAAAACCAGTTTCTTTAGTTAATTTAGGTTCAGAGTCTGCTTTCATTCTAAATGCCATTCCTTTACTAAAAGGTCTATTCGGTCTATAGACTCTAACAAAAATATCAGTAGGATTCCATCCATTAGCTGCATCTACATCGTCTGGACAGGCAGAGGAGACACAAACTAAATTTTTCAAAGCTTTAAACATCACATAGTCTCCTGGCCTAGACCATGGCTCATCAAAAATTAAAGCATTATTTGCATCAATGGCTGTGTTGTAAAATAAATTTATGGCATTCCAACCTAGTCTTTTTCTCACAGTGAACTTATCTAATACATAATTGAAATTATCAGAGCAATTTGGATGACCAAAATAACCAATATCATCATAAAATTTTGAAGTACATGCAGTACCGAACGTATCATGTCTTCCGACAGTGTCTCTGTAGACTTCAACCATGGGCATTTGATTTTCATCGTAATATTTAGAATGGAGACCTGGCATTGGAAAAGCACTTCCCATTAGATATCTACTGTTAGTTGTATCTATTGAGAGCTCTTGGCCTTTTTGAAGACTCTCTGAGTCGAATGCCATAAAGTCAGAACATTGTCTTCCATAAACATCAATAATCTGAATAAAATCTCCTTCTTTGACCTCATAGGCCATTGCGGTATATCTTTTAACAAAAATTTCTTCAACAGGATCCATTAAAGGGTCTGGTAATAAAAATTCCCCATCTTCACGTTTTTTATTTCTTTGAACAATTACTCGTAGTTCGGATGCAGGAATATATTCATGTGTAATTTCACTTTCACCTGGTGCAGAAATTATACAAACAATGGAGTCGTTTGATTTAAACTCTTCAACTAAACCTGAAAGTGAATTTTGAGAAAATACTAAAATAGATTGATTAATAGACTCTACCTCATATCCAAGTTTTTTTAATTTAGTACGTGCTATTTGAGCTGACTCCTCCTCACTCGTAAGGATTTTTTTTGTTAATTGTCCGTTGTGCTCATTATTAAGACCTAAAGCTGATAGATTACACTCTCGCTTTGAATTAAAGCAAACAATCTCGGCCTGTTGATGGCCTTCTAAATTGATTATTTTAAATTTGTCATCTGGTTCTAATTTTAATGTGATAGAACCTCCACCAGTTACCAAATAATTTTCTAAGTCGTCACCAAGAGCTGGTAATCCAGGTTCATAAGGTTGAGTAACTCTTGGGATGATCATTCTCTATGCTAATCCAAGAGCTTTTTTTCTTTCCTCGGCCCATTTTCTCACAATTACATCTACTGAAATAGCCATTAAAGAAACAAATAAACCTAGTGTTATAGCTACACCAGGACCGTCTTTAGCTCTTGATAATGCTCCAAAAATAAGTTGGCCTAAATCTTCAGTTCCAATTAACGCTCCTAAAATTACCATTTGAAGAGTGAAAACAACTGTTTGATTAACACCAAGCATAATGGTCGGGAAAGCTATGGGAATTTCAATATTTGTCCATCTTTGTATTCTTGAAACACCAGACATGGTACCTGCTTCATGTAAGGAGAGTGGGACGCTATTTAGACCCCAAACAGTATATCGGGTAGCAGGAACAGTAGCATAAACAATAGCAGCTATTAACACTGATGTATCAGTAATATTGAATAAGAAGATAACAGGTATTAAATAAACAAAAGATGGAAATGTTTCAAAAAAATCACACACAGTGAGAATAATTTTTGATCCCCTCTCAGTTTGTGAAAATATTGATCCAACTATTATTCCATTGAGGGATGCCACAATTACAGCAAATGTTGCCATGTACATTGTAATTAAAGCTCTGTCCCAGTATTTAGACATAGCAATAAATAACATCATGCCCCCAACTAATAAGCTTGTTCTAATTCCACCAATGATATAAGCGACACCCATAGTAAGAGTCAACGTGGCAACTACTGGCATACCTAGATAAGCTTTTTTCATAGGACCTAGAACTTCAGTTAGAAGAAACTTATTGAAAGAATTGAGAGAATAGAAAAAAGTTTCCCAAACCCAATCAACAGCAGCATCAATATAGTGAGCAAAAGTAAAACCTTTTTCAATAGGTATGACATATAAGTAATTAATTTTATCGAAGTAACCATTTGCTATAAAAGCAATGATTGAAAAAATTAAAATTGAGGTTCCAAAGATGATTAAGAGCTTATATCTTTGAAAAAAAGTTAGATTTTCAAAATAATCAACTTGTTTATTCGCCCATGCTTTTGTAAATCGATCAAGGATTACAGCAATTAAGACGATACAAAAACCTGCTTCTGCAGCTTTACCAATTTTTAAACTATTCAAGGCAATTTTTAAGTTTAGACCAAGTCCTTTTGCACCAACAAAAGATGCAATTACAACCATTGCTAGGCATTGCATAATAACTGTATTGACACCGTTTAAAATATCTCGTCTAGCTGTTGGTATTAATACTTTAAATAAAAGCTGAGTTTTTGTGCAACCGCTCATAAGTCCCGCTTCTACTACCTCAGGTGAAATTCGTTTTAATCCTAAAATGGTATTTCTTATCATTGGAGGGGTAGCAATTACTATAGTAGCTATCGAACCTGCTTGATCACCTAAACCAAATAAAGCAATAATCGGAACAAGATATGCAAATTGAGGCATAGTTTGCATTACATTTAGTACTGGTTGCAAAGTTGTCTCAACTTTTCTGTCAAGGTATCCCCATATTCCAAAGGATAGACCTAGTACAAAACAAATTGGTGTTGTAATAAGAACAAAAGAAAGTGTTTGTATAGATGGTACCCAGTTTCCAAAGATTGATACATATAGAGATCCTATCCCTCCAAGTAAAGCTAATCTGATACCACCAAGTTGGAACCCAAGCAAAAATGCACCGACTGTAGCTGCTGTCCAAGGAAGTGCTGGCCATGTCATCCAATCATTATCTTTGAGCCAAGCATCACTAACAAAAACATCAATTATTTTGTCACCTCCCAATAAGAGTTCTCTTACAAAAGTAATTAAAAATAATAAACCTTTAGATATAGATTTTGTGAATTCTCGAAATGCTGCTTTTTCTTCATACATTTCAAATATGGGGTCCCATACTTTGAGAGGAAACCATTCATATAAAGCTGCATATATGTACTCATTTATCTTAATTGGTATGAAACCTAATAAAGAGGGAAGTCTCCAAAAATAGTTACCCTCATTATTTGGAACTAAATTGTATAAAAGCAAAAATACAATTAATAAAATACCAAACTGAGCTGGTTTTGAAGATCTAATGATATTTAAATAATTCTTATCCACCAAACAAAACTTTTATAACTTTAGAAGGGTTTATAGAGCCAACTACTGAATTTTTTTCATCAACAACTTTAATAATTTCTTTACTATTTAAAATTTTTTCTGCTACAGATTCTATTATATCATCTTTTTTAACAGCTATTTCCCCGAAGGCATTTGGATCAGAGGCATCCATGATTGATTCTATCTTCAATACTTTTTCGCGAGGGACATCCTTAGTAAATTTTCTAACATAGTCAGTAGCAGGATTTAAAACTATATTATCTGGTTTGTCTAATTGTTCTATTATTCCATCTTTCATAATAGCTATTTTATCAGCAAGCCTCAATGCTTCGTCAAAGTCATGAGTGACAAACATAATTGTTTTGTTCAAAACAGACTGGAGCCTTAAAAACTCATCTTGCATTTCTTTTCTAATTAAAGGGTCGAGCGCAGAAAAAGGCTCATCTAAAAACCAAATATCTGGTTCAACCGCTAATGATCGCGCTATTCCAACTCTCTGCTGCTGTCCACCTGAAAGCTCTCTTGGAAAATAATTTTCTCTACCCTTTAGGCCAACTAGCTCAACCATTTCTAATGCTTTGTGAATACTATTTTCAGTAGTGACACCTTTTACCTGAAGGGGGAATGCAATGTTTTCTAAAACTGTTTTATGAGGGAGAAGAGCAAAATTTTGAAATACCATTCCCATTTTTTCTCTTCTGAGTTCAATTAATTGTTTGTTATTCATTAGGCATATATCCTCACCATCAATTAAAATTTTGCCGGAAGTTGCATCTGTCAATCTTGATATACATCTTAAAAGAGTAGACTTTCCAGATCCTGAGAGTCCCATAACAACAAGCATCTCACCTTGATTTACGTCAAAAGAAGCATTGTTAACACCAACTATGCACCCTGCTTCTTGAAATTTTTTTGCGTCTACATTGCCTCCACTTTCGGATAAAAGTGTTTGAGCGTTGTTACCAAAAATTTTATATACAGATGAGCAGCTAATAGTTGGTGACATAGATTAATCTTTCCTAAAAGGATAAATTCCCCCCTCATGAGAGGGAGGAATTCAAATTAGAAATATTACTTCATAAATAGATCGATTTGATCTCTATTGTTAGCAATATAGGCAGTTGCAGCTTCAGCATGAGTCATGCCTTCGTTGTCAACGTAGTTTGCCATTTCACCAATATTAGGTGCTGTAAATTCCATTTTTGTATAGAACTTATATGCAGATGTATGAGTGATTGGGAACTTAATGTGAGCAGCTTTTTTAAGCCATCCTTTTGGAGAACCACAACCAGTAGTCTCTAAAGTTCCACCATTTTCAAGTCTGCAACCCTCGAAGTAAGGAGGGAAGTCAATGAAAGTAAATCCAGCTGCATCAGTAAAGTTTGGAGACCAGTTAAAGATAATTGTGCCTCTTCCTTCTTTTTTAGCTGCTTCTAATTCAGCCCATAATGCATCTGCAGTACCTGCAAATTTTACCATCCATAAATCATCTATACCAAGGCCTTTAAGTCTGTTAGGCATAACTTCTGTGTGCCACTCATAAGGGCCTTCTAACCATCTTCCTTTTCCGTCAGAGTCTGGTGTTGCAAAGTTTGCTGCACACTCTGGAGATTTAAGTGCTTCCCAGCTAGGAAGACCAGGACATAATCCTTCTTCGATTACCCAGTTAGGAATACCCATTTCTTCAAAAGTAATAAGGTCGTGACTTCCAGCATCAATTAATCCACCTTTATCCATAGCTTCATAAAAAGGCAGAGCCATAGTTGACTCCCAAGTTTCGTGAGCAACGTGAAGTTCACCTACTCTAACAGCTTCATATCTTGTTGCTGACTCAGCAGGGACTAATTCAACATCATAACCAAGCTCTTCAAAAGCTTGTGCCATAACGTTCGCCATAACGATTTGGCTAGACCAGTTTAAAACTGGTATTCTAATCGGATCTGCTGCTTTAGCTACAGTTGTAAAACCAGCAAATAAGACTAGAGCATAAAATAATGAAATAAATTTTTTCATTTACTCCTCCTATATCTATTATAATAGTAGGTGTAATATATGGTAATTGCCATAAAGGTTGAAGTATATTCTTTCATAATATGAAACATAATTTGTCCCAAATTGACTTTAAAATAAACAAGAAAACTATATTTATTAGCAAAGATAATCTTTCTTATAATTACAAGCTTATTCAAAGGCATGTGAAAAAATCCAAAGTTATAAGTGTCATCAAAGGTGATGGTTATGGTCATGGCTTATTAGAATGTTGTAGGATTCTAAAATCTAGTAATTGTTTTGATTTCTACGTCGCTAGATTAGACGATGCTTTGAGACTTAGCGAAAACAATAAAAATATCAATATTTATCTTTTGTCAGGTATTATAAAAAAAAATGATGTTAAAGAGATAGAAAATAAAAACATAATACCAATAATTAATAGTCCTGAACAATTAGATATTATTGAAAATTCGTCGAAAAAATTAAATTACGTATTACATATTGATACTGGAATGAATAGGTTAGGATTTCAAATTGAAAATTTTGAAGAAACTATAAATAAAATTAACTTTAAAAAAATAAAATTTGTTATGTCGCACCTTTCATCTGCTGATGACATAAATAAAAACGAGAGTAATAATCAATTAAAAAAACTTTTAAATTTTTCAAAAATATTCAATAAGCCTCTAAGTATTGCTAATTCAGCTGGGATATTTTTGAATAAAAAATATCACTTAGATTTTGTTAGGCCTGGAAAGAGTCTTTATGGAATTAGTCCTTTCAACAAAAAAAATTATAATCTAAAACAAGTTATGAGTATCTATGCCCCAATCCTTCAAGTAACTGATTTAAAAAAATCTCAAACAATTGGTTATAGTCAAACATTTAAAACAAATAAAAAAATAAAAATTGCAACTATTGATTTTGGTTACTCCGATGGATATTTGAGAAGTGGAGGTAATAGAGGTAAAGTATTCATCGATGGAATTCCTTGTAAAATTTTAGGAAGAGTATCAATGGATCTTATAACTATTGATGTCTCCAAAGTGCCCATGAAAAAACTATACTTGGGCAAGCCGGTTGAGATAATAGGAATAAATCAATCATATGAGAATATTGCATATGACACTGAGACTAATGAACACGAAATACTTATTTCTTTAGGAAGAAATCTGAGTAGAGTGTATTTCTAAAAATGTACGAAGCACCTATAAAAGATTTAAATTTTGTAATCAAAAATATAATTGATCTTAAAAAATTATCAGAAGTTGATGATTACAAAGAATTTTCAGATGACTTGGTTGAAGCAGTTTTAGAAGAAGCTGGAAAAATTGCAACTGAAGTTTTAGATCCATGTAATCTTTCTGGAGATCATGAGGGCTCAAAAAGACAAGATGATGGCAAAGTAGTAACACCTAAAGGTTACAAAGAGGCCTATGAGAGTTTGAGAGATGGTGGTTGGTTTGGCTTAGAGGCAAAAGAAAAATTTGGTGGACAACAAATACCTGTCACTTTATCCGCTGCAGTTAATGAAATCTGGCATAGCTCGAATATGTCATTTGCACTTTGTCATTTGTTAACTCAAGGTCTCATTTACGCCCTTCAAAAATCTGCCTCTGAAGATCAACAAAATTTCTATATTCCAAAATTAGCATCTGGGCATTGGACTGGAACAATGAATTTAACTGAACCACAGTCAGGCACAGATCTTTCAACTATTAAAACTAAGGCTATTAAAGAAAATGGTCACTATAAAATTTTTGGTCAAAAAATTTATATTACTTATGGTGAGCATGATTTGTCTGAAAATATTGTTCACTTGGTTCTAGCAAGAACTCCTGATGCTCCAGAAGGAAATAAAGGTATCTCTGTTTTCTTAGTACCAAAATTTGTACCCAATGATGATGGAACAGTAGGTAATAAAAATGATGTTACTTGTTTATCGATAGAAAAAAAACTTGGCGTAAAAGGCTCGCCAACTGCTGTCTTACAGTTTGGAGAAAAAGATGGGGCAATAGGTTATTTAGTTGGTGAAGAAAACCAAGGTCTAAACATTATGTTTGAAATGATGAACCACGCAAGATTTTCTGTAGGTGTTCAGGGACTTGCTGTTTCTGAGAGAGCATACCAACAATCTAAGATGTATGCTTTTGACCGAGTGCAAGGTATTCCAATAGATGGAAAAAAAGGAGATCCTATTATTAATCATCCTGATGTTCTTCGGTTATCCTCTACTATGAAATCAGAAATTGAAGCTATGAGGGCTCTTGCTATTTATGGAGCTTTCTCTTTGGATATGTCGAAATCATCAAATAGTGAATATTGGGAAACTAAATCTTCTTTAATGATACCGATTATCAAAGGATGGCTGACCGAGAGATCAATAGAAATAACTTCTAATGCTTTACAAATTCACGGTGGCATGGGTTTCATAGAAGAAACTGGTATCGCACAACATTACAGAGATGCAAGAATTCTTCCAATTTATGAAGGCACAACTGCTATACAAGCAAACGATTTAGTTTTTCGAAAAACTATAAGAGATAATGGAAAAAGTATTTTGGAATTAATTAGTGAGATTAAAGATGAAACAGATGATTCATTAAACTCTGAAAACTCAAAGATTAAAGAATTATCAAAAAAAATGACTTCTTCTCTAAATTCTGCTGAAAAAGTTGTTGAACATATTGTTTCAGTTTCAAATAACAAAAAAAGACCAGCTGTATCTGGAGTTAACTATTTGATGATGCTTGGATATATTTTTGGTGGATGGATGATGATTAAAACGGCTAATAAATCTATCGAATTAAAAGATAATAATGAAATTGACCAAGAATTTTTAAATGCAAAACTAGCAACATCTAGTATTTATATTTCAAGTATTCTTCCAAAAATTGAGAGCTTGAAGACCATTATTATTAATGGTGATGAGGACGTCTTATCTATGAAACACAATTGGTTATAAAATGGAAAAAATTAAAACAAGATTAAGCAATTTTTTTGCATGGTTATCTAAAGCGGAATTAGTTGAACTTGACTCTGTTGATACTAGTGAAGATCCCATAAGACCTGAAATAGACAATGAATTTAGGACGTCTTATGGAAGAAAAATATATGGTTTAAAATCTAATGAGAATGTTGAGGGATTCATATGCTTGGCTTTTTGCAATGAAGTACCTCAAACTATGAAAGAGCTCGATTTAATGAGCAAAAATGCTTTCCATGAAAAGAATGGGCATATTGCTGTTGCTTACACTGTTTGGTCAAGAAAAAGAGGTGCGGGTAAGGAGACAATTTTTAATACAAAGAAATTTGTTAAAGATGAGATGAACAATGTTGATCGTTTTATTACTCTCTCACCATTGACGCCCATAGCTACGCATTTTCATATCAAACATGGTGCTAAGTTAATAAACATCAATGCCACTTCACAAAATTTTGAATACGATTTTGGTTAAGTTCCAGAGTATATAGGTCCGCCACCGCCTTCAGGCGTAACCCACTCTATGTTCTGTGAGGGTTCTTTAATATCGCAGGTTTTACAATGAATACAATTTTGAGAATTAATTTTTAAAACTTTTTTTTGAAGTTCTTCATCAAACTCTACTTCATAAACTCCCGCTGGACAGTACCTTTGAGCAGGTTCATCATACTCCTCTATTGTGTATGTGGTTGATAAATCTTTATCATTGAGAAGTAGATGACATGGCTGGTCATCTGCATGATTAGTTCCAGACAAATAAACTGAACTAGGTTTATCAAAAGTTAATACTCCATCATACTTAGGGTATGTTATTTTTTTCGCATCCTTAGCAGGTATTAATGTTTCGTGATCTGCATGTTTGTGTTGAAGAGTAAAAGGAAGCTTCCCTCCAAATAATTTTTGATCAATGCCAGTAAATATCATTGCAGGAATTAAACCCCATTGGAAACTTGGTTTCACATTGCGAGCTTGATGTAATTCTTTATAGACCCACGAATTTTTAAATTTATCTTCATATGATGATAAATCCTCATTTTTAGAGATGTGATTTTCGATTACTTCTGCAGCTATAATTCCACTCTTCATAGCAGTGTGGGAACCTTTAATCTTAGGCATATTCAGTGTTCCTGCATCACAGCCTATTAAAAGTGCTCCAGGCATATGCATTTGAGGTAGACTTTGTATACCACCTTCGATTAAAGCTCTTGCTCCATAAGAAATTCTTTTCCCACCTTGAAGTAATTTTTTTACATCAGGGTGTGTTTTAAATTGTTGAAACTCATCATATGGAGATAGATAAGGATTTTTATAATCAAGACCTATAACGTAACCTAAATATATTTGATTATTTTCAGCATGATAACAAAAACTCCCACCATAAATATCATTACTCAAGGGCCAACCAACACTGTGAGAGACTTTACCTAAACTATGGTTTTCTGGACTAATTTCCCAGATTTCTTTAAAACCGATTCCATATTGTTGTGGTGATTTATTATTTTTATCTAAATTAAATTTTTTTAAAGCTTCTTTTCCAAGATGACCTCTACATCCTTCAGATAATACTGTCACTTTACCTTTAATATTAATTCCAGGCTCAAAATTATCTTTGGGATTATTTTCTTTGTCCAAACCCATGTCACCAGTTTGAACTCCTATGACTTGATTGGACTCATCATAAATTAATTTACTCGCAGCAAATCCTGGAAAAATTTCTACACCTAAATTTTCTGCAAATTCTCCTAACCACTTACAAAGGTTCGATAAACTAATTATGTAGTTACCATGGTTTTGTAATGCTTTTGGGAGTAAAAAATTTGGAATTTTTATACTTTTATTATTTGTATAAAATAAAAAGTCCTCTGATCGAACATCAGTTTTAACTGGAGAGTCTAAAACTTTCCAATTTGGTATAAGTTCATCCAATGCTTTTGTTTCAAAAACATTTCCGCTAAGAATATGTGCCCCTACCTCAGAGGATTTTTCTAAAATACAAACAGAGAGTTCAGTGTTTAACTGTTTTAATTTTATAGCTGTAGATAAACCAGCTGGCCCAGCACCAACTATCACAACATCATAGCTTAACTCTTCTCTTACAATTTCTGACATTTCAATTAAATAATATACTAAATATTACGATTCTATCTGATTAAGTAGATCTAACTCTTTAATAATTTCTGGTATGGCTTGAAAAAGATCCGAAGACAGACCGTAATCAGCAACATTAAAAATAGGTGCTTCTAAATCCTTATTTATAGCAACAATTACTTTACTTTCTTTCATTCCTGCAAGATGTTGAATTGCTCCAGATATCCCTATCGCTATATAGAGTTCTGGGGCTACCATTTTGCCTGTTTGACCAACTTGATATTCATTACCTATGTAACCAGAGTCTACTGCAGCTCTTGAGGCTCCAACAGCTGCATTTAATTTATCAGCTAATTCATATAATAATTTAAAATTATCCGAATTTTCTAAACCTCTACCACCAGATACAACAATTCTTGCATTGCCAAGCTCTGGTCTATCACTTTTTGAAACTTCTCTATTAATGAAAATAGTTTTTAGGTCAGTATCAACAAAAGGAATTTCCTCAATAGATGCATCTCCACCAGAGTCTTCAGATTTTTCAAAAGAAGTTGGCCTAATGGTTAACAGGTTAATTTTTTGGTTAGTTTGTACTTGAGAAATAGCATTCCCTGCGTATATGGGCCTAACAAAGGTATCATTTGAAACAATATCAATGACATCACTAATTTGAGTTATATCTAATAGAGCAGAGACTCTTGGTAAAAGGTTTTTCCCAAATGTACTAGCAGGTGCAAGAATATGAGAATAGTTTTCAGCTAGATTAGAAATTAAAGGCGCTGATAATTCTGGTAAGAAATTTTTCAATTTTTCATTATCACACTTGATAACTTTAGAGAGAAAGTGTATGTCTTTAGACTTATTAGCTAGTTCGCCTATATTACTACCTAAGATAAAAAGGTGAATATCATCACTTAGTTTTTTAGCAGCAGTGATTGTATTTAAAGTTGAAGATTTTAAATTAATATTATCATGCTCAGCTATTACTAATACCGCCATTTAAATAACTTTTGCCTCATACTTTAATTTTTTAACTAATTCTTTTACATCACTGACCATTACTCCTGCTTTTCTTTTAGGAGGTTCTATAACTTTTAATGTTTTAATTCTAGGTGTTGTATCTACTCCTAATGAGTCAATATCAATTATATCTAAAGGTTTTTTTTTAGCTTTCATTATGTTTGGTAAAGAAGCAAAACGTGGGGTATTAAGTCTTAAATCACAAGTGAGAACAGCAGGTAAACTTGTTTCTAAATTTTCAATTCCCTCATCTATTTCTCTTGAGATGGAAACTTTATTGCCTTCAATTTTTAAATTTGAGATAAAGCAGCCTTGTGGCCATTTTAGTAAAGCAGATAGAATTTGGCCAGTTTGATTAGAGTCATCATCAATAGCTTGTTTACCCAATAGGACTAAATTTGGTTTTTCTTTTTCTATCAATTTCATAAGTGTTTTAGCAACAGCTAAGGGTTCTAAAGTATTTTGTGTTTTTACTAAAATTGATTTATCTATACCCATCGCCATAGATGTCCTTAAAACATCTTGGGATTTTTCATCACCAATTGATACTGCAATAGTTTCTGAAGCTAGGCCTTGTTCTTTTAGTTTAACAGCTTCTTCGATTGCGTTCTCATCAGGAGGGTTCACTGACATTTTTACATTTTGAGTTTCTACTCCACTATTATCACTTTTGACCCTGATCTGGACCTTGTAGTCGACAACTCTTTTTACAGCAACTAAAACTTTCATTTGAATTTCAATAAAATAAACTAACTTTATTAAGATACAAGATACAAAAAAATATGGAAAATATTAAAAAAAAGAGAATTTATAAAAATTTTTTTGAACTAAATATCAAATTTGACAAAAAAAATGAATCTACTGAAATTAAAGAAAATTATGTTTTTAATGGGAATAGTGTATCTGCCATATGCTATAATGAAAAATTAAAATTATTTTATTTTATAAAACAATTCAGACCTACCTATTATTTTAGCAAACTGTCCTCATCTCCTCTTGAAATTGTAGCAGGGGGAATAAATAAAAATGAAACAAGTCGTGAAGCAATAAAAAGAGAGATTCAAGAAGAACTAGGAGTTAAACCTTTAGTTTTAAAAAAGTTAGACACATTGATAATTGCTCCAGATATTTTAGAAGAAATGACAGATATCTACTTGGCTAAAGTTCCAGAGATTAAAAATTTTAAAATCTCTAATCCTCAAGAAGGAGAATTTATAAAAATAGTTTCTTTAAAAAAAAATGATATCTATAAGTTGCTTAGATCTAATAAACCACAGAATATTGTAACTAAATATATACTCTTTAAAATTAAAGAACTTAAGATTTGATTTTAATCATTTCTTTATCATAGATAGATTGAAGATGAATTTTACAAGGTACTTTTTTTGTAGCTATTTCTAATTCGTAGTCTCCCTCAAGTAAAAAATCTTTATCAATAATTTCATTACTTCTAACATAACCATAGCCAATAGGTTTTCCAATTGTATATCCAAATCCCCCACTAGAAAGCCAACCTACTTGTTTACCATTTCTAAATATCGTCTCTCTTCCAAGAATAATTTGCTCAGGATCATCGCATGTAAAACCTGCAAATATTTTTTTTATTCCAAGATTTTTTTGATTTAGTAATGCTTGTTTTCCTATGAAATCTATATCGCTATTAATTTTTGTTGCCCAAATCAAACCAGCTTCTAAAGGTGTGTGATCAGGACCTATATCAGAGCCCCAAGCTCGGTAGCCTTTTTCAAGTCGACAACTCTCAATACATCTATACCCAGCGTTAATTAATCCGTATTGACTTCCATAATCCATTATTTTTTCATAAACATCCGATGCCTGTTCGATTGGAAAGTGTAATTCCCAACCCAATTCGCCCATATATGTTATTCTTATTGCATTTACCTCAATGGAAGCAATTTTAATTTTTTTATATGAGGCAAATGGGAAATTCTTATTTGATAAGTCTGTGTCAGTAAGGCCTTGGAGGATTTTTCTAGAATTTGGACCCATTAAGGAAAAAACAGAATTATCAAAAGTAATATTTTTTACATTCACTTTATAATCTTTTGGAATATTTGAGGTTATCCAATTAAAGTCATGAGTCATAAACCCAGTTCCTGTAATAATGTAGTAAGTGTCTTTAGCAATAACAGTTAATGTGACATCGCACTCTATTCCTCCGTTATGATTTAACATCTGTGTGTAAACTGTTGAACCAATTGGTTTATTAACATTATTGGCACATAAAAACTCCATCGCTTTTTGAGAGTCCTCCCCTGATACAATAAATTTTGCAAAAGATGTTTGATCTATCAACACAGCAGCCTCTCTGGTTGCCTTAACTTCATTACCAACAACTTCAAACCAATTTTGTTTATTAAAACTGTATATATCTTTTGGCTCTGTGCCTGGAGGAGCAAACCAATTTGGTCTTTCCCATCCCATTTTTTCTCCAAAGCAGGCATTGGCTTTTTTTAAATTTTCATAAATAGGTGATGTTTTAAATTGTCTAACTGATGAATGTTCCTCATAAGGCCAAGCCATGGTGTAGTGCTTGGCGTATGCTTCATAAGTTCTTTTTCTCACCCATTCTAAATCTTGATGGGGTTTTCCAAATCTTCTAATATCAACAGGCCATAAATCATACGGGGGACGACCGTTAGCAACCCACTCTGCAAGAGCCATTCCTGCTCCACCTCCTGCAGCAATACCATATGCATTAAAACCTGCGCCCACATAGAAGTTATTTAGTTCTGGGCTCTCTCCTAAAATAAAATTTCCATCAGGAGTAAAGCTTTCTGGACCGTTAATAAGTTCTTTAATGCCTGCTGTATCTAATTTTGGAACTCTACCAAGAGCATTATTCATAATTTGTTCAAAGTGATCATAGTCAGAATCTAACAAAGAAAAATGAAAATTATCAGGAACAGATTTTTTTGCCCACGACAAAGGATTAGGCTCGTATCCTCCCATTGCTAAGCCTCCAACTTCCTCTTTAAAATATATTAAACGATCTGGATCCCTTAAGGTAGGTAAGCTAGACTCAACTCCATCTATTTTTTCAGTTACTAAATATTGATGCTGAAATGATACCAAAGGTACATTAACACCTACGGTTTGAGCGAACTGTCTGGTCCATTGACCACAACAACAAACGATTTTTTCACATTGAATTGTTCCTTTATCTGTCTCAACTGCGATGATTTTTCCATCTTCAATTACAACTTTAGAAGCCTTGGTTTCTTCAATTATTTTAGCTCCCTTGTTACGAGCTCCTTTAGCTAAAGCTTGAGAGATATCCGTGGGATTAGCTTGTCCATCAGTTGGGAGAAATGCAGCTCCATATACATCATCAATATTCATGATAGGCCATAAATCTTGTGCTTCTTTAGGAGATAATAGCTCCATCTCAAGACCAAAAGAATGGGCAGTAGTTGTTTGTCTCAATACCTCTTGCCATCTCTCTTTATTACATGCCAACCTCAATCCACCATTCATTTTCCAACCTGTGCTAAGACCAGTTTCTTTTTCTAATTTGTCATAAAGATCTACAGAGTAACCTAATAATTGAGTAATATTTGCATTTGTTCTCAATTGTCCAACTAAACCTGCGGCGTGCCAAGTACTCCCTGCTGTAAGTTTACCACTTTCAATTAAACAAACTTCTAAACCTAAGTTTGCCAAATGATAAGCTGTTGAACAACCAACTATACCTCCACCAATAATTACAATTTTTGAACTTTTAATCATTAAAGGCTTTCAAAAGTGTTATTAAATTTTGTTAAGTTTTCTTCGGTGTATTTAGAATAATCAAATTCTAAATTTGAAGTAATCTCTGATACCATACTCCACATCGTTTCTCTAAGGAGACTTGCTGCCTTCATTGCATTATATCTTATGAGAAGTTCTTTTGATGGTTTTTGATCATAATATAATTCTAAACAGTGGTTTTCTAATTCAGTATCAAAATCATTATTCGAAGCTAGGCCCCCAATATCAAATAATGGATCATTAAATCCACCATATTCCCAATCAACTACCCAAATTTTTGAACCATCATCTAAAAAATTTGCAGCCAAGAAATCATTGTGGCCAAATACTATATCCCTAGGAGAAGATAATTTCTCTAGTGTTTCTGATTTTTTAATTAGTTCTTGAATTATTAAAACATGACTTGAGTTATTTTTTTTTAAAAAATTAGAATAATATTTAATTACATAAAAAACCCAAAAAATTATTGACTGACCATTTAATTGATTTGGCATTTCAAAATGAATTTTTTTAATGATGGGTATAATTTTATCAAGGTTGACCCTAACACTTTCAGGATCAAGAGTTTTACATTGAATATAATCAAAAACCATCACACCCGGCTCAAAGTGTATCAATTTGGGGGACACTCCAATAGCATGAGCCGCTTTACTTACGTTTAATTCATTAGATCTATAGACTAAATGCTCAGGAATATCCTCTCCCATTCTTACTACATATTCTGATGAACCATCTTTGACTAAATAATTATAATTTGTAATTCCTCCTTCTATGGGATTTAAAGAGATATTACCTTTCCAGATAGGTAGTGACTTAATTTTATTTACATAATTCATAGTTTAAACTTAATTTTTCAATAGAAATTACTTATGAAAGTAATAATAATTATCATAAAAATTTAATTGGGGGAATTGAAATGGACCTTATAGAAAGATTAAACAAAGGGCCTATTTTATGTGCTGAGGGATATCTTTTTGCTATGGAAAGAAGGGGTTATCTTCAAGCAGGTTCTTATGTACCTGAAGTTGTTCTTGAGCATCCAGAGGTAGTCACTCAACTTCACCGCGAGTTTATTCGTTCTGGTAGTGATGTTGTCCAAGCTTTTACGTACTACGGCCATCGTGAAAAACTTCGACTAATAGGTAAAGAAGAGTTACTAGAACCTCTTCAAAAAAATGCTTTAAAAATTGCCAGAGATGCTGCAAATGAATTTCCCGATTTAGACTTAATGATTGCAGGAAATGTTGCTAACACGAATATTTATGACCCAAACAACAAACAATCCCATATTGACTGTCAAAAAATGTTTGCTGAACAAATTGCTTGGGCTAAAGAAGATAATGTTGATTTTATTATTGCGGAGACGATTAGTTGGACTGAGGAGGCTAAAATTGCTCTTAAAGAAATAAAGAATGCTGGTTTAATTGCAGTTGTGAATTTGGCGATACACAAAGGAGATAAAACCAGAGATGGTCATACAGCAGCTGAAGCTTGTAAAATTTTAGAAGATCATGGAGCTGATGTTGTTGGACTTAATTGTTACAGAGGACCAGATATGATGATGAAATTACTTCCTGATATTAGAAAACAAGTATCTTGTCATGTTGCAGCATTGCCTGTTCCTTACAGAACAAATGAAGAGTACCCTACGCATATGTATATCAAAGATCCAAATTGTGGCTGTATTGATGGGAACGTCTCTCATATAGCTTTAGATGGACTTACATGTAATAGATTTGAAATGGCCGAATTTACGAAAAACTGTATGGAGTTAAATGTAAACTTTATTGGTATTTGTTGTGGAGCAGACCCTCATCATGTAAGAGAAATGGCAGTAGCTATGGGAAGAAAACCAATTTCTTTTAAGTATTATCCTGACATGAGCAAACATTTTGCACATGGCAATGAAGCTACACTCAAAGACCATAATAAAGTTAATCAGTGGTTAAAATAATTTGAAAGTAACCAAAGTATATTAAATTTCATTAGATGAGTATTTGGGGGAAATTACTTGCTGGTACATTTGGATTTGCTTTAGGTGGTCCGATTGGTGCTTTACTAGGTGTTATTGCAGGACATAGTGTAGATAAAATAAGAAGGCAAAATAACAATGAAAGCATAGGTATACAGTCTCCTCAAGAAATTATTACAATTGGAATTATAATATTAGCGGCAAAATTAGCTAAGGCAGATGGCCAAGTTACTTCAGATGAGGTTAAAGCATTTAGAGAAAAATTTAAAATACCTCCTGACTTTCAAAGCGATGTTGGTAAAATTTTTAATGAAGCAAAAAAAACTTCAGATGATTTTCATCAATACGCGAAACAACTTGGGATGTTATTTAAAGCGCAACCACAAGTACTTGAACAAGTCATCAATCTTTTATTTTATATTGCTGAGGCAGATGGGGAGATAAGTGATCCTGAAATAAATTATATAGAGAATTGTGCTAATTACTTTGGACTAACTAAAATCCAATATGAGAGCATTAAAACTTTGTGGCTGGACAAACAAATAAATCCATACAAAGTATTAGGAATTAATAAAGAGGCAACAGACGGCGAGATTAGAAAGAAATGGATTGAGCTTAGTAAAGAGTTACACCCTGACCAATTAAGTGCTCAGGGTGTCCCTCAAGAATTAATCATTAAATCTGAAGACAGACTATCCGAGATAAATCAAGCCTACGATAAAATAAAAAGTATTCGCAATATCAATTAAACTTTTTTCAACTGATCTGCTTTGGATTTGCCTTTGTCTTCAACAATTTCAAATTCGACTTTGTCGCCTTCATCGAGGCGGTCTAATCCTGCTTGTTGAACAGCTGTGATGTGAACAAAGATATCTTTATCTTCTCCATCAGGGGCAATAAACCCATATCCTTTTTTTGGGTTAAACCATTTCACTGTTCCAGTAGTCATTTATAGTCCTTTCTTAAGTAATAAATATTTAGTATATCCAAATGTCGTTTAAAATTTTAATGAGATTTTTTAAATGTTATTCAAATAATAAGCCTAAATATTGATAAATCTTTTAAAGCAATTTGAATAAATTAAAAGTTAAAAATGATAGACTGGCCCACTTCCTTTACCAATTTTGTAAAAACTACCCCTATATATGGCTTTTTTTATATAGTTTCTTGAAATCTTTACAGAGTTTAAAATATCATTTCCTAAGGCAATATTAGAAGCGATAGCCGATGATAATGTGCAGCCTGTTCCATGAGTATTTTTGCTATTAATGATATTAGACATAAAAAAATGTATCTCCTTGTTTTTCTTTAAGAATAAACAATCATAGATTTTTTTCTCTTTAATAAGACCTTTAATCAAAATATTTTTTGCACCTATATTTTGAAGTATTTCTATAGCTTTAATCATATCGTTTTTTGTATTAATTTTAGTATTTGTAAGAAGTTCAGCTTCTTTTAAATTAGGTGTAATTATCAATGACTTAGTTATTAAATTTTTTACCAAACTAGAAATAGCTTTTTTTTTTAATAATAAAAAACCTGAGGTTGATACCATCACAGGATCTAATATAACATTTGAAATTTTAGAATTTTCTATAAATTTTGATATCTCTTGAATAATTTTTTTATCACTTAGCATTCCAATCTTGATTGAATCAGGTTTTATATCTTTACAAGTAGTATTGAGTTGTTCTCTGATAAATTTGGGAGTTGTATTAAAAATACTTTTTACCTCTTGAGTATTTTGTGCTGTTAGAGCAGTGATTACTGACATCGCGTAGCATTTAAAATATGTTATAGTTTTTATATCTGCCTGGATGCCCGCACCACCTGACGAGTCAGAACCTGCAATAGTTAATACAGTTTTATATTTTTTCACAACTTTTTATAATCTTACTTACTTGAGAGCAATTATCTTTAATATTTCCTTTTAATAAAGAAGATATCATTGCGACACCATGTATTTTTAGTTTTAGTATATTATTAACATCATTAACTTTAATACCGCCTATTGCTATTAATGGAATTTTTGTAGCTTTGGCACAATTTTTAAGACCGCCTAGACCAAAATAATTTTTCATTTCTTGTTTTGTATTCGATGAGAAAGCAGAAACACCTATATAACTCACACCCTTTAACCTTTTTACCTTTGCAAATTCAACTTTATTACTTGCTGAAACTCCAATTATTGATTTTTTCCCTAATATTTTTCTGGCTTGATTATAGGGTAAATCATCCATTCCAACATGCGCTCCATGAGCATTTATTGATTTTGCAATATCCACACGATCATTGACAATAAGAGTTTTTTTAAATCTAACGCAATCCTTTTTTAAATCCTTTCCTAAATTGTATAAATCAATTGTTTTTAGATTCTTAAATCTTAGTTGAATACAATCAACCTTGCTTTCAAATATTATTTTTAAATAATTGTCTAATTTACTCAGGGGAGTAAGTTTATCATCAGTAACAAAACAAAATTTAAACACTAGTGATTTTTAAATTATCTAAAATTTCTTTTTCAGTAATATTATTTAATTTGTTTAAGAAATTTACTTGAAAATCACCTGGGCCTTCAGATTTTGATGCTGCGAGTTCTCCTGCAATTGAAAAAATAGCTGCAGAACTTATAGCTGATTTATATAAACTTTCTCCAACAGCTGCAAATGCTCCAACAATACATGATAGAGAACAGCCAATAGCTGTAACTTTTGTCATTATACTTGATCCGTTAGATATTTTTGTAATTTTATCGTCCTGAATAATAAAATCATCACCACCACTAATAAATACTACACAATCATTCTCTTTAGATAAAATTTTACCAGACTCAATAGCAGCGTGGCTTTCAATTGAAGAATCTACGCCCTTTGAAGAAATTTTATTTTGATCAACTAGTGATTGAATTTCAGACGCATTCCCTCTGATGATTAATTTTTTGGAACCATTAATTATGTCGAGGCAAGTTTGGGTTCTTAATTTACTCGCACCTGAGCCAACAGGGTCTAGTATGATTGGTTTTTCTTGTTCAACGTAGAATTTAGAAGCCTCTAAAAAGCTAGGTCTCCAATTGTCATCTAGCGTTCCAATATTATTAACTAAACAAGACGAAATGGCAGCTATTTCTCCAAGTTCACTTCTAGCATGAGACATCAACGGAGATGCTCCAATTGATAAGAGCGTGTTCGCATTAATGTTCATTGCCACGTAATTAGTTATACAATGCACGAGCGCTCCTTTTTCCCGTAGGTTTTTTAAATCATTATAAATATGTTCCATCATACTCCTTTCTTTTTCATCAATAGTGTCAATATTGTCGAAAATAAAATTGGCACTAAAAATGATGAAAATAATTTATAATTATTGATAAATGTTAAATTAATATTTAAAAAATCACTCATTATATTTTTACTAAATGAGGGATCAGGAAATATTAATACTCCCAGTAGTAAACTCAAAAACGATATTATGTAAATTTGTTTGATAGAGATATTAAAACCAAACAAACCCAGCAAAAAAGGTAAAACTAAACAACAACAAAGTAAATCAGCAATTAGAAATACGTACAAGACATTGTAACCCTGTGAAGATAGTATAAAAACTGCCACTAAAAAAACTATAATAAAGTGGATGTTTGAGGAAGACCTAAAAGAATAACTCTTGCTGAGCGAGACAATCTGAGAATTTATTGCATTTATTAAAGTATCGATACTGCTCAATACTAGTGAAGCGGCCAATATTACAAATATATATTTTATAAACGAGGTTTCCAGTAGCCCAAAAAGTTTTACAAAAGTTAAGTCAGGATCGTCCATGGAATAAAGTGAAATTGATACCAATCCAGAATATCCAATGAAATAAACAATTATAAATATAATTAAAGTAGATATAATTAAGCTTATACTTAGTGTGTTATCATCTTTAGCAGCATAAATTCTTTGCCAATTACCATGGTGAAAAAGATTAGTAAATGTAACCGCTATTAAAAAAGTTAAACCCGTAATCCATAAAAATTGATTATTAAAGTCGAATAAATGTGCATTTTCGGTCATAAAAGAAGTATTGTCCGAAAACTCTTGGAATGGAATTTTAAAAACTAAAAACAAACAAATTCCTATAATAAATATAAATTGAATTAAATCTGTGAATATTGTTGCTGATAGACCGCCAATTAGAACGTATGATAAAGCTATTAATATAATTATCATTGAAGAAATCCAATAAGAGGTACCATTTAAAAAATTAAAGAACTTTGAGATAGCTGTAATCTCAGCTGTTAAAAACACTGTCATGTAAATTAACGAAACTATTATGACAAAGTGTGATAAACTTTTACCAAATCTATTTTCAATACAATCATGAAAGCCCGACGAATCTGGAAATACTTTTCTTACGTATTTTCCTATAAATATAAATAAAATTAAAGGCATTGCAGCACCTAGAGCATAACCAATGACATTGCCCATTCCACCCCAAGTAGCTGCCGCTGCTGGTGAAAAAATTATCCAAAAACCTAATGCTGATGATACAAAAGAAGAAGTTGAGAAAAATATGTTATATTTATTTTTAATAACAAATTTATCATCTGATAATTCATTTTTTTTTAAAAATATAAATGATGCAGTAAAAATTAGTCCTAGTAATATTAAAAAAATAATTTCCATTTAATTTGTATAAATTGTTAAAAGTATTTAAGGGAAACTTCCTACGCCAGAATTACCTGGATCAGGTTCGAGGGTTAAGTATTACCTTTCTCAGCCTTTCAGCACCCCTTAAAGTCTTTATCATAACAAATGAGTTAAAATAAATCAATTATCTTTACTAAAAACAAATTTAATAATAAAAACATCACATGAAAATAATTGAAAATTTCTTTGACTCTAAGGGATTATCTAGTAATTCAGAAGAGTTTATAAAATTATATAACCCTAGTACGGGTGAGGAATATGCACATGTACCAAAAACCACTAGAAATGAGTTTGAAAAAATAATTAGTAAAATGAAATCAGCTCAATCTGTATGGGCCAATACTCCTATTACAAAGAGAAGTGATATTTTATTTAAGTTTAAAGTTTTAATTGAAAAAAATTTTGATTTGATTGCAAAAATCATTTCTGAAGAACATGGTAAAGTATTTTCTGATGCAAAAGGATCTTTACAAAGAGGTCTTGAAGTAGTTGACTTTGCATGCGGTATACCACATTTGTTGAAAGGAAATCACTCAATTAACGTTGGCACAAACGTAGATTTGTTTGATATTAAACAACCTTTAGGAATCTGTGCAGGAATAACACCTTTTAATTTCCCAGCTATGGTTCCAATGTGGATGTTTCCATTATCAATTGCATGTGGGAATGCCTTTATGCTTAAACCCTCTGAAAAAGTTCCTCAATGCTCTTTGAAACTTGCAGAATTAATAAGTGAGGCAGGTCTTCCTGATAATATTCTTACAGTAGTAAATGGTGATAAAAATGTCGTAGATCTAATTCTTCAATGCGAAGATATTTCTTCTGTAAGTTTTGTTGGGTCAACACCTGTCGCTAAGTATATTTACACTGAGTGTTCAAAAACAAATAAAAGAGTTCAAGCTCTTGGTGGTGCAAAAAACCATATGCTAATAATGGAAGATGCAAATTTAGAGGATGCAGTAAATGGATTAATTGGGGCTGCTTTTGGATCTGCGGGTGAACGTTGCATGGCAACTTCAGTAGCTATGCCTATTGGTAAAATCCAAAAACCATTTATGGATTTATTAAAAGAGAAAGCTAATAAAATTAAAGTTGGAGAGTCTTTAGACCCACAAAGTGAAATGGGACCACTCATTACAAAAGAACACAAACAAAAAGTTCTTTCATTTATTGAAAAAGGAGTTGAAGAAGGTGCAAAATTAGAACTAGATGGCAGAGGAATTAGTCTACAAGGTTATGAAAATGGTAATTTTGTTGGTCCTACAATATTTAATGACGTTAGCGAAAATATGTCCATTTACAAAGAGGAAATATTTGGACCTGTTTTATCTGTGTTGAATATGAACAACTTTGAAGATGCTTTGAACTTAATAAATAAGCATAAATTTGGAAATGGAACTTCCATTTATACATCTAATGGGGCATTCGCAAGAAATTTTATGAAGAATGTCCAAATTGGGATGGTTGGTATCAATATTCCTATACCAGTGCCTATGTCATTTTATACTTTTGGTGGCTGGAAAGGCTCAATATTTGGTGGTCATGGAATGCATGGAGAAGAAGGAATTAACTTTTATACCAAAAGAAAGACTATAACATCAAGATGGCCAGATGATGTCGCAGGGGCTTCACTCAACATGCCAACTATGAAATAATTAACTATGGATAAATTTAAAGATAGACAAAAGGCTTTTGAAGCAGAACAAAGTCAAAAAGAGCAAACTGAATTTGAAAAGAGAAATTCTAGAAATAAAGTTTTTGCTCAATTCATTCTTGATGATATTGGACAATCTGATAATTCAGAATTACTCAGAGAGATAATCTTATCTGATCTAGAGGAGCCAGGGGATGAAGATATCATTCGTAAGGCTTTAGAGGTGATATCTCAAAATAATGGTAATTTAACTAGAGAAGATATAGAAAAAAAACTCTCTGAGATATAATTTACCAAGAACCATTATTTTCCATACTTGACCAAGGTTCTTTGATTTCAAGACTCTCACCCTTTTGAAGTAACTCAATGGAAATACCGTCTGGTGATTTAATAAACGCCATATAACCATCCCTTGGAGGTCTATTTATTACTACGTTATTTTTAATAAGATTTTCACAAACTTGATAAATATTATCTACTCTAAAAGCAAGATGTCCAAAATTTCGACCACCTTGGTACTCTTCCTTGTCCCAATTATATGTTAATTCCAAAAGGGGTTTTTTTTCACTTTCTGCTGTATTTTTATCGCCAGGAGCACAAAGAAAAATTAAAGTAAAACGTCCCTTCTCACTTTCTTTTCTAGAAAATTCTACCAAGCCTAATTTATTGCAATAAAAATCAATTGACTGATCAATATCACTGACACGAACCATTGTATGTAGATAATCCATATGTTTTTATTATCAAAAAAAAAATGTACTGTCTAAACTTTAATTAGAATTGTTTGTTACTGCCTAAAACAATTTTTTTACGAAGAACTGTCTCACGATAAAAAATATATCCCACAGATAATAATATTAATGGCCCCCCTAACAATACTTCTCTTGAAAGAAATTCTCCAAAGATAATATATCCAATTAAAAAAGCCCATATTACAGATGTAAAATCTAGAGGTGCTAATACGGAAGCATCTGCTAGTTGAAAAGATTTGGAGAGACAAAGCTGTGCCACAAAACCTAAAATGCCGGATGCAATTAAAAGAACCAAATCAAAATTATTAGGCCAAATCCAATCATCATTAAAAAAGAATAAACTGAATAAAGTGGCAAAAAGTGTAAAAGTCCAAACACTCAATATATTATTATTGGTTAATAGTATTTTTTTTAAAATTATGACAGCCATTGATAGAAAAATGCTAGCTAAAAGAGGTAAAACAGAATAATTACTAAATAAATTAACATCTGGTTTTAAAATAATTACTACTCCTATAAAACCCACAATAATTGCAATTACTCTTCTATAACCAATTTTTTCTCCTAAGAAAAAAATTGATAATATTGATATAAAAAAAACTGAGGAATAGCTAATAGTTTGCATTTCAATTAATGGTACATACCTTAAGGATATAAAGAATAATGACATGGCAGCAATGCCTACTAAGCCTCTTAAAAAGTGAAGTTTGTAGTTATTTATAGAATTGATTTTTAAATTAAAATAAAAAATAACTAAAAACAGTGGAATAAGAGCAAAAAAGCTTCTAAAAAAAACTACTTCAAACAGTGGTAAATTATCTCCAGTAGCTTTGATACACACACTCATTAAAACAAAAAAAAGAACAGAAATTGATTTGTAGATAAATGCTGACATCTAGATAATCTAAATATATTAAATATGAATGAATTTACTAATAGTTAATGGATACGATAAAAACGGATGGGGTAAGCTAGCAAAACATAAATTACAACCAATCTGTGAATTTTATAGAGATCAGTTAAAAAGCATAAATCCAAATATAAGAACTACATTTATTTATCCATCAATGGACTTAAATAAGATATACGAAGAAAACTTCATAAAGTCATTTAGAGGAGTAGTATGGACTGGTTCTAGCCTTAATATTTATGACAATACTCGAGAGATTAAAAATCAAATTTCTTTAATGAAAAAAATGTCAGAATTAAAAATAAATATGTTTGGAAGTTGTTGGGGAATGCAACTTTATACAGTTACAAATAATGGAGCAGTTAAAAAAAACCCCAAAGGAAGGGAGATTGGAATAGCCTATAATATCAGCATTAACAAGTTTGGTAAGATACACCCAATGTATACTAATAAACCATCAGTGTTTGATGCTTTTGCCTCACATTTAGACCATATTTCTCAAAAACCAAACAATTCAAAAATTCTCTCTGATAATCATTTTTCGATTCAGTCTCTAGTAACTAAAAATTTTTGGGGCACCCAATATCATCCTGAATTTAATTTTAAATATACTGGCAAAATTCTTAAGGCAAGAAAAAGTATTTTACTCAAAGAAAAAATATTCACTAAAAATCAAATTACTAATCTAATCGAGGATTACAAAAAACCGAATGTTAATAGCTATAGTCAATCTTTATTAAATGATAATATCCGGAATAGAGAGTTGAGAAATTGGTTAAATTATTTAAAACATAATTAAAAGATCTCTTTAAATTCAGTAAGGTTATTACATACTAAAAATAAATCTTTAAAATTTTTGTATGCAAACTTAGCATTCACAACTTTTTTATATTGATTGATTATGTCATTCCAATAATTTTCATAATTAAATATTAAACATTTTTTGTTCTTGATTACTCCTAATTGAAGTGCACTTACAACTAAGCTTATTTCCTCAATTGTACCTCCTCCTCCAGGTAAGGCTACGAAGCTATCTGATATTTGTAGAAACTTTTTTTTTCTTTGTTCCATTGTTTTAGTCACATAAATTTTATTAATTTTAGAGTGGATATTTTCACGTTTATCAAGGAAAGAAGGGATAATGCCCGTTACATGAGAATTATATTTTAAAGCTGTGTTAGCTACAACACCCATCAATCCATTATCCCCGCCTCCATAAACAATATCATAATTATTTTGGGCCAAGTATTTAGTTACTGTAATAGTTAATTCTTTAAATTTTTTATTTGATCCATACATTGAACCACAGAATACAGCAACTTTATGTTTAGTATTTTTAAAATTCATATAAATTTAATTTACAGTAATAATCAAAAATGGCTAAAAAAAATAATATGGATGATCTACAAAAAGTAAGGAAAGATATTGATAATATTGATAATAAAATTATTGAATTAATTGGAGATAGATTTAAGGAAATTCATAAAGTTACTAAATTAAAAAAGAGTAAAGATGAAATAATTGACCACGAAAGAATTACTCACATTTTGAAATCTGTTCAATCAAAGGCAAAAAGAAATAAAATTGATCCTGAAATTATAGTGAGGATATGGCAAATCTTTATCCAAGAGGCTATCAAGCTTGAGTCCTCAAAAATAAAAAAATAATTATAACAATACAATTAGCAGCATTATAAATAATATTGATATGAGAATTGTTCCTGCAAAACTAGGTGTTGTTACTTTTATATACGATGAATTACTAAATTTATGAGATTTATTTAATATCAATCTGAAAAAAAACCTTAAATTTTCGTAAATAAATTCTGTTAACAAACCTATTTTTTTAAATAGTGGTTTTCCTATACCGGGGAGCATTTTTCTATAAAACCAATCAGAGTTTAATACAGTAGATTTAATCTCTGAAGGATAAAGTTTAAATTTAACGAGAAATAGAAACGCAATAATAGCAAAAACTAAAAGTTGAAGCTGACTTATAACATGGTCTATCGTATATGGTTGGTACTCAACTGTGTATGGAAGTATCTGATATAAGTATTTAGGAAAAACTCCAATTCCAATGCATAAAAAAGCTGCAATGCCCATCGCTATAAGCATATTAATGGGTGCTTCTTTCACTTTTGATTTTCTCTCATGCGCAAAAAATGCAAAATAAGGTATCTTTATTCCCGAGTGCTCTAACACACCTGCAGATGCAAAAAATAATACAAAATAAATTAAAACCATACCCATACCTCCTAAAGAGGACATGATTAAAGACTTTGCTACAAAACCACTAAACAATGGAAAGGCAGAAATAGACATGGCACCTATGATGCAAAAGATTGTAGTAAAGGGCATGTATTTATATAGACCACCTAATTCTGAAGCTTTTGTGGTTCCTGCTCTATATAAAACAGCTCCCATGCTCATAAAAAGTAAGGCTTTATATATAATATGAACAAATGCATGAGCCACTGTTCCATTAAGTGATAGCTCAGTTCCGATACCAATACCAACTACCATAAAACCTAATTGATTATTTAGACTAAAAGATAAAACCCTTCTTAAATCATTTTCAATTACAGCAAAAAAGACAGGGAACGCTGTCATAATAGCTCCAATCCAAATCAATGAGTCTGTGCCTGGGAACGTTCTGGCTAATGCATAAATAGCTAGTTTTGTTGTAAATGCCGATAACGCCACTGTACCCGTAACAGAAGACTCAGGATATGAGTCTTGTAACCAGCCATTTAAAAAGGGAAAGGCAGCTTTAATTCCAAAAGCAATAAATATAAAAATTCCAAAATCTGTAGTCAGATCTAAAACAGTTAAGTTGTGATTTCCAGTTTGATACAACAACAAACATGCTCCAATTAAAAGCAATACACCAGAGGAGACTTGAATAATCAAATATCTCATGGCTGCGTCTCTTGCTGCTTTAGTATTTCCTGCAAATACTATAAAAACTGAAGTTAGAGCCGTGGCTTCCCACCATATAAATAAACTAAAGAAGTCACCAGCATGAAGTGCACCTATCGCTGAACCAGCATAAGCGAGTGTCGCCATATGCTCCATTAAGTTTTTACTATGCCAGCTAAAGATAATGACTAGAACAGCTGCAATATGAAAAATAATAGAAAATGGAAAAGTTAAGCTATCAGATTGATATAATATTAAATTTAATCCAAGTACATCCCACTCTAAAAAAGTTCCATAACCATTGAATAATGATAAAGCTGACAAACCCACCGAAAGTAACATTGCAGGGTGTCTAAAATATTGAGGTATTGTTGGTAATAAGAATGAAGTGAGTATCATTATTAAACCTGGGATAATGTTACTGATCATAATAGTCCTCTTTTCTCATTAAGAATTTTCTTAACCACTTTCCTAACAAAACGATAAAAACAAAACTTATAAATCCAAAAAAAGCTGGAAAACCATAAATCTCAGCAAATGAAAAATATTCATGTCTATGGAATGTAAAATCTAAAAGAATTAAGAGTGCCCCAATGATAAGTATGTACTTTGTAAAACTTTTACCCATACTTGTTAAATCATTCTTTTTCATTTAAATCACTATTACTCCGCTTACATTATTTAAGAAATAGTTTGCATAGAAAAAGAATATTAAACAGCTCAATCCGGTAATTACTGGTGGCCAAACAGTTAAAGGAGCTTTAGTTAACTTTACTTCTCTTCTAGAGGTTTGAGTAAATCCCATTACAACTGGTTGTAATAAATAATAAATATTCAAAAGTGAAGATATGCCTAAAATTATAGCAACAACAATAAATTCTCTTTCAATAGAACCCATTATTAAATAAAATTTGCTCCATGAACCTATAAATGGAGGAACCCCGATAATTGATAGAGCTCCTAAAGTGTAAGCAAAAAATATCAATGGTAATTTAAAACCCATACCTTTTAGTTCACTTACTTTTTTAATGTGGGCTGTTACATAAATAGCACCAGCACAAAAAAACAAAGTTATCTTACCCAGAGCATGAGTAATTATATGAAAGGAAGCTCCTTTTAACGCTAGTGATGAAGCCAAAGCGGCTCCAAGAATTATATAAGAAAGTTGACTAATAGTAGAATAAGCTAATCTAGCTTTTAAATCATCTTTTGTAATTGCAATGATACTGGATGCCATAATTGTAAAACATGCTAACCAAACTAACCAATCTGAGCTTTTTGTTTGAAGCAAAAATTCAGGACCTACTATATAAACAATAACTACAAGAAAGCTAAAAACACCAGCTTTTACAACAGCTACTGCATGAAGTAGAGCAGAAACTGGAGTTGGTGCCACCATTGCTGCCGGTAACCATCGATGAATTGGCATAATCGCTGCTTTACCAATTCCAAATACAAGCATGGCTATTAGAAGAGAAAGGTACTCTGCTGGAAACTGATTTATCAATATTCCTCCATCTTGAAAATCCAGAGTCCCTGTTTCAAGCCAAATCCAAAATATAGCTGGTAAGAAAAATATTAAAGAAGTGCCGACTAAAATTGATAAATAAAGTCGTCCTGCAGATTGTGACTCAGTATTTTGTTTATGTCCAACTAAAGGGAAAGTTGAAAATGTTAATATTTCATAAAAAATAAATAAGACTAGAAGATTTCCAGACCAAGCTATTGCCAGTGCAGCATGGATTGCAATTGAATAAAAAATTACAAATCTTGTTTGATTTTTTTCACCAGCTCCTCTCATATAACCTATAGTATAAATAGAAGCCAGTATCCAAAGAGATGAGGCTACTAAACTAAAAATAGATCCAAGAGCGGTAACTTTAAAAGTAAAATCAACTCCGTCAAAAAGTGTAAAAAAAGTTATTTGAAATATTTCGTTATTTTGTATGCCATGAAAAATTTTTAAACTAATTAAAAAGGTTACTAGACCACCTATTATACCAAAAGAGTCTCTTAAATTATTATTATATCTACAGACATAAGAAAATAATGCTGCAAATAATGGGGTAATAATACCCAGTATGATTAAAAAAGAATTACTCAATTTTGATAACCTGATATTAGATAGTCTGCAGACAAGTTAGAAAATTCTATTATTGGTGATGAATATATTCCAAAAACAATGATAGAGACTGTAATTATCCATATTGGTAAATAAATATAAGCATCCTCTTTTTCTAATTTAAATTTGATTTCAGAAAACCACATCTGTTCCACTATTTTCCAAAAGTATGCAACAGCTAATGCTGAACTTACCGCTACCAAAGCGATTGAAAAGTACATCTGGTTTGTGTAAAGAGCTTGAAATAAATACAATTTTGAAATAAAGCCATTAGTTAAAGGCAATCCAATTAAAGATAGTCCACAAATTAATAAAGCAAATGAAGTTATTGGGTATTTGTAGCCAAAACCTTTTAAACTAGTAAGGGTCACCCTATCCTTTTGAAGAATAGCAAAGTAACCAACAGCCATAAACAAACCTCCTTTAATTAAAGCATGGTTAAATATATGAATAAAACCTGAAGTAATACCACTATGGTCTTCAAGACTAAAAGCCAGAGTTATATAACCTATCTGAGCAATTGAGGAAAATGCCAAAAGTTTTTTTATATCATCTTGATATATAGCTATCAAAGTTCCGATAAATATAGCGAGTAAAGATAAAGGATATAAAACAAAATCTAAAAATAAGCTTAAGTAACTTGGATATATTATGAATACCTCGTACAAAAGTCTCACAAAAAAATAAAGAATTGTTTTTGTGGCTAATGCAGCCAAAAGAGTTGAAACAGCTGAGGGAGCATAACTATATGCAGGGGGTAACCAAATATGGACAGGAAAAATTGCAGCTTTTACCATAAGTCCAATAAGCATAAATGACATTCCGGCAAAGATAGCTAACTGGCCGTCAGAATATTGAGCCAGCTGAATGACGAGATCATTCATATTTAACGTTCCTGTCATTGCATAAGCAAAACCTACTCCAATTACATAAAATGTAGCACCGATAGCTCCGATAATTAGATAATTAAATGCCGCTAATAACGCTTTTCTATTTTGACCTGCACCCAATGCGATTAAGGAAATAGAAGCTAATGCAGATATTTCTAAAAAAACAAATAAATTAAAAATATCGTTGGTTAAGATAATCCCGTTTAAACTTCCAATTGCCAACAACCACAAAGAGTAAGCTTTTCCGGAGTCCCTAGAATCAATTTCGCTTAAAAATATTTTTCTAGAATAAAAAGTTGATATCAAAGCAAAAATTGAAAACAACAATTGAAGCCCAATGTTGACTCCATCTATTTTGAAAGAAATCCCCCATGGTGGTTCCCAATTTCCAAACTCGTATATTATTAAACCTGAAATAGAAATTTCTTTTAGAAGGTGTAAAGATAAAACCAAATGTAAAACTAAAGTGACAAGTGAGATAATCCAAGGCCATATTTTTGATGGCATGAAAGTAATAATTGCTGAAATTAGTAGAGGTAAAACCACTACCAATGCAGCAGCATCATCTAAAAATAAATTAAACATTTATTTATCTGACTTTAACTCCAAAGACTGTATTTCTTTTTCTTCGATTGTTTCGTAGTTCCTGTAGATTTGTAGCACTAACGCTAATCCCAGTGCTGAAGTTGCAACACCAACCACAATAGCAGTTAGTATTAAGACATGTGGTAATGGATTTGAATAAGCATTTTCCATTTTTGTTAAAATAGGAGCTGTTCCATCTAAAACTTTTGCAAGTGATACAAAAAATACAAAGACTGCAGTTTGAAAAATTGCTAAGCCAACTACCTTTTTTAAATAGTTTTGACTCGTGATAATTATAAATAAACCACCAACCATCAGTAATATAAAGGCGAAATGGTTCCAAAAATAAATAAAGTTACTCATTAATCTCTCCAAAAGATGCGAAGGAGTGATACAAGGCAATCATTACTGTTGCAACAGTGATACCTACTCCAAGTTCAACTAATATAATGCCTATATGTTGACCAGTTGAAGGGTCTGATGACAGAACATTATAATCTAAGTACATACCATCAAGAAGAATTGAAACTATTCCAACGCCTGCATATAACAAGACACCAACACACATTAAATATCGATTAATCATTATCGGAACTAAAGTTTCGCCTTTTGAAAGCCCAAATATCATTGAATATAAAATAAAAGCAGCCGCCACTATTACTCCTGCCTGAAATCCTCCTCCTGGTCCATAGTCGCCATGGAATTGCACGTAAAGCCCAAATATAATAATCGGAGCAAAAAGAATTTTACTAACGACACTTAATACTGGACTAGATGAAATTTTATCTCTCATTTTTTTTATTATTTTTCTTAAAGTTTGTTTTACGATTAAGAGTGTTACTAGTTAACAAGGCTATAACACCTAGGCCTGCAGTAAATATAACAATTGTTTCTCCAAGAGTATCAAAACCTCTATAGCTAGCTAAAATATTAGTTACGACATTTGGTATGTGAAAAAAGTCTTTGCTTTCCTTAAGGTACTCTGGAACTACATGAAGATGGATTGGAGCATTTGGATCTCCAAGTAATGGGAGATTAGCAATTATGATAATCAATATTAGTGATATCGATACTGCGAGGATAATACTTGGAAATAAATTTATTAATTTATTTTTTTTTCCCTCAGGTAATTTTGCAGCAGCCATTACCATTAAAATAGTTGATATACCAGACCCTACAGCCGCTTCTGTAAATGCTACATCAACTGCATCTAAATTTACGTAAATAGCAGAACAGAGCAAAGTAAATGCTCCAGTAAGAGCTACCACGCTTATTAATGATGTAGTTTTAAAAATAAAAAAAGTTGTTACTAGTAACAGGGAAATTAAAAAAAAATTAATTAATAAAAAGTTCATTTTTTATTTTTTCCTTTTGGTTTATACCCTGACTCATGGGCAAATAAAGCTATGGCATGACCTGTTACAGGGCTGGTGAATATTAAAAATATAGGTATCAACATTAGTTTAAGGCTTAATAAACTAAAACCTGAATAAATTATTAAAGCTAAGACTATAAAACCTGATCCTAGTGTATCAATTAGGCCGGCAGCATGAATTCGACTAAATACATCGGGTAACTTTATTAAGCCTAAACTCCCAGATAAAATGAAGAAGCAACCTATTGCTAATAAGATAAGAGTGATCAATTCAATATAATTATAAGACATTACTTTTTTTCCTTTTTATTTTGTAATACCTAAGTATTGCTATGGTGCCTAAAAAATTCAAAAGTATGTACATCAAAGAAATATCGACAAAATCAGGCCTTTCAAATGCAAAACCATGAACACTAATGCCTATCGCTATAATTGTCCCGATGCTTGATATAGATAATATTCTGTCAAAAGGAGTTGGTCCTTTAATTGCTCGAACTAAGCATAATGCTACAGAGACCCCCAAAACAGATAATGTTGCAAAAAAGATCATTTATCTAAATCTGTAATTACTTTGTTCATATCATCTGTCTGCAAATCTTCAGATAGTTTCTTACTTAATGCATGAACAAGAAATATTTTTTTATCTACTTCTATTGTTACTGTACCAGGTGTAAGAGTGATAGCATTTGCATAGTTTGCAATTCCTGTTCTATTCTTCTGAGATGCTTTAACTGTTATGAGTTGAGGTGAGTATTTACCATTCCAAATTAAAACTGTTGTTGTTATTCCAGATTTAAAAATTTCTTTGAAAAGCCAAATCCAATAAAATGGTAATCTAAGTATGATTTTTAATGGAAGAGAGTCTTCCTCAAGTGCTTTAGCTCTGTAGGACATCCAAAAAACAAAAAGAACGCTGATAACACCAAAGAAAAGTAAAAGAGTTTTTAAGTAACCTGATAAAATAAACCAAAATACAAAAAGTATTATGAAATAAGTTATAAACGATAAGGTCTTAAGTGAATCTTTATTATGTTTAGCCACTAAAAGCTATTATGAGAATAAATCACCCTCTGTAAATACTGCAGTGTTCATGTCTTTTACAAATAATTTACCTTGATCAGATTTAAACCTTGATACTTCAATAAATCCACCTTTTACAGCTATTCTAACATTCTCAGTACTTATTGATATTATTTGACCAGGGAAATGCTCTGCGCTTTGTTCATCAATAAATTTACTATCGTAGAATGTATACTCATCTCCCATAAATTCAGCCCATGCACCTGGTTGAGGGTTACAGCCTCTTATTAGGTTGTAAATTTCATTTCCAGGCTTTTTCCAATCAATTCGGGCATCACTTTTTTTGCACCAAGATTCATATGTAGCTTTAGAGTCGTCTTGGGGTGTTTTTGGTGCGTTTCCGGACTCAATTAGATTTGCTGCTTCTACGCAAGCATCAAGACCCAATGGAAATATTTTTTTGAAGTAAACATCACCCAAAGTATCATCGGGTGCTATGTCGACTTCTTTTTGAAGTAATATCTCACCTTCATCTAATCCGTCGTTAGGATAAAAGATTGAGAGACCTGTTTTAGTTGATCCACCAATGATTGGCCAGTTAATAGAACTTGGGCCTCTATGTAATGGAAGTAATGAAGGGTGAAAACATATTGAACCATGAGTAGGAATATCTCTTGCCCCTTCAGGAACGAAAATAATAACATATGCCATTACACATAAATCTGCTCCATGTGACCTTATTTGATCTAATACCTCTTGATCTTTAAAGTTCGATGGTTGAAATACTGGGAGACTTACACTTTGGGCATATTCCTTTACAGGATCAACTGGTTTACCTTCTTTATCGGGAGCACAATATACTGCTACAACTTCGTGCTCTGTTTCTGTATGAAATTTTTCTAAAGCACTTTTTCCAAATGCTTGTTGTCCCATTAAAATTAACTTCATTATGTCTCCTTAAAATTGAATGTATCTTATACTGCTCCGGCTTCTCTTACAGCTTTAATTTCATCTTCACTCATTTGGCAAAATTCCTTAAGTATCTCATCTGTATGTTCTCCGAGAAGTGGAGACCTTTCAACTTTTGCTGGAGAGTCTGATAATTTAATTGGATTGCCAACTGTTAAATATTTTCCTCTTTCAGGATGATCAACCTCAACTATTGTATTGGTATCTCGCAGTCCTTGATCTTCAGCCAACTCTTTTAGAGAAAGGATTGGGCCAACTGGTATATCAAGAGGGTTGCATATATCCATAACCTCAAATTTTGTCTTAGTCTTAGTCCAAGCTTCGATTGTATTAAAGATTTCATTAAGTTTTGGTAATCTAAGCGCAGGAGTTGAGTAACTCTCGTCTTCTTTCCATTCAGGTTTTCCAATAACATCACATACTTTTTCCCAAACTGCAGCTTGAGTAATAAAATAAGTATAGGCATTAGGATCAGTCTCCCAACCTTTACATTTTAGAATTCTTCCTGGTTGACCTCCACCAGAGTCATTACCTGCACGAGGCGTGGCGTCATCAAAAGGAATATTTTCTCCAAATTGAGAGTATTCTTTTAAAGGTCCTTTGGAGAGCCTTTGTTGATCACGAAGTTTTACTCTGCAAAGATTTAAAACACCGTCTTGCATAGCAGCAGATACTCTTTGACCTTTTCCTGACTTTTCTCTGTGAAACAATGCGGTAACAATGCCTAATGCTAGATGTAATCCTGTTCCACTATCTCCTATTTGAGCGCCGGTAACTAGTGGGACTTCGCCAAGCATACCTGTTGTTGATGCTGATCCACCTGCGCATTGAGCAACATTCTCATAAACTTTACAATCCTCGTACTTACCCGGACCAAAGCCCTTAACAGATGCATAGATCATTCTTGAATTTATCTCCTGAATTTTTTCCCAAGAAAAACCCATTCTATCTAAAGCACCTGGAGCAAAGTTTTCGACCATTACATCACATTCTTTTATTAGTTTAGTGAATATTTTTGAACCTTCTGGTTTCTTTGGATTTAGTGTAATACTTCTTTTATTAGAATTGAGCATTGTAAAATACAAGCTGTCTGCATCAGGAACATCTCTTAATTGACCTCTAGTAGCGTCTCCTACTCCTGGTCTTTCTACTTTGACTACATCTGCACCAAACCAAGCTAATAATTGTGTACAAGTGGGACCGGATTGAACGTGAGTCATGTCTAATATTTTGACACCTTTTAAAGCTTCCATGATTTCCTCCTAAGATTTATTTGTACATAGTCTGGTTTTTAGTACCAGGCGCAAATTCTTCTTTATCAACCCAAATATTAACTATAGCAGGGATACCTGACTTTACAGCTTCTCTTGCTCGTTTAAGGGCTGGTTGAATTTCTTTTGCTTCTCTAACAGCCTCGCCATGACCACCAAAGATTTTTGCAAATTCATCAAAGTTAACATCGCCTAGGATGTTTCCAACATTACCTTTATCTTCTCCGTACTTCATAATTTGTCCAAATCTGATCTGATTTTGAGCAGAGTTGTTACCTATAACAGTTAAAACAGGAGCTTTGTGACGAACAAATGCCTCAAAATCCATACCAGTCATAGAAAACGCTCCATCGCCACAGTATAAAAGAATTTCTTTTTCTGGAGCCGCTAATTTTGCAGCAAGCGCGTAAGGTACTCCAACTCCTAATGTTCCAAGAGGTCCGGGATCCATCCAAGCACCTGGCATTCTTGGTTGTACAGCCTGAGCACTGATAGTAACGACATCTCCACCATCACCAATATATATCGTGTCATCATTCAAAAACTGATTAAGTTCCCATGCCACTCTATAAGGGCTGATTGGAGATTTATCAGTTGTAAAAGTAGGCATCAGCTTTTCTAATGCGGCCTCTTCACCTGATCGAAGTTCACCAAACCAATCTGATCTATCTTTCTTTGTTCCTGCCTCTGAAATAGCTTTTAGAGTTGTTCCAATATGACCGACTAAGCCAAGAGAGATGTCTCTATTTTTTCCTACGGTTCTATAATCCATATCAATTTGAATCACAGTTGCATTTGGGTTTAATCTTTTTCCATATCCCATTCTGAAATCGAATGGTGTTCCAACAATTATAATACAATCTGATTTAGTAAATGCATTCCTTCTAGTTCTATGAAAGTGATGTGGGTCTCCTGGTGCCATTGAACCTCTGGCAGCACCATTTAAATAAGCAGGTATGTTCATATTTCTAACAAATTCAATTGCTTCATCAGTTGACTGGCAAGTCCAAACTTGTTGACCCAAAAGTACGCAAGGTCTTTCTGCTTTTGAAATTATATCAGCAGCTTTTTGAACATCTGTTGGATCTGCTAATGTTTTTGATGAGGCACTATACTTACCTGCCTGTGGTAAAACAGCTTTACTCATTGGAATAGATGAGTCAAGGATGTCTCTTGGAATTTCTAAGAAAGATGGGCCAAACGATCCATTTCTAGTTTCCCTGAAAGCCATTGAGACCATGTCTGCGCATCTCTCAGTTGACATTACTGTAGCAGCGAATTTTGTAATGGGTTGCATCATGTCTACGTGAGGCAAATCTTGTAAAGATCCCATTTTATGTTGCGTAAGAGAACTCTGTCCACCAATTAAAAGCATCGGAATTTCAGCTCTAAAAGCGTTTGCAACACCTGTTAAAGCATGAGTGGTTCCTGGACCGGCAGTTACAACTGCACAACCTGGTTTACCAGTCATTCGTGCGTATCCGTCAGCAGCATGAGAGGCAACTTCTTCGTGACGAACGTCAATGATTTTAATTCCTTCATTTAAACATCCATTATAAATGTCAATAATGTGTCCTCCACATAAAGTGTAAATCACTTCAACTCCCTCCGCTTTAAGGGCTTTAGCTACTAGCTCACCGCCAGTTATCATTTGTTCGTTCGTTCCTGTAGACATATTTAACCTCTCTGGTGGTATAATGTATACCAGATTATTAGGTGTTGCAAAGAATTTTGCCTTATGAATTAATGCTTTCTTGAATCTTATCCACTAATGTAAGTGCGTGATTTTTAAGAAGTTTTTCTGCTTTTGATGCCTGTCCTGCGACAAGAGATCTAACAATGTCATTGTGTTCATCAATAGATTTGACAGCCCTATTTGACTCGATTATAAACTTTTTCCTAAGGTATTGTAAATGGATTAATTGAGACTCCAAAATTTCTCCCATTAATTTAACCTTAGTTAATTTCATGATTTGATTATGGAATTTGATGTTATCCTTTGAGTAGTTGTCTAATTCAGATAAAACGTTCTCCTTAGAGTAATGACAGAATTTATTTAAACTTTCTATTTCTTCTTTTTTTGAATTTTTAATAATTAAGTGTGCTGCATATCCCTCTAGTCCTGCCCAAACAGTTACAATATCAACCAAATCTTTTTTTGATTTTCTATGGACAAACACACCTCTTCTTGGAACGGTTTTTACAATACCCTCTTGCTCTAATTTGGCAACAGCCTCTCTTATAGGTGTTCGACTAACTCCTAGCTTTTCTGACAATTGTCTTTCATCTAAATGAAAATCACTTTCTTTTAAATATATATTCAAAGATAAAATATATTTTTTTAAAGACTCATATACTTTACCTTTGAGGTTTACAGCTCCTATTTTTTGAATCATTTAAGCTGTTTGTTTTTTTTTAAAGAGTCTTCTATAGAGAGGACCAAATGCGGGCATTATTAAAAGTACAATAGCTATATACATTATCACAGCTGCAATAGGTTTTTCCGAAACATCAAAAAATATCCCCATACTACCGTCAGATAAAATCAAAGATTGTCTTAAAGCTTTTTCAGCCAAAGGACCAAGAACAATTGACAAAACTGCAGGTGCAACTGGATAATCTAATTTTCTTAAGATATATCCTGCAAATCCAAATAGTAACATCAGCCATACATCGTGCAAACTTTGAGTGGGCGCATAACCTCCTGTTACGCAAAGCACAAAAATAACTGGAGCTAAGATAGCAAAAGGTATTCTTAAGACCATTAAAAAGGCAGGTATTAATGCAATATTTAGAACAAGTGTAAAGAAATTTGCTATGTAAAGACTTCCGATCAAACCCCATACAAACTCGGGTTCTTGCGTAAACAAAAGAGGACCAGGAGTAAGTCCCCATAGGATCATACCTCCGAGTAAAATAGCTGTAGTAGGAGATCCAGGTATTCCAAGTGTTAACATAGGAAGCATACTTCCTGTACTTGCTGAGTTGTTTGCACACTCTGGTGCTACAACACCTGCTGGAACACCCTCTCCAAATTCTTTGGAGTTTTTTGATAATTGTTTTGTGATACCGTATGACATGAGTGAAGCAGGTGTTGCACCTGCTGCAGGTAGAATTCCAACAAAGAAGCCTAAAAAAGAGCCTATGTTCATTGCCATAATAGTTTTTTTAAGTGCACCAAATGCTCTTCCAACTTCTTTCATGTTAACAGATAGTTTTGACATTTGAACTTTGCCTTTTGTCTCCTCAAGGGTCCAAAGCATTTCGCCTATTCCGTATATACCTATAGCTAAAACTAGGAAATTAATTCCATGAAGGAAACCTGGTATGTTAAAGAAAATTAATCTTGGTTTTCCAGTAATTAAATCCAAACCAATAGTTGATAGTGCTAGTCCGATTAAAATTGAAAAAATAGTTTTAGGTACATCGTCTCCACCTAAACCTACAAACGTTGCGAAAGCCATAACCATTAAAGCAAATGTTTCTGGAGCATTAAACCTGAGTGCAACTTCAGCAAGAGGTGGGGCAAATAAAGTAAATAGAATAACAGAGACAGTACCACCAACAAATGAACCAACTGCAGCAGCAGTTAATGCAGTCATAGCCTCTCCTTTGACCGCAAGTGGTCTGCCGTCAAAAACTGTGGCAACTGCAGTAGAGGCTCCCGGAATTCCAAGCATAACAGAGCTAATGGCTCCTCCATACATTGCACCGTAGTATACAGCAGCAAGAAAAATTATTGCTGCAGTGGGTGGAATAATAAAAGTAATGGGAATAAGAATTGCTACACCATTAACTGAACCAAGACCAGGCATTGCTCCAACAAACAAACCTATTAAGCATCCAAATATTAGTAGTGCTAAATTAAACCACTGAAGTGATGTAAAAATGCCGTCTAAAAGAAATCCAACTGTTTCCATATGATTTAATTATTCACTCTAAACAATTATTTAATAAATCTAGATGTTAAAAAAACTAGAGCTGTTGGTAGTAAAACTGTTAAAATAATAAAAATCATTTTCACAGCAAATGAAAATCCACCATACATAAAGTCGTAGACTGGATAAAATAATGGCTCAGATACTCCCTGAGGCAAAGGTATTTTCAACATCCACTCAAAAAATAAAAAGGTTAATATAGGTGTTGTTATTGCAAATATTGTAATGAATGAGATTCTTTTTTCACTAAAATATCTTAGGTAGAATGCCAAAAAGAAAATAAGCGAAAAGTAAATTCCAAGATAGCCAATAGCTAGAACTAAGACGACTAATGAAATAATAGTCACAGCTATAAATTTAAAAGCCACTGCATCAATAAAAGGACTGTCATCTTTAGATTGTGGTGATCTTTTTAAAACAAATTTTATTATAGTAAGAATAGTGCATATGAGCATGCCAAGAGATAGGTAAAAAGGGAGAAATCCAGCACCCATATTTTCTTCTGCATTCCATGTAATCCTATTCTCTGCACTTTTAATCATTAGAGCGATTGAGCATAACGCTAAAATAACAGCAACAGCAATTTCTGCTCTTTTGACAGTTATTTTGTTTGTTATGCTCATATCGCTCGTAACTTAATTATTAGTTAAAGTTTTTAATGATCTCACCGTGCTTAGCGTATTCAATTGCTAAGAAGTCTTTAAGACCAAAACCTTCTAACCAACTCATTAACTTTCCGTCGTCAATATTGAAAGTTTGGAATTCGTCATCATGATAAACAGTGTGAAGAAGACCTGTGTAGTACTTCTCTACTTCTGCATCAATACCAGCCGGAGCCATAAATGCTCTCATCATGTAGTATTCAAGATCAGGATAACCTAATTCATATGAAGATGGTACTTCAGGGAATGCAGGATTTCTTTCAGGAGTCATCATGACTAATGCTTTTGAGTCACCTGATTGGTAGAAACCCATTTGCTCTGAAGGGTTGTTTAATGTGAAATCAGACTCGCCACCAACTAGTCCCTTAGCAACAGCACCACCGCCGCTGTATGGAACATACTTAGCGTCAAATCCAAATTGACCTCTCATCATACCAAGAAGTAATTCGTCTTCAGACATACTTCCTGTACCACCCATTACAAGACCGTTACCTTTTGCTAAGTCAATGAAATCATCAAATGTCTCTACACCAGCAGTGTTCTTACCTTCTGTTGCAATCCATACTAGGAAAGTATCAGTGATAAGTCTTGCTAAAGGTGTAAAGTCATTAAAGAAATCAATGCCTAATTCTGGCTGGTTTACGGGTGTAGTAAGAACGTTGTTAAGAGTAATGATAAGTGTGTGCTCATCACCAGCTTTTTTCTTAACATAAGTCATAGCTTCACCACCTGATCCACCAGATTTGTTAATTGGGATCACAGGCTTAGATGCGTAATCGTTCTTTTCGATAACACCTTGAACTAATCTAGCGATTTCGTCAGCTCCACCACCTTGACCAGCTGGAATGATAAGCTCAACAGGCTTCTTCGGACTAAAAGGCTTCGCAGAAGACACTGAGCTAACAGCGACAAGTGAAAGTGAAACAACTACTAATGCTAATTTCTTAATTATTGACATATTGTTTCCTCCTATAGGTTAGGGCGTAGAATAGACTATTTATAGTGGATTGAAAAATAATAATTTTCAATGTTCCATAGTTTGAAATTTTTGCTGAATATTGTTGGTATAAGCTATCTTTTAATAAGCCTTATAACAGAGATTGTTTTTAAGAATTGTATAATGTATACAAAATGCCAGAGGAAATAATTTTGAAATTTATCAATAATAATGAGGGTGATCTCTTTATAGATGAAAAAGTATTGAATGATCCTCTCGATAGTCAAATACAGATTGAAATTGAATACGCTGGTATCAACAGAGCCGATATTCTTCAAAGAAAAGGTCACTACCCTCCACCAAAAGGTGAAAGTGAAATAATTGGTCTCGAGTGCTCTGGCAAAGTTTCAAAATTAGGTAAGTTAGTAAAAAAATTTAGCTTGGGAGATCAAGTTTGTGCAATTCTTGCAGGTGGTGGTTATGCAGAATTTGTAAATGTTGATGAAAAACAAGTTATGCCCTTACCAAGCAATTTAAATTCCCTTGAGGCGGGAGGTTTGCCTGAAACTACACTCACTGTTTATGAAAATATTTTTAATGTATCAAACTTCCAAAAAGATGAAACTATCCTGGTACATGGGGGAAGCAGTGGTATTGGCACTACAGCTATTTCTATTCTTAAAAACTATACAAAAAATCTTTATGTTACTGCAGGGACAAATCAAAAGTGTGAGAGCTGTATAGAATTAGGAGCCACAGAAGCTATTAATTATAAAGATTTAGATTTTGAGGAATTTTTTAATGATAAAAATATAAAAGTTGATGTTATATTAGACATGGTTGGAGGAGAATATCTAAAGAAAAATTTAAAAATTTTAAATTTTAAAGGAAGACTCACATACATAGCTGCATTAGGTGGGATTAAAGGTGAAGCTAATCTCCTACATATTATGAACAAACAACTAAAAATTTCTGGTTCAACATTGAGGTCTAGAACTCCTTTAGAAAAAGGAAGTATTGTCGATCAAGTGCAAAAAGAAATATGGCCTTTGATAGAGGATGGTAAATATAAACCTACAATTTATGAAACATTTAAAATGCATGAAGTAAATAAAGCACACGAAGTTATGGAAAAGTCCGATCACATCGGAAAAATAGTATTAGATATAAAAGGAGAACAGGCATGAATCTGCACGAGTACCAAGCAAAAATTTTATTAAAAAATAATAATGTAAGGGTTTTAAATGGATATCCAGTTTTGGATGATAGCGATATAGATACTGCTGTAGACTCTATCCAAACACCGGTAATGGTGGTGAAATCTCAAATTCATGCCGGAGGACGAGGTGCGGGTAAGTTTAAAGATAGTGGTGATGAAAAAGGTGGAGTTAGAGTTTGTTTTTCGAAGGATGAGGCAAAAGATAATGCTAAAAAAATGTTTGGTAAAACTCTGGTAACAAAACAAACCGGTCCTAGCGGAAAGCAAGTAAATCGCCTTTATATTGAGGAGGGTTGTGATATTAAAAAAGAGTATTACTTAAGTATGCTGGTAGATCGAGCTACTTCTTCAATTTCAATAATAGCTTCTACCGAAGGTGGCATGGAAATTGAAGAAGTAGCTGAGAGAGAACCTGAAAAAATCATTAAAGTTTACATACCCGGGGATAGTGTGATTGATCAAATTAGTTTAGATAAATTGATTAAAGGTTTAAAAATAGATCAAAATCTATCAACAGACTTCTGTGATCAAATTCAAAAAATATATAGTAGCTTCTTATCAACAGATGCATCTCTAGTTGAGGTTAATCCCTTTGTTTTAACTGGCGAAGGTAATTTTTTAGCTTTAGATGCAAAAGTATCCATAGACGATAATGCACTTTATAAACATAAAGATGTTGTGTCTATGAGAGATGAAACTGAAGAAGATCCAGCTGAAATCGAAGCATCAAAACACGAACTTAACTATGTAAAATTAGATGGTCAAATTGGTTGCATGGTTAATGGAGCAGGATTAGCAATGGGCACAATGGACATTATTAAATTACATGGTGGCAGTCCTGCAAATTTTTTAGATGTTGGAGGTGGAGCTACAAAAGAAAGAGTAGCAAAAGCATTCTCTATTATTTTGCAGGATCCAAATGTGAAAGCAATTTTGGTAAATATTTTTGGCGGTATCATGAAATGTGACATCATTGCTGAAGGTGTTGTAGCTGCAGCTAAAGAGTTGTCTATAGAGGTTCCATTGGTAGTAAGATTAGAAGGAACCAATGTTGACCTAGGAAAAGAAATTTTAAATAAATCTGGGCTCTCAATCATATCTGCTGATAATTTAGATGATGCAGCTCAAAAAGCAGTTAGGGCTTTAAATTAAAGGAAAGATCATGTCAGTATTAATAGATAAAAATACCAAAGTAATTTGCCAAGGATTTACAGGCTCGCAAGGAACTTTCCATTCAGATCAAGCAATTAAATACGGAACACTAATGGTCGGTGGCGTGACCCCAAAGAAAGGTGGTCAAGAACACTTGGGCCTTCCAGTATTTAACAGTGTCAAAGAAGCTAAAGAAAGTACTGAAGCAAATGCAACTGTAATATATGTTCCACCTCCCTTTGCTGCAGGGGCAATTATTGAAGCTATCGATGCTAATATAGAGTTAATTGTTTGTATAACTGAGGGTGTCCCAGTACTAGATATGATGCGGGTAAAAAGAAAATTAGAAAAATCGAAATCACGTTTAATTGGTCCAAACTGTCCAGGAATAATTACACCAGATGAATGTAAAATAGGTATCATGCCTGGCCATATTCATCAAAAAGGCAAAATAGGTATTGTTAGTAGATCCGGGACCCTTACTTATGAAGCAGTCGCTCAAACATCTGCAGTAGGTCTAGGACAATCAACTTGTATTGGTATTGGTGGAGATCCAATTAACGGTACAAGCTTTATAGACTGTCTTGATCTGTTTTTAAAAGACCCTGAAACTGAGGGTATTATTATGATAGGAGAAATTGGTGGCACTGCTGAAGAAGAGGCTGCAGAGTTTATAAAAAAATCTGAAATTAAAAAACCAGTTGCATCTTTTATAGCTGGTGCAAGCGCTCCTGCTGGAAAAAGAATGGGTCATGCCGGCGCCATTATATCCGGAGGAAAAGGCACTGCTGAGTCAAAGTTTAGTGCTTTAGAGGAAGCTGGAGTTCATATCTCCAAGTCACCAGCAAAATTAGGTGAAACAATTAAAGAGGCACTAAATTAATATAATTTTGCTTCTTTTGCTCTAAGTTTTGTTAAAGCGAGCACTGTATCAATTGTTGGTGTTGGAATGTTTGTAATTCTTCCAAGTTCTTGAACTGAAGAAATTAAAGCATCAATTTCCATTGGGCGATCACGTTCTAAATCTTGAAGCATTGATGTTTTGTGTTCACCGACTGCTTTTGCAGCATCTATTCTTCTTTCCACATCAAAAGGTTTGTCAATTCCTAATCTTTGAGAAATAGCATGTGCTTCATTCATCATATTTTTGACAACATCCCTAACTTCATGGTTGCTACATATTTTGACAAGAGTAGATGTAGTAAGTGCACTGATAGGGTTAAGAGACAAGTTACCAAAAAGCTTTAGCCATATATCTCCCTTAATATTTGGTCTAACTGGTGCTTGAAATCCAGCTTTTTCTAATGTCTCAGAAAGATTTTTAATTCTATCTGTTTCCTCGCCGTTAATTTCTCCTAATTGAAACTTGTCACCCTCTAGGTGTTGAATAACACCTGGTTTGATGACCTCTGAGGCTGGATTGACAATACAACCAATAATTTTTTCAGGGCCTATTCGAGACCATTGACTTCCATCTGGATCTACTGAGGTAACTTTTTTATCTTTGAAGCCAGGATTACTGTGATTATAAAAGTACCACCAAGGAATACCATTTACACCCCAGACAAATGACGTATCTTCTTTCATAAGTACTTCAAAAGCATCAAGACAACCTGGCACAGAATGCGCTTTTAGAGTCACAAAAATATAATCTTGCTTTCCTGCTTTCTCTGCTGTGTCAACACACTTGGGATAAACCACAAGCTCTTTACCATCTTTTCTTAATCTTAATCCATCTTGTCTAATGGCTTCATAATGAGGGCCCCTTGCAATCAAAGTGACATCAGCGCCAATTTCAGTTAACTTTGCTCCAAGGTAACCACCTATTGCACCAGCACCGTAAATACAAATTTTCATCTAGACTTTTAAATGTTTGATGGCTGCAGCAACGCCACTTCCAAGTTCAAACTTTATTCCTACATCATACATTGCTAATTCGGCTGTCGAAATTGCTCCAAGTATCATAGTACTATTTAAATCACCAAGGTGACCTATTCTAAATAACTTTCCAGCGACTTTATTCAATCCACCGCCGAAGGAAGTATTATATTTATTGTAAGCTGTTTTAACAACGTCTGTGGAGTCAATACCCTCTGGAACCATGATAGCTGTTACAGTATTAGAATATAAAGATGGATCTTTTGCACAAAGTTTAAGTCCCCAAGCACTTGAGGCTTTTTGAACTGCTTCAGCTAAAAACTTATGACGTGAATAGATGTTATCAAGTCCTTCTTCCATCATCATATCAAGAGCCTCTCGAAGACCTCTTAATAATGGCATTGGGTTAGTATAAGGCCAGTAACCTGTTTCATTAATTTTTAACATATCTTGATAATCGTAATAGGCTCTAGGTAAATTTGCAGTTTTAGCAATTTCAAGTGCCTTCTGACTAACGCAGGTAATAGCAAGACCTGCAGGTAACATAAAACCTTTTTGAGATCCTGAGACTGCAACATCAACGCCCCACGCATCCATTTCAAATTTTATTGAACCTATGGAGCTTACCCCATCGACAAATAATAAAGCTGGATGGTTAAGATTGTTTAAAAGCTCTCTTGTGGCTTTAACATCATTTGTTACTCCAGTAGATGTTTCGTTTTGTGTAACAAGTAAAGCTTTTATTTTATGTTCTTTATCAGCTGATAATATCTTTTCAAATTCTTCATGAGGCGTTCCTGAGCCCCATTCACAATCTACTTCTTCAACATCAATATGAAGTTTTTTACACATTTCAATCCAAAGGTGAGAAAAATGTCCAAATCTTCCAGATAAAACTTTATCTCCATTACTTAATAAATTAGTAAGTGCTGCTTCCCATCCACTAGAGCCTGTACCTGGAAATATAATTGGTTGACCTGAGGTTGTTTCAAAAACTTTTTTTAAATCATTTATTAGTGGATGCCAAAATTTATCCATGCCTGGTGCACGGTGGTCCTCATTTGAAATATCCATTGCCTGTCTTACTCTATCAGGCATATTGGTTGGACCTGGAACGAAAAGTGAAATTTTACCTGGCATAATTTAGTCTATATCCTTTCTATTCAAATAATGACTTTATGGATTGCTTTACAAAGATTATTTTAGCAATTTCACTAAGTGAAATAAAAGTCAATATTTTGGCATCTCCTACGGGAATCGAACCCGTGTCTTCACCGTGAAAGGGTGATGTCCTAACCGCTAGACGAAGGAGACATCGATCTTTAAAACAAACAAAATAGCTAGATTTAATAAAAAATCAATCAATGAATATCTTCAAGATGTATTATAGTTTTATCGCTATACGGATCTTTTTTAACCTTAAAATAACAATTAAACTCAGATCGATTTGCTAAATAATTTTTAAGATCTATTGATGAAACATCAAAAAACATACCTTCACATGAAAAGCCAAGGTTATCAGATACCTTTAATTTTGCATGCTTATCTTTAAAGATTTTTAAAATATCAATTTTAGCTTTTTCAATTTTGAAAATTGGTTCTGCATTTTGTTGACCAAAGGGACTTAAATATTCTAGGTCTTTTAAAAGATTGTCATTGATCACATTCACATCAATTAATGAGTCATAAGACTTTTCGTTTAAAATTTCTATATCCTTTGTCTGATCAATTAAAAATTTTTTAAAAGTATCAACATTTTCTTTTTTTAATGTAAAACCACAGGCTTTGTGATGACCGCCTCCTTTTACTAGAATACCTTTTTGTGTTGCTTGTATCATTAATAGTCCAATATTTTTTTCACCCTGAGATCTACCAGAACCAACTACTAAATCATTAGACTGCGTCATTACAAATGACGGTCGGTTATTTATACGCATAAGCCTTCCGGCAATAATCCCTACTACACCGATATGCCATTTTTCATCATAAAAAAAATTTATATTAACGTTATTGTTATTGTCTAAATCTATCTCTTTTACGATTTTAGTTTGAATTTTTTGCCTATTTTGATTATGAGACTCAATAATTTGTGCAACTTGAATAGCTTGGTGTATGTTTTCAGATGATAAAAGGTTATAGGCCAGTAAAGACTCCCCCATTCTTCCCCCTGCATTAATTCTAGGCCCAATAATATATCCAAGATGATACTCAGATATTTTCTGTTTAATCTTTGTTAGATTTATTAGAGTTTGGATACCTTTATTTTTATTTTCTGAATTAATTATCCTCAATCCTTGCTTAACAAATGATCGATTTATATTATTTAGAGGAACTAAATCACAAATTGTAGCTAGTGAAACAAGATCAAGGTATTGTAATATATCTTTTTTTTGAAAAATATCTTCATGGTTTAAAAAAACCAGAACTAGGAATGATAATGCTGTGGCACATAAATCATCAAGATTAGACTTATCTTCTGGAGTTTTAGGATTTATAATAATAATTTCATTAAAATAACTTTCACATTCATGATGGTCTATTATGAGAAGATTTGCTCCTTGTTTATGAATATATTTTTGTTCATCAATATTGTTACTCCCACAATCTAAAACTAAAATATTAGAGCTGAAATCTAGTAATTTATCGCAGGCTGGGGTACTTAATCCATACCCCTCATTCAACCTATTCGGAATATAAACAAACACCTCAATGCCAAATTGAGTAAGATATTTTTTAAAAATAGCAGCAGCACAAGCTCCATCTACATCATAATCTGAAAAAATAGAAATTTTCTTATCATTATTAATATTTTCAAAAAAAGTAATTATCTTTTTTAAATTAGATAGTTTTAAGATTTCATTTACAGAGATATTCTCTTTTAACTTTGAATTTAAAAAATGAGATATATTTTTTATATTACGGTTAATTAATAATTTTGATAAATTTATTGATATATTATTTTTTTGAGCAACTTCAAAAGCTGTATCTTCATTTAAATCTAAATTTGATGGTCTCCAAACCGTATTGTTAAAGGTCTTTTCAGTAGTCAAGTTGCTTGATGTCGAAGTTATGTTTTCCATCAATTTGTCTGATAGTTCCTGTTTTAGAACGCATCACAATAGAGTGTGTTTCTGCAAATTTTTTATTGATGTTTATACCTCGAAGCATGGTTCCATCAGTTACGCCTGTGGCTGAAAACATTACATCTCCAGTTGCTAGATCATTAAGCTTATAAATCATATTTAAATTTTCTATGCCTGTTTTTCTTGCTCTCTCTATTTCATGATCATTGTAAAATATTAGCTGGCCCTCTAAATAACCACCTACACATTGCAAAGCAGCAGCAGCTAGTACGCCCTCAGGTGCGCCACCAATACCATAATACATATCAATATTACTATTATCTATAACTGAGGAAATTACTGCACTAACATCTCCATCACCAATTATTTTAATTCTTGCACCTGCAGATCTTATAGTTTCAATATCCTCATGATGTCTTTCACGGTCGAGAATACATATTACTAAATCTTCAGTATTAATTTTTTTATATTTTGCTAGCTCTTTAATATTTGATTTCAGATCTTGGCTTAAAGATATAATGCTATCATTGTCGACTTTGGCTGAAATTTTTCTCATATATACATCGGGAGCATTTAAAAAGCCACCCTCTTGTGCTAGCGCAATAACTGCCATAGCATTTTCACCACCTTTTGCTGTTATTGTCGTCCCCTCTAAAGGATCAAGTGCAATATCAACGTTTGGTCCACCTTGACCAACTTTTTCACCAATATAAAGCATAGGAGCCTCATCTCTTTCACCTTCACCTATTACAACTGTACCTGATATTGTAAGGGAGTTTAGGCACTTTCGCATTGCATCAACAGCGGCTTGATCAGCTGCCTTTTCATTTCCTCTTCCAATATGTTTGGATGCAGCTAATGCAGCAAATTCAGAAACCCTGACCAACTCAATAGCTAGGTTTCTATCCAATATTTTCCTCTATTCTGATTACAGAAATTTCGTTTTTAAGAAAATTAATTTTCTTTAAATTATTAACTACTTGTGTGATATTTTTTAAACCAACTGGATCGGATATTATAATTATAGGGACGACTTTCTGATTTGAAGTATTTAATTGAATTATAGATTTTATAGAAATAGATTTTTGTGAAAATAATTGTGCTATCGATTTAAGAACACCTACTTTATTTAGTACAGACATTCTTAAATAGTATGGTCTAATTCTTTGAGATTGACTAACAAACCTAGCTTTCAACATTTGTGAATATTTTTTAATAAACACGCCTTTGTCTGGTGAATAATTAATAAAACTTTTGATATCAGAAATAATAGAAGTAGCTGTCGGATATCCACCTGCACCTTTTCCAACTAAGCTAGTTTTTATAAAATTTTCTCCTTCAAAAGTAATTACATTCTCTTCAAAATTAGTTTTTGCTATTAAGCTAGAATCTGGAACGAAACAAGGTGCTACAGATGAGAAAAATTTATCTTTATTCCTCTCTGTTATGGAAACAAGTTTTAATTTATAACCAAGGTTAAGACCCTGCTCTAAGTCTATGAGCTTAATATTTTCTATTCCATCAAAGTGCATATCAGAAAATTTAAATTTTTTTCCAAATGATATATTTGAGAGTAATACAAGCTTATGCATAGCGTCTCTGCCAGACAAATCTGCACTTGAGTCCTGTTCTGCAAATCCGTTATTAATTGCCTGTTCTAAAGTTTCTTTGAAGCTAATCTTATTTTCGTACATCTTTGAAATTATATAATTGGTTGTTCCGTTAAAAATTCCATAAATAGCATTAATTTTTGAGGGGTAAATACTTTGTTGTGTTGTTTGCACTACTGGTACTGCGCCTAACACTGCAGCTTCAAAACCTAAAAATAAATTTTTCTTATCAAATCCATCAAAGAATAAATCTGACTTTTCTGCTAGTTGTGATTTATTTGCAGTGATTAAAGATATTTTATTTTTTAAGCAAAATTTATAGAGATCATTTATATATTTCCCAGTGCCTCCAATAGTTTCAATAATTAAGTCAGGTTTGATTTGATTTAAGCTTTTAAAATCATTAACCCATTTGTATTTACTAATTTTGAAAATTCTTTTCTTTTTTTTGTTTTTTGCACCAATAGCAACTATTTCACATTTCGTATTATCTATAATATATGAGTTTTTTTCTAGTAGCTTTACTACATGAGAGCCAACGACACCTAATCCTAAAATTGCTATTCTAATTTTGTTCATTTTGAGATTTTAAAATTTGTTCTTTTCTAATACTACTCTTTTCATTAAATTCCTCTAATTCTTTTTTCTTTTCAAGTAAATTTTTATCAAAATTCTGAAAAGATCTTTCACAGGAAATAATAGTTATTGATAGTAAAATGACAGAAAAAATAAATAAAAGATTATCTTTTAGAGAACTGAAAACTTCGCCTAGCTTTTTGCCTACCATACTTTTTACGTTCTACTGTTCTCGAGTCTCTAGTTAAGAAACCATTTTTTTTTAATATATCTTTAGTATTAGGATCAATTTTTGTTAAAGATCTGCTAATACCGTGTTTGATTGCACCAGCTTGACCAGATAGCCCTCCTCCAAGTACCGTGATTCTTAAATCTACAGAGTCTAATTTTTTAGCAACTTCCAAAGGTTGGTTGATTATCATTCTTAGAGCTTTATCTGGAAAATAATCATCAATTTTTTTTTTGTTAATTGTAATATTTCCTGTTCCGTTGGATATCCATACCCTCGCAATAGATTCTTTACGTCTGCCTGTGCTGTAAACTTGATTAGACATTGACTTCATTCTTCCTATTCATTGACTTAAAATCTAATAATTTTGGATTTTGAGAGTCATGAGGATGATTAGCATCCTTGTATATTTTTAAGTTATTTTTCATGAGATCCCTAAATAAAGGTGAATTAGGAAGCATTCCTTTTATTGCTTTTTTTATAATATCATCAGATTTATTTATTTCTTTTAGCTTCTCTGGGGTAATTTCTTTTATACCACCAGGATGACCTGTATGTTTATAATATTTTTTATCAGTAGTTTTATTGCCTGAAAATCTTACTTTATCAGTATTAATAATAATCACACCATCTCCAACTGGTAAGTTTGGGGAGTATTGAGGTTTATTTTTACCTTTGAGTATTAAGCTAACTCTAGAAGCAAGTCTCCCAACAGAAATATTAGTAGCATCTAATAGATGCCATTCTTTCTGAAACTCAGATTTTTTTAGAGTAGTTGTTTTCACGATAGGGGGAATATAAGTAAAATCATTAAAAAATCAAGGATTATAGATAAAATTTTTGACATAAATGGAAATACTATAGAGTTTTAATCATTATTTTCGTAATTTTAATGTGTTTATGATCACTGGACTTGAACCAGCGAACTCAAGCCCGCAAGACGAATACTCTAAGAACCTTTGTTAATCTGAGATTATTTAGAGTTTTTAAGAAGTCCCAATAAATCTTTTAAATCTGAGAGGATATTATCATTTAATGATTTATTTTTTGATTTTAATAAATAATCATTTACACCATCTAATGTTAATTTTTGAACATTAAGTAAATTTTTTATTTTTTTTAAAAGGAGTAAGTTTTCATAATCGTACAATCTGTGGCCTGATTGAGTTCTAATAACTTTCAATTTTAAAATTCTACTTTCCCAAAATCTTATAGTGTGTTTTTGCTCGCCCACTATCCGGGATACATCATCTATATTATAAAAGTTTTTGTTCATAAATGTAATTTATTAGATTTTTTAAAGCTTATAACTTTTCTTGATTTTATTAAATGCTCTTCTTTTGTTTTTGGATTTCTTCCAATTCTTTCATTTTTTTGATTTATTTTAAAAGAGCCAATATAATTTATTGATAGATCTGAGTTGATCATCATATTGCTCCAAATTTCTAAAATTTTATCAATTTTTTTATAAACTGTAGAATAAGCAATACCGAATTCAATTGATATTTGTTTAGCTATTATTTCTCTATTTAATTTATCTCGAGACATTTTTCTTAATCTCATTAAGTAAATTAGCATCGATGCATTTGACACCAAACTCTATTGCATTTGCAAACGCATGTGAGTCTGCATTACCGTGACTTTTTATAACTATACCGTTTACTCCAATGAACATTCCTCCATTATAGTTTCTAGGATCGATTGAATTTTTAAAATTATTAAAATTTTTTTTAAGCAATAAAGACAAAAATTTTGAATATGGAGAAGAAGTCAAACTTTTTTTTAAAGAATCAGTTATAAATTTAGATACACCTTCAGCTGTTTTAAGTGCAATATTTCCGGAAAATCCATCAGTGACAATGACATGGTTGTTTGTAGAGGTTATCTCATCCGCCTCAACAAAACCCTTATAATTTATTCTTTTATCACTTTTCATTAATTCATGTGTCTCTTGAATTAAATTATTTCCTTTGAGTTCCTCTGATCCGATATTTAAAAGTGCTACTTTGGCTTCAATTTGCGGATAAAGAACTTTATAGTAAGTGCTGCCCATAACAGCAAAATCTAATAAATTTTCTGAACTGCATTCAGTATTTGCTCCTAAATCTAAAAAACATACTGGATGTTTTTCTGATGGAAAAAAAGAGGCAATCGCTGGTCTAGTTATATTTTCAATTGTCCTTAAATAAACAGTTGAATAGGCCATCATGGCACCCGTATTCCCTGCTGAAATACTTATTTGATTTTTATTCTCTTTTAAATTCAAAATAGCATTAGACATAGAACTGTTTCGATTATCTTTTTTTAATGCATCACTAGGTTTCATATCTGGGGAAATAAAGTTTTGAGATTGGGTCCATTGAGAGTTATCAAATAAGTCTGAAAATATTGGTTTAAATTTTTCATAAATAGATTTTTCTGAATGTAGATTAAAATTAATAGATGAATTATTGGTTTTAGCAATATTTGCTCCTTCTAGAACTGAGTTTGGTGCAAAGTCACCACCGTGAAGATCAAGATTTATTAAATACTTATTCATGTATGTTTATTATTGCTTTAAAGAAACTTATACCTTATTTGTTTTTATTGTGAATATTTTAAAAATTCATAAAATTCTTTTAGCCCTTCTATGCTCAATAATTTTATTTTCTTGCTCAAAAGATGTTTATTTTTCTGGTATTTCAGAAAATAGTTTTAATGAAATTAAAGAAAATTATCAAAAAATCGATTATACGAAAGAGGACATAATAACTATTATTGGTCCCCCTTTAATAAAAGAAAACCTTGAAAATTTGTGGATTTATAGAACCGATAAAAAAATAGGAATAGCTGCTTTCAAGCAAACTGTCTACAACAAGACCTTAAAACTAAAATTTGAAGATAATATTTTAAAGTCTGTTGAAGAAATTGACTTAAATTAAATAATGTTTAAATGAACAACTATTGATAGCAATAGAATTGATACAATATTTGTTATTTTAATCATTGGGTTAACAGCTGGGCCTGCGGTATCTTTGTAAGGATCACCAACAGTATCACCGGTGATAGAAGCTTTATGCGTTTCACTACCTTTTCCACCCAAATTACCATCTTCAATAAATTTTTTTGCATTATCCCATGCACCACCTCCAGCAGTCATTGAAATAGCCACAAAAAAACCAGTAATTATAACTCCAATTAAAAGAGCGCCAAGCGCTTGAAATGCAGTATTAACACTACCTGTAAGGGAATAAACACCGAAGAAGACAACCACTGGCGATAAAACTGGCAGTAAAGATGGTATGATCATTTCTTTAATTGCAGATTTTGTTAAAATGTCTACACATTTTCCATAATCTGGTTTCTCTTTACCTGACATAATTCCTTTTTTTTCTTTAAACTGTTGTCTAACTTCTAAAACAACTGATCCAGCTGCTCTTCCAACAGCCGTCATACTTAATGCACTAAATAAATATGGAAGTAACCCTCCTAATAGAAGACCAATAATTACATATGGCTCTGACAGATCAAAAGATACGTCAAAAACATTGTTACCTGTTTCCTTGTTAAAATATTTTAAATCTTCTGTATATGCTGCAAATAAAACTAAGGCTCCAAGACCAGCAGATCCGATTGCATATCCTTTAGTAACAGCTTTAGTAGTGTTTCCAACGGCATCAAGAGCGTCAGTTCTTTGTCTAACACTTTTTCTCAATCCAGACATCTCAGCAATACCACCTGCATTATCTGTTACAGGACCGTAGGCATCAAGCGCAACTACCATTCCTGCTAGAGCTAACATTGAAGTTACTGCAATAGCAATGCCGAATAGACCTGCAGTTGCAAATGTTAATCCAATACCTGCAACTATAATAAGCACAGGAATAGCAGTAGACTCCATACCCATGGCTAATCCTTGAATAATATTTGTAGCATGACCAGTTTGGGAAGCTTCAGCAACGCTCCTCACAGGTCGGTACTCTGTGCTTGTGTAGTATTCAGTTATGAAAACAAGAGCTAAAGTAATTAATAAACCATAAACAGCACAGAGAAACAAATCCATACCGTTATACCATTTAGATCCTATTTGGAAATATTGATCAAAGCTAATTGAGTAATGAGTGATTATAGCAAAAAGCACAACTGAGATTATCAGTGTCATAAAGAACCCTTTATAAAGAGCTCCCATAATAGAGGATTTCGGTGTGGATATTGAGACAAACTGTGAACCTATAATAGAGGCAATGATGCTTGATCCAGCTAATAGTAATGGATAAATTGTTAAATCAGTCACTGCTCCTTGAAAGATTATTGCCAATACCATGGTTGCAACAATAGAAACGACATAAGTCTCAAATAAATCTGCAGCCATACCAGCACAGTCTCCTACATTATCTCCTACATTGTCTGCAATAACAGCAGGATTTCTAGGGTCATCTTCCGGAATATCTTTTTCAACTTTACCAACCAAGTCTGCACCAACGTCAGCACCTTTTGTAAATATGCCCCCACCTAACCTTGCAAAAATTGAAATTAAAGATGAACCAAAACCCAGAGCTACTAAAGGCTCAATAAGTTCTCTTCCACTTCTACCAAAACCAAAATATAAAAGGAAAAAATATCCAGCAATACCTGCTAATGCTAAACCTACAACTAAAAGACCAGTAACAGCTCCAGCGTTAAATGCTACATACAAACCTTTTTTCAAAGATACACTAGAAGCTTGAGCGGTTATAACATTTGCGCGAACTGATACGTTCATTCCTATATAGCCAGCTAAGCCTGATAAAACAGCACCAATTAAAAAACCAAATGGAACATCATATGTATGTTCAAAAGGTATTAAAAAGAATGCAAGAAAGATTAACACACCAACTATAGCTATTGTAGTGTACTGTCTGTTTAGGTAAGCTTTTGCTCCTTCTTGAATAGCACCAGATATTTGAATCATTTTTTTGGTGCCTTTAGACAAACTTAATATTTTATTTGTTGTAAATAAACCGAAAGCAATCGCTGCGATTGCAGCAAATAATACTATTTGCAAGTACTGTATTTGAGACATGGTAAGTTGTTAATCTATTTCTATTTTATTTTCAAGGTGCTTTTTTTAGATGCATCATCTAACAGAAAATTGAAGTATTTAACCTCGTCATGAGTCAGAAAATCCTTAGAAAGCTTAATATATTCACTCATTAATATCTTTTTTTTTTCCTTATTTAAGAGATATTCAGAGCAAAAGGCATAAAGTAAAAAAACAATAATTTTGTTAGTTTTTTCAATATTATTAGAATCTATCAACCCCTTAATTTTCTCTATATTAGTATTAAAGCTCTCATTTAAAGAAAATAATTTTTTTTTATTAAAAGGTCTTTTTTTAATATTTTGTTTGATGAATTCATCTAATTCAAAGTCAGTTGAATAATTTCTTTGAAATATAAATTGAAAAAAAAATAGTCTAGTGTTTTTATTTAAATTAAGCATTTAATCATTTTTACCATTGCACTTGCAGCTTCAAGTCCTTTATTTTTATTATCATTTTTTGATCTTTTTAAAGCCTGGGGCTTATTGTATGCATTGATTATTCCATTAGATATAAGAGTAGTTTTATTTTGATTTACAATATTTAAAAGGGCCTTCCCAACAGAGTCTGATATAACTTCAAAATGATAAGTTTGACCCTTAATAACACATCCCAAAGCAATAAATAAATTATAGTTATTTGATTTTATTTTCCATTTTATCATTTGTGGGATTTCATAAACACCAGGAACAGTTAAAATTTCATATTTTAAATTATTCTTTTCTAGGACTTTAATACAAGATTTTGTCAATGGATCTGTTATCTCTTTGTAATAGTCAGCGACAATTATTTTTATTTTTAATTTTGATTTCATAATGACTAAAGACTCTCTATTTTATTGACGTTTAATCCATAAATTCCTAAATTTAAATCTTCTCCAAGTGAATTAGACAAGACAGAGATATTATTAATTGAGAAATTTTTAAGTATTTGTGCTCCTAGACCATAGTATTTTACTTTTTCATCATTTGATAATTTTCCAAGATCTCCCAGTATTGGATTATTAATGAGTACTATTATTCCAGATCCATGAGATTTTATTTTTTCAATTGAGGCATGTAAATCTTTTGTTTTTGGATTGTTAAAATTCATAATTATATCATCAAAGCCTTGGACAGGATGAACTCTAGTCATTACGCTGTCTTGGTTGGATAAATCTCCTAAGTGTAAAGTTGCGTGGTGTAATCCATCAATAGTATTTTCAAATACGTTGAATTCAAAAATATCTGAGTAAATATTTTTAATTTGGTGTTGCTTTTCTGGAATTTTTTTTATGAGTAAGTCGTTTTTAATTCTATACGCGATCAAGTCTTGGATGGTGCCTATATTTATTGAGTGTTTTTTTGCATAAGGTATTAGATCTGGAACTCTTGCCATACTACCATCATCGTTCATGATCTCACAAATTACAGCAGAGTCATTTAATCCAGCTAGTCTAGATATGTCTACTGCAGCCTCGGTGTGACCTGCCCTTGTTAGTACACCTCCATCCCATGCAATTAGAGGAAATACGTGTCCGGGACTAACAATATCTCCCTGTTTAAAATTTGGGTTTATTGCTGCACTGACTGTTTCTGCTCTATCAAATGCAGAAATACCTGTCGTAATGTTGGTGCTAGACTCGATTGAAATGGTGAATGCTGTGGTCTTCTTCTTCCAATTATCTGGATTCATTAAAGGTAGTTTTAATTCATCAGCTCTGGTCTCTGATATAGATAGACAAATTAAGCCTCTTCCATGAGTTGCCATGAAATTGATATGCTCTGGTTTGCAAAGAGAGGCAGGTATAATTAAATCTCCTTCGTTTTCTCTATCTTCGCTATCAACAAGAATATACATTTTGCCGTTACGGGCATCATTTATAATATTTTCGATATTTGTAAAATCTGACATTAATTTAACAACCTATGATTTTGAGGAGTGAGCGTATCTTGCTAGCATATCTACTTCAAGATTTAAAATTTCATTTTTCTTATATGTATGAATATCGGTATGTTTATAGGTGTGAGGGATGATCATACAATGACATTTATTTGTTTTAACATTATTTATTGTAAGAGAAATACCATTTAGAGATATTGAGCCCTTTTGTACAATAAATTTTTTGAGATTTTTTGGGAAAATAAAGGATAAAAACCAACTACTTCCAACTTTATACAATTCTTCGACAGAGCAAGTTGTATCAATATGTCCAAAAACAAAATGACCAGAAATCTCGTCACCAACTTTTAAAGATCTTTCTAAATTTATTTTTTTTCCAACTTTCCAATGTTTAGCATTAGTTTTATTCATTGTTTCATATGAAATATCTGCCTTGAAAGTATTTTTTTTTATTGATGTAACTGTTAAACAAATTCCAGAACAACATATTGAAGAACCTAACTTATATCCTTTTAATGAAGATTGGATTTCAACCACTAATGACTTTTCTTCTCTTATCAACTTTTTGATTTTACCTTGAGATTGAATTATTCCGCTAAACATTATTTAGTAAATTTATAAATCATATCCTCTCCATACTTTTGAGAAGATTTTAATTTGAGATTATTTGTTAATGATTTCATTGATAAAAAATATTTTTTACTTACATTTTTTATAGTCATGTTTGACTGGCAGACTATAACCTCGTCATATAAATTACAATTAAGAAAGTATTTAAAAGTACTAAGTCCACCTTCGATAAGAACAGATTGAATTTTCAATTTTTTAAATAAAGCAAAATTTTCAGTAACTGATTTTTTATAGTCAACTATTATTGACTTATAATTGTTTAATGAAATTTCTTTATTTGAGAATAATAATTTTACAATATTTTTTGAAACACCTTGTAATCTACATGTTAATTTTGGCTTGTCATCTAACACCGTATTCATTCCAACACCAATGGCGTCATGAGATAATCTTAGACTATGCATAAAATATTGAGTTTGATGAGAAGTTATATTTTTACGAGTTGGGCTTTTACTAAACCCATTTTTTGAGATTGCGATTTTAAGAGTAATGAAGGGTCTATTCAAAGTTTTATGAGTATAAAAAAATTTATTAATTATCTTAAATCTATCTGTCGATTTTAATGAATGAAAAACTTTTATCTTTTGTTTTTTTAAAAAATCAATTCCCTTGCCTTTTATTTTTGGATTTGGATCTAATGAGCTGATATAAACTTTTTTAATTCCAGCCTTAGCTATTGCTTTGGCACAACAGCTACTTTTTTTAAAACAAGGTTCTAAGCTAATGTACATGACAGTTTTATTATTTATTTTATTAAATGAGATTTTTTTTAAAGCATTTATTTCTGCATGAGGTCTACCATTTTTTGAAGTTAAACCATAACTGAGGATTATCCCTTTTAATGATTTAGAGTAATCTACAATCAAACATGCAACTGAAGGGTTTTTTCCTGTCAGTCCAGTATTTCTAATTGATAAGTTATTTACACTTTGAAGATAGTTAAGGTGATTTTGACTAACCAAATTTTACTTTTTGTCTATTGTGTCTAAAAACTGCTCAAAATCTTTAGTCTCACGGAAATCTCTATAGACAGAGGCAAATCTTACATACGCAACCTTATCAATTGAAAAAAGTGCTTTCATAACAGACTCACCAATTACATTAGAACTAATTTCGTTTTCACCCATGCCCTCAACATCATTTACAATTCTAGAAATTAATTTTTCTTTAGTGTCTGTATCTATAGGTCTTTTGCGAAGTGCTAATTCAACAGACTTTGCTATTTTGTCTCTATCGAAATTTACTTTATCACCATCTTTTTTAACAACTAATATCTCTCTAAATTGTATTCTTTCATGAGTAGTAAACCTACCTTTACAATCTATGCAGATTCTTCTTCTCCTTATTACAGAGCCGTTTTCCGAGGGTCTTGAGTCTAAAACAGATGTCTCTTTGTTTTTGTCAATACAAAAAGGACATTTCATCAGGTTTAATAAATGGGATACTTAGAGCAAAGGTCCTGAACTTCTTTATTAATAGAACTTTCAAGCATAGAAATATCAGAATTAGATACAGAGAGATTATTAATTATTGTTGAAATTTTTTCTCCAATAAATTTAAACTCTTCTTCTTTGAAACCTCTTGTTGTTGCAGCTGGAGATCCTAACCTAATACCTGAGGTAATAGTTGGGGGATTTGGGTCATTTGCAACACCATTTTTGTTACAAGTCATTCCGGCTCTCTCTAAGCTTTCTTCAGCATCTTTACCAGTTACATTTTTTGATCTTAAATCTACTAAGACCATATGAGAGTCTGTACCACCAGTAACGATATCTATTCCATTTGACATAAGTACTTCGCCTAGAATTGAGGCGTTCTTTTTGACTTGTTGAATATAGCTTTTAAACTCAGGTTGAAGAGCTTCTCCAAAAGCAACTGCTTTGGCTGCAATAACATGCATTAAAGGTCCGCCTTGTAAACCAGGAAAAACTGAACTATTGAACTTCTTTCCAAGATCTAGGTCATTAGAAAGTATCATTCCGCCTCTTGGTCCTCTTATAGTCTTGTGGGTAGTTGATGTAACCACGTGTGCGTGTGGCAATGGATCTGGGTACTCTTTTGCAGCGACAAGACCAGAATAGTGAGCCATATCAACTAGTAAATATGATCCAACTTTATCTGCAATCTCTCTGAATTTTTTAAAATCAATATTTCTTGGGTAAGCGGAGCCACCAGCAATTATCATACTAGGATTATTTTCGACTGCTAAACGCTCAACCTCATCATAATCTATTAAAGAGGTTTCTGGTTTAATGCCATACTGAATTGCATTAAAATATTTTCCAGATTGATTAGGACGTGAGCCATGAGTTAAGTGTCCACCAGCGTCTAAAGACATTCCTAAGATTGTGTCTCCAGGTTTAATTAATGCTAAAAATACAGCTTGGTTAGCTTGAGCACCTGAGTGAGGTTGGACATTGGCATAATTGCAACCATATAACTCTTTTAAACGATCAATAGCAAGATTTTCCGCTATATCTACAAACTCACATCCACCATAATATCTTTTAGCACTATAACCCTCAGCATATTTGTTAGTCATGATGGAACCTTGAGCTTCAAGAACAGCTTTAGAAACAATGTTTTCAGAAGCTATTAATTCAATTTGATTTTGTTGTCTTGATAGTTCCTGTGAAATACTTTGGTATAGATCTTTATCCGCGTGTTCTAGGTTACTAGAAAAAAAATTCTCACTGAGTGTCATATTTGCGATATTCTCCTTAAATGTCTGCCTTTGTCAAATTCTGTTTTAAAATAGGCGTTGAGCATAGCAAAAATATTTTTTTTTACAAAAGATCTTCCTTTTAAACAAATTACGTTACTATCGTTATGTTTTCTTGTCATTTTTGCTGTTTGTGCATTATGACAAAGAGAAGCTCTAATGTGCTTATGCCTATTTGCACTTATACTTACTCCTAATCCTGAACCACAGATCAAGATACCCATGCTGGATTTATTGATATTTTTACATAATGTTTTTGCAAATTTTGGATAATCAACGGATTTATCTGAATTTGTACCTAAATCTACAAAATTGTATTTTTTTTTGCCAAGGTATTCTTTGATTATAAACGATTTTAACCTAAAACCTGCATGATCTGAGGCTATATAGATTGTTTCAATTTTTCTTGGCAACTTCATTTCTAGAAAAAGGTAAATTAATATTCAAATTAATCAATACTCTGTTGACTATTCTGCTCATAAAATCAAAAAAAACCGATTGTTGATCCTTATTGTTTTTTAAATATTCGTAAATATCCTCATTAGTTCGCAAATTACTCATATTACTTGAATTAAATATTTTTTCTAAAACACTTTGATTGAAATCAGGTTGATAGCCTGAGGTTTTTAAGATTTCAAGCTCCAATAATAATAGCTCTGACAGATAATTAGACCTATCATTCATTTTAGACATTAATAGCAAATAATAATTTATAACATTAGAATTTTGATCAGCTAAAAAAAGTAACTTATTTATTAAAAAGCAAAAATAATCGATCGCCTTTAGTTCATATTTTGAAAATAAGAACCATTTAAAAGAATTAATAGATGTGGAGGAAAGGCAAACATTATTGCTATCAAATTCAATATTATTTAATCCACCCTTAACATAATTAGTACTTTTTTTTTTGGACTTTCCTCCAAATACAACAAGAGATTTTTGGCCGTGTTCAGTAGAATAAAATGAGACACTTAAATGATTTTCTCTAAAATTTTCTACTTTTGTTACTATAGCTTCGGTTTTATACAATTAATTATTTATTCAAGTTATTGATTATCTTAATCATTTTTTTTGCTGCTAAAATTTCTGCTTTTTGTTTAGAAATTCCCTCTGCCTCTACTTCGTTGTCATTGATTTTTAAAGATACTATAAATTTAGGTTTATGTTTTGTACCAGCTTCTTCAATTAGATTATAGTCAGGAATAGTTTTATATTTTTTTTGACAATATTCTTGGATAAACGTTTTAGGGTCTTTTTGAGGAAGAGTATCTAATTCATCTTGCCATAATTCCATTATTAATTTTTTTGAAAAATCTAAACCTTTTCTCGTGTATGCAAATCCAATTAAAGACTCTAGAGCATCAGCGTATACAGAATTTTTATTTGAGTTGGGGTCAAGCTGATGTTTAAAAATATCACCTAAGTTATATTTTTTAAATATTTTGGCTAAAGTATTTGTATTTACAAGATGAATAAATCTTCTTGAAATTTCATCCAGTGTATTATGAGAGTAAGTAGCAATCAAATATTCTGATATTACTAAACCTAAAACCCTATCTCCTAAGAACTCATATTTTTGAAATGGTTTATCAGAATGTTTTTTTGATTTTTCAAAACTATCATGTTGCAAACTTTTATCGAAGCCCTTAAGGCTTTTAAGAGTTTTAAAAATTTGTGCCTTATTCAAAATATTTATTTGATAATATTAAATAGCCTATCATACCTGATATGTAGAGGTAAATTCCAAAATTTTGAGATTGAAAAATCTGTATCAACTGAAAACCAGATAAACCAAACTTTTCCTATTATATTTACCTTGGGAACAAAACCTACCCCACTGAGAACTCTGCTGTCAGATGAATTGTCTCTATTGTCACCCATAAAAAAAAATTTGTCTTTAGGAATTTGGTATTCTGGAGTGTAGTCGAGTGGTCCGTTGTCAGTAATATTTAATATTTTATATTCATTTTCTATTAACTGCTGAATATCTTTTTTATACTGATCATCAAAAAAAACCCCATCATCGAATTGATTTAACATTTCAAATTCATTTGAATTATTTGACTTAATATAAACTTCACCATTTATAATCTTAATTGTTTCCCCTGGTAAACCGATTAATCTTTTTACATAGTTTATATTTTCTTGACCAGGAAGTTTAAAGACGATTACGTCTCCTCTTTCAGGATTGCTCTCTAATATTTTTCCTTTGAAGGGTGGCATTCCAAAGGGAAATGAATATCTTGAGTAGCCGTAGTCCCATTTAGAAACAAATAAAAAATCTCCTACTAATAAATTAGGTTTCATTGAACCAGAGGGAATTTTAAATGGCTCAATAGCAAAAGTTCTAATTACACCAGCAATAATTAAAGCCCAAAAAAGAGCTTTAAAATTACTAATAAAAGATGATTTAATTTTGCTCAATAATTACCGACGCAATCGAATATAATTTTGTATCTGTAAGGCTGACATGAATGACACACTTTCCAAAAGTTTCGTTCAAATAACTTTCAAGTTTATCTTTCAAAGAAATAACTGGTTTACCTAAGGTATCCCTGCTAACAACAATATTATTTGGATAACAAGGAGATCTAAATCCTAGACCAATACTTTTGGAAAAGGCCTCTTTAATAACAAAATTATTTGCCAGTAAATTAGTATTAATTTTTTTTAATTGGTCATTAATAAAGTATTTAGATATGAAGTTTTCTTTATATTTAGCATAGATATTACTTACTCTATCTATCTCAACTAAATCTATTCCGTGGCCAATTATCATTTTTTTATTAAACCTCTGAAAGTCTTAATAGTTTTAACTAGTGAAATAAATATAGCTTCAGATATTATGAAATGACCAACGTGGACAGTATCCACATAACTTCTTTTTTTTATATATTTTATGTTATTAAAATTTAAACCATGCCCTACATTAACTATTAGTTTCTTAGAGTGAGCATACTCGATCATTTCGTTTATTTTATTAATTATATTTTTTTTTATGATTTTTTTATCTAAAGGCCCTGTATGTATTTCAACAGTGTCAAAACCTAAAATTTTAGCTAAATTAATCATTTTTTTTGTAGGATTTACAAAAGCACTAACTTGTATATTTTTTTTTTGAGAAATTTTTAATAGCTTCTTTAATCTTGGATAAGATATTTTATTTAAATTTAAACCACCCTCTGTAGTGATTTCATTTCTTTTTTCAGGAACCAAGCAAATAAACTCAGGATTAATCTTATTAGCTATTTGTATCATTTCATCTGTAAGGGCCATTTCAAGATTAATTGGAATCTTAGAATTTTTTTTTAATTCTAATAAATCTTGATCTTTTATATGTCTTCTGTCTTCTCTCAAGTGAATGGTTAAAGTGTCAACTTTTGAATCATGACAAACTTTTAATGCTCTTAACAAATTTGGATTGTTTTGCCCTCTAGCGTTACGAAGGGTAGCAATATGATCTATATTAACTCCAAGTTTCATTAATAATTAATTGATTGTCTTTTAACTTTATCAACTTGGCTTAAAGTTTTCATTTCGGCAAGAACAAATTTTAATTTATCTGAGCTTTCAATACTTATATCGATTATAAACGTATAAACTTTTTTAGTTCTATTAGCGATACGAATATTTTCAATATTAATCTCATGTTTATCAAAAATTGAAGTGATACTAAATAGTGCACCTGGTTGATTTTTAATAATTATCTCTATTCTTGAGTTAAATTCAGATTGGTTTTCACCCTCTCCCCATTCTGATTTATAGAAATTATCTTTATGATAATAACCCAAACTATCGCAAATTGTATTATGAACAACTAAGCCACGACCGTAAGACATTATAGATATGATGCTATCACCTTTTATAGGTGAGCAGCAAGTTGCATAGTTCACAGCTATACCATTTTCATATTTTAATACATCTATTCTCTCTTCATCTTCTTTAGATTGAAAAATTTTTTTGACAATGTTATTTTCCATTTCTTTAAAAAGTTTATCAAGTTCTGCTTTAGATAAAAAACCCCTACCAACATTTTCAAAAAGTTTATTTTTATATTTAAAGTCAGTCTTTCTTAAAATCTTTTCGTAAATACCATCATCAGAAATTATATTTTTAGATTTAGCTATATAATTTAAAATATCTTTTCCAAGAATTTCAAATTCTCTTCTTCTTTTTGACCTAAAAAAGTACCTAATTTTTTCTTTAACTTTTTCTTTTTTTACAAATCTAATCCATAACGGGGAAATTGTAGTGTTTTCATCTAAGATAATTTCAACCTGATCTCCATTATCAAGTTTTGTACTTAAAGGTAACTCTTGTCCATTTACAATTGCACCAGCACACCTATCTCCTATATCTGTATGAATTGTATAAGCAAAATCAACAGGTGTAGAGTCTAAAGGGAGTGTAAATAATTCACCTTTTGGAGAAAAAACATATATTTGCTCATCAAAAAATTGTTGGGAAGTTTTATTTAAAATTAAATGTTGTTCATTTTCTTCAACATAATTAACAGCATCCCTTAACCAAGCATATACCCCCTCACTGTTACTATCTTTATTTAAATATTTATATCTCCAGTGTGCAGCAATACCATTCTCAGCAATCATATGCATTGCTCTTGATCTTATTTGTACCTCAAATATTTTTTTTTGAAAAATAAGGTCTGAGTGTATTGATCGGTATCCATTGGGTTTAGGACTTGATATATAATCTTTAGTTCTTCCCACTTTTGCGGAGAAATTACGATGAATTATACCTAATACTTTATAGCAATCTCTTGTTGATTTAGTGATGATCCTGACAGCAGCTATGTCTGAAATAGAATTTAAGTCAGTATTTTTCTTATTTATTTTTTTCCAAATTGAATATGGATTTTTTTTTCTATAATGAATTTCTGCATCAATATCTGACTTATTTAGATATTCTTTCATTAAATTTTCAAGCTCAATAAAAGAGCCCTCTAGATTTTTAAAAGTGTTATCAATTTTATCGTTAATTCTACTAAAGATATCTGGATGAAGGTTTTTAAAAGATATATTTTCTAAAATGGACTTCCAATTTTCAAATCCTAGTCGCTGAGCTAAGGGGGCGTAAATTAGTAAGGTCTCATTACTAACTCTTTTTCTTTTTTCAACATCTTTAAAATAATGAATTGTTTTTATGTTGTGCAACCTATCTGCTAATTTAATAATTAAAACTCTTATATCTTTTGCAGTTGAGATGAGAAGTTTTCTAAAATTTTCTGCTTCTTTTTCTGATCTTGTTGTTTTTTTTTCCTCTAAAAAATCAATTTTTGTTAAACCATCCACTAAATTTGTAATACTAGGACCAAAGTTTTCTTTTAATTCTAATTTTGAAAATTTTGTATCTTCAATTACATCGTGGAGTAAGCCTGTAATAACTGTTTCTGTGTCTAATTTTAGTTCAATAAGCGACTTACAAACCTCGTACGGATGTATTATATATGGATCTCCAGAGGCACGGAATTGATCTTTATGGGATTTTTCTGCTACCTCTATTGCTTTAACAAATAAATTCTCATTAAAATTTTTATCATAGGATTGTAAAGCTGACTTAAAATCTGTGTAACTATCATTAAAATAGCTGGTTTGGAACATCAGTTAAAATCATAAACTAAATTTAATTTTTAATCTTCAAGAAGATGGTCTTCGTTTTCTTCTTCTTTTTCCTGAACAAGTTGGTAGCTTTTAATAATGTCTTCTTTGACATCCCCTACACTGATTTTCTCATCAGCTATTTCTCTCAAAGCTATTACTGTGCTTTTGTCATTATCTAGTGGAACTTGTGCTTCATTGCCAGCGTTTAGGACTTTAGCCCTATGTGAAGCCAATAATACTAAGTCGAAAAGACTATCAACGTTTTTAGTACAATCTTCTACTGTAACTCTTGCCATGTGAGTTTTATATGAAAAAGTAGATGAAAATACAAGAAAATTATTGTTGCTTTATAATTCTTTGTTTTTTCCTGTCCCACTCCCTTTGCTTAATAGTATCTCTTTTATCATATTTCTTTTTACCAACTCCTAATCCAAATCTCACTTTTGCAAGACCTTTGTCATTAAAAAATATCTCCATAGGAACTGCTGTAAAACCTTTAGTGGTCAACATACCAAGAATTTTTTTTATTTCTCTTTTATTTAAAAGAAGTTTTTTTATTGATCTAGTTTTCTTTTTAAGGTCGAAATTCTTGTCTCTGGAGATAATTTCAAAGTTATTAATATAAATTTCACCTTTTTGTTCGTTTATAAAACTTGATTGAATAGAAGCTTTCCCGTTTCTTAAAGGTTTGACCTCATTGCTTTCAAGAACAATACCAGCTACGTAGGTCTCTTTTATTTCATAATCAAATTTTGCTCTACGATTTTGAATAGACAATTAGATAAAATTTAAATCTTTAATTGTTTTTCTTAATTGCTTTTTTGTTTCAGGACTAAGCTCATACAGAGGTTCTCTAATGTCAGCTTTACATTTACCCATTAAAGAAAGTGCATACTTTGCTGGTGTAGGGTTAGGTTCAGCAAATAATATTTTTGATAAAGATGCCAACCTTAAGTTTACTCTATCAAATTCTTTATAATTCTTTTTTTGCCAATAATAGTGTAGCATCGATGTTAATTTTGGCGCTACATTAGCTGTCACTGATATACAACCATGACCGCCTTGAGCAAGAAATCCAGCTATTGTTCCATCTTCACCTGACAAATAATTAAAATCTTTTTTCATAAAAGTTCTCATTATCAGAGGTCTGGACATATCATTAGAAGCATCCTTTATACCAACGATGTTAGATATTTTATTAAGTTGTTTGAAGCTATCAAAAGACAAATCTACTATTGATCTTCCAGGGATATTGTAAATAAGTTGTTTTAAAGGTGATACTTTTGCTATTTTTTTAAAATGATTTATAAGGCCTGTCTGATTTGGCTTATTGTAATATGGTGTAACTACTAATCCGTAGTTTGCGCCAGCATTATATGCGTGTTTGGTAAATTCAATTGCCTCTTTAGTGGAGTTAGATCCTGTCCCAGCAATTACAGGTATTTTTTTTGAGGCTACCTTAATTGCAAATTCAACCAATTGCATATGTTCATCGTGAGAGAGTGTTGGAGACTCACCAGTAGTTCCGCAAACTGTAACTCCAGAAATTCCACTTTTAATTTGCCATTTTAAAAGCTGTTCGAAACAATCATAATCAACTTCTCCATCTGAAAAAGGAGTGATTATTGCTGGTATAGATCCTTTAAGCATTCTTATTTTTTACTATTTTTCTAACAAATATATAGGTTTTTTTTATGGCGGAGAGAGAGGGATTCGAACCCTCGGTACAACTTGCGTCGTACGGCGGTTTAGCAAACCGCTGGTTTCAGCCACTCACCCACCTCTCCTTAAGCATATATATAGCCAAAATAGTAGCCGAAATATAGTCAAATAAAAAGAATTGTCATTCTTAAAATTTATATAGGTATTGAATAATAGTTAATTCTTGAGTCTTTCAAGTAAAATTTTATTAATTAATTTTGGATTGCCTTTTCCTTTTGTTGCTTTTAAGCATTTACCCACAAAATATCCTAAAACCCTGTCAGAGCCACCTTGAAATTTTGAAATATTTTCATCCTCTCCTATTAGAGCTTCATCAATAATTTTTTCTAATTCACCCGAGTCTGAGACTTGCTCAAGACCTAATTCTTTTACAATATCAGATGGTTTGCCTTGACCATTTAAAACTTTAGGTAAAATTTCTTTGCCAGCTTTATTTGAAATTACATCATCTGAAACAAGTTTAAGAAGATCTGTAATCTCTTTAGTTTTTTCATTTAAACTAGATACTTCTAAATTATTTTCTTTTATAAAAGCAAATATATCTCCGACCAACCAAGCTGCAATAAATTTTGGTTTTACATCTGTTTCAGAAATCATTTTTTCAAACAAAATAGCATTTTGTTTTTCAACAGTGATAATTTTAGCAATATCTTTATCAACATTATAATCTTTGATAAATTTATCTAACTTAGCTTGAGGTAATTCTCCAACTGATGTCTTTACTTTATCGATTTGATCTTGAGTTAAATTTACAGGCAATAAATCAGGGTCAGGAAAATAACGATAATCATGTGAAAATTCTTTACTTCTCATTGCTCTAGTCTCACCTGTGCTTGTATCAAATAACATTGTATTTTGCTCAATTTTGCCGCCGTTTTCAATAACATCTATCTGTCTTTTATATTCATATTCAATAGCTTGCCTTATAAATTTGAATGAGTTTAAATTTTTAATTTCGCATCTAGTTCCAAGCTCTCCACCTTTTTTACGAACAGACAAATTAACATCAGCTCTCAAGGAGCCCTCTTGCATATTTCCATCACATACATCAATGTACATAAGCACTTGCCTCAATGAGGACATGTAACTCACCACCTCTTCTGCTGATGATAAATCGGGATATGAAACAATCTCTAAAAGTGGTGTGCCTACTCTGTTAAGGTCTATAAAACTAAATTTTGGGTCAATATCATGAATACTTTTACCTGCATCTTGCTCTAGATGAGCTCTTTCAATTCTAATTTTTTTTTGATTACCTTCATTATCAATATTTATAAATCCCTCAGTTAATATAGGAAACTCAAACTGACTAATTTGATACCCTTGAGGTAAATCTGGATAAAAGTAATTTTTTCTTTCAAATACAGAATATTTATTGATATTAAAATTTAATGCAAAGCCAGTTTTAATTGCCATTTCAATACAAGCAAAATTCATAACTGGGAGCATTCCGGGCATACCAGAGTCTATGAAATTTACATTCTCATTAGGCTCAGATCCAAATTGATTTGGTGAGGATGAAAATAACTTAGATGAAGTGTTAAGTTGAGCGTGAACTTCAAGTCCAATAACCATTTCCCAATTATTGCTCATTGAAATTTAATTCCTTTTCTGCAAGTGCAGCTATCTGTAATAGCTTTTTTTCTTCAAAATAATTTCCTATAAACTGAATACCTAATGGGAGGCCATTTGTACTTAAACCTGAAGGTATAGATATTCCGGGAAGGCCAGCAAGACTTGTAGGAACCGTATAAATGTCATTCTTATACATAGATATTGGATCAAGTTTATTCCCTATCTTAAACGCCTCATTTGGTGTCGTAGGTGTTAATATAAAGTCAACATCATTAAAAATTCTTTGAAAATCATCTTTGATCAAACGTCTCACTTTTTGAGCCTTTCTATAGTAAGCATCATAATAACCGGCTGACAATACATAAGCTCCTATGAGTATTCTTCTGGTAACTTCGTTTCCAAATCCTTTTGTTCTTGAATTCAAATAAATATCGTCAAGACTTTTACCATCTTCTCTTACTCCAAAGCGTATTCCATCATATCTAGCTAAGTTTGATGATGCTTCAGCAGGTGCAAGTATGTAATAAGTTGAAAGAGCATATTCAGTAGTCTTAAACTCTACATCTTCAAATTCTACATTATGTTTAATAAGTGCTTTTTTTGCGTTTTCAATTTGACTTAAAATATCTCCACTGACATCCTTAAGGTAATCAGATGGAATACCGATTTTAATTTTTTGATCTAATTTATCGTTAATGCCATTAGAATAGTCTTCTCTAACATGGTTTGAGCTTGTAGTGTCATTAAAATCATGTTTGTTTATTGAATTCAAAATTAGAGCAGCATCCTCAACAGAGTTAGTGAGAGGGCCCGCCTGATCTAAACTGGACGCAAAAGCAACAATTCCCCATCTAGAACAAGATCCAAATGTAGGTTTTAGGCCAACAATTCCGCACAAGCTAGCTGGTTGTCTAATTGATCCACCAGTATCTGTTCCCATTGATGCGACGCAAGTGCCCTCAGCTACAGCAGCAGCAGATCCACCTGAAGAGCCACCAGGTACAAGATCATCAGTTGGGACATTTTTATTTTTCCATGGATTTTTGACTGGTCCAAAAAAACTAGTCTCATTTGAGGAACCCATTGCAAATTCATCACAATTATTTTTTCCAATAAAAATTGAACCGTCATCTAATAGTTTTTGCGTTACAAAAGATTCGTAATTAGGAGTAAAATTGCTAAGAATTTTAGATGAGGCCGTGGTTCTAATACCCTTTGTACAAAACAAATCTTTAATACCTAGAGGAATACCATCCAAGGGCAATGGATTTCCATTTTCATATCTTTTTTGAGACTCTTTAATTGATAGAATATTATTCTCTTTATCCAACAATAAATTAAAGCTATTAGTTTTACTTGATTTGGCTTTTATTAAAAACTCATCATAAAGTTCTTCAACACTTATTTTTTTATCTCTTAGAGAATCTTTAATATGACTAATTGAACTTTTCACTTACTCAACTACTTTTGGGACTTTAAAAAAATTCTGAGCTCTTTCTGGAGCATTACTTAATACATCGTCAACAGAATTACTCTTGTTTATTTCATCTGTTCTAATCGATACTGTCTTTTCTGTAACATTGTGTAAAGGTTCTATCTCACTAGTGTCAATCTTTTTAAGATTATCAACCCATTTGATTATATCTTTTAGGGAATTGGCATAAAATTCCTCTTTTTCATGTGGTAATTTTAGCTTTGCTAAATAAGAAATTCTTTTAATATCTATATCACTCATAATGGTCGTCGATACTATATCAGATTTTCTTCTAAGCAATAATTATACCAAAAAATTTATTGCTATAGATTTTGGATTAAAACATATTGGAATAGCAATAAGCGATCCATCTAATATTATTTCTATTCCATATGGAACTTTTAGCGAGAAATTATTATTTGAAAATATTGGTGAGATTATTACCAATGAAAATATTCACGGTATTATAATTGGTAAGCCATATCATCTTGATGGTTCTATATCCAAAATGGTTAAAAATGTAGAAAAATTCTCACAGAATTTAGAAGATATCGTGTCTTGCCCAATTTTGTTTATTGATGAGAGATTGAGCAGTAAACCCTATAAATCAACAAGAAAATCCGAAAAAACAAATATTCATGAAAAGAGTGCATGTTTAATACTTGATGATTTTCTAACTTTGTATAGAAACTCCCCTAGTGGTAAATAGAAAGATCACTTCAATAGACGATCTGTCAGCTAAAGATATTCAATCAATTGCTGAGAAAGCTATAAAATTTAAGAATTCAAAAAAAAGAATTTTAGAAAATAAACCAAAAAATATTTTTAACTTATTTTTAGAGCCCTCTACGAGAACAACAATTAGTTTTGAGCTAGCTTCTAAAAACCTAGGTTATAATTCAATTAATATTAATTTTGAAAAAAGTTCTCTGTCTAAAGGTGAGTCTTTTAAGGACACAATGGATACTTTAATGAGTATGAAACCAGATGTCTTAATTATAAGAGATAAAAATAATTTTTCACCTATGGAAATAGGAAAGAGAAGCAAGATACCTGTAATAAATGCTGGAGATGGAACCAATGAACATCCTACACAAGCGCTCCTAGATTATTGTGTTATAAGAGAAATTTTTAATAAGAAAAAAATTAAAATAGGTATATGTGGAGATATAAAACACAGCAGAGTGGCTCACTCAAATATTAAGCTTCTCTCTAAATTAGGATATGAAATAAATATAATTGCTCCTACATATTTTTTAGATAGGGAGGATTTAAAAAAAATTAATAATAAAATAATTTTTCATAAGAATCTAAACTCTCTCAAAGAGCTTGATATCTTAATGATGCTAAGAGTTCAAAAGGAGAGAATTCCTAAGGGTGCAAAGAATATGATGAGTTCCTTTAAAAAAGAATTTTGTTTACAAAATAAACACCTATTGAATAAGCCTTACTTGATGCATCCTGGCCCTGTAAATAGAAATATAGAAATTAGTGATGATGTTTTAGACAATTATCCTAAATCCTTAATTTTGAAACAAGTTGAAATGGGAGTCTATCTTAGAATGGCTTGTTTACAGTATATCCTTAGGTAATGTTTCTAGAATTATCTTTTGCTTATTTAGTGGGCTCTATTCCCTTTGGTAAATTGTTAACGAAGTTTTTAACCAACAAAGATATCACTCAAACAGGATCAGGTAATATTGGTGCTACGAATGTGTATAGAAGCGTATCAAAAAAGGCTGGGGTTGCTGTTCTTTTGTTGGATGGTATTAAACCTATAATTGTTTTATTAGCTATTTTATACATTAGCCCTGATTATTACTTTGAATATAAATATTTGATTTTTCTTTTTTCTATAATTGGGCATATCTTTCCAATTTGGCTTAATTTTAAGGGAGGAAAAGGTGTTGCTTGTTATTTTGGTGGAAGTTTATTTTTGTTACCTATTCCAACTATTTTAGCAATGATCATATGGTTTTTTACTGTAAAATTTAGTAAACTCTCATCTCTCGGTGCTCTTTTATCAATATTTCTTTTGACAATTTATCAATTAGTTTTTATTTATGGCAACTTAGAAAAAGGATTAGTGTTTGTAATTTTTCTTTTAATATTTTTTAAACATAGTTCAAATATTAAAAGATTAATTAAAGGCGAAGAAAATAAAATAAATTTATAGTTATGAACTTGCTAGTAGTAGAATCACCAGCTAAAGCCAAAACAATTAATAAATATCTTGGTAATGATTTTGAAGTCATAGCAACTGTGGGTCATTTCAGAGATTTAGCTAAAAAAGATGGAGTCAAAGTTACCGAAGACTATAGTGACGTCGAACTTAATTGGGAAACCACGGCAGCAGGACTTAAAATGCTTAATGGTATTGAAAAAAAAGCTGAAGGATACGAAAAAATTTATTTAGCCACTGATCCAGACAGAGAAGGTGAGGCAATAACATGGCACCTAGTTAAGTCATTAGAAAAAAAAATAGATAAAAATAAATTTGAAAGAATAACATTTAACGAAATTACTAAAAATGCAGTAATAAAAAGTTTTGATGAAGCTAGAAAAGTAGATGATAATCTTGTTTCGGCTTATTTAGCTCGAAGAAGTTTAGATTATTTAGCAGGATACAGTTTATCTCCTGTGCTCTGGAGGAAAATGCCAGGGAGTCGATCTGCAGGGAGAGTCCAATCAGTAGCAGTTAGACTTATCTATGAAAAAGAGATTGAGATAGAGCAGTTTGAGCCTGAGAAATTCTATAAAATAAATGTTCACGGGGAAATTAATGGCGCAAAGCTTGATACTTCAATCATTAGTTTAGAAGGTAAAAAAGTTGATAAACTTTTCTTTAGAGATGAAGCTTTAGCTAATAAAGCTAAAAATTATTTGAAATCAAATAGTTTTTTCATCAGAAAAATTGATGAAAGAACAATATCTCGTAAACCGAAAGCACCTTTTAATACCTCAACTTTACAACAAACTGCAAATAGTCAACTAAACTTTAGTGCTAGTCAAACAATGACTATCGCTCAGGGTCTATACATGGGTATAGATATAAATAAAGAAACTATAGCCCTTGTAACATACATGAGAACAGATAGCATTACACTTTCAAAAGACTCGATTGATACAATAAGAGAAAATATATTAAAGGAGTATGGTGATAAGTATTTACCTGATAAGCCCATTGATTATAAGTCTAGGAAAAAAAATGCTCAAGAAGCTCACGAAGCAATAAGACCAACTGATATTTCTATAAAACCAAATGACATTAAAGACTTTTTAAATGAAGAACAATTCAAACTCTATGATTTAATTTGGAAAAGAACTATAGCTTCTCAAATGTCAAGTGCTGAAACTAACCAAAATACACTTCAAATTGACTGTGTAGAGAAAAATATAACTTTAAAAGCTACGCTTGGTAAGTTAATTTTTGATGGATATAAAAAAGTTTATAATCTTCAAGAAGATGATGAAGAACAGATCATTTCATTATTAGAAAATATAAAAGAAAATGATAAGTATGTTGTAAATGAAGTTGAAGCACTCGAATCATTTACTTCTCCTCCTTCAAGATACACTGATGCTAGTCTTGTTAAAAAATTAGAAGAACTAGAAATTGGAAGGCCTTCAACATATGCCTCTATAATCCAAACCATTGTTAATAGAGGGTATGTTTTGAAAAGTGGGAAATCATTTATCCTTAATGATCGTGGTAGAGTAGTTAATGTATTTTTATGTAACTACTTTAAAAAATTTCTTGAATATAAGTTTACCGCTGATTTAGAAAACCAACTTGATGATGTTGCTGCAGATAAAGCAGAATGGAAAAATATAGTTTTAAATTTCTGGAAAGATTTTGAATTTTTCATAAATGAAGTAATGGGTAAGCCCAATAGAGAAGTCATAGACGTAATAAATGATGAACTATCTCCTGTAATTTTTAGAAAAATTGGTGGAGACATTGATATCAAATGCTCATCTTGGGCTAATACTGAAAATTGTGAAGGGAACTTGGGTGTTAAGGTAGGAAAAATGGGTGGATTTATTGGATGTTCTAACTATCCTGAATGTAAATTTACAATTTCTATTGGTGCCTTTGTAAAAGAGGTAAATCCTAAAAATCGCGAAGGAGATGAAATCATTACTTTTCCTAGAACTTTAGGAATAGATGCTGACTCTAAAAAAGAAATAGCAGTTCATTTAGGTCCTTATGGTTATTATCTCCAGTTAGGAAAAGAAATAGATGAAGATAAACCTAAAAGGGTAACTCTTCCAAAAAGTTATGATCAAAATACAATAGGTATGAATATAGCCAGTCAGTTAATCAAACTACCTATCACTCTTGGAAATTTTCCTGACAGCGAAGATCCAGTTATAGCAAACATAGGTGCATATGGACCGTATGTTAAATACCAAGATATTTATGCATCTTTGGGAAGAAAATATGATGTTTTAGAAATTGGTTTAGATCAAGCTGTCGAATTAATTAATATAAAAAAAAATAAACCTACAAATAAAGTTAGAGAAATAGGTGTACTAAAAAGAAGAAAGCAAAGAGCTAACCTTTATAAAGGTAAATCTGGAAAATATTATTTTAAGATAGGAATAATGAACTACAAAATTCCACCAGATTATGATGGTGAAAATTTAACAATTGAAGATGTTGAAAAGATACTTAAAGCTAGTCGCTAATTTTTTTTAAGTTTAATTCTTTTAAATGTTTACTATCAATTTTAACTGGCGCATTCATCATTAAATCCTGGGCTCTTTGATTAAATGGAAAAGCTATAACCTCTCTTATATTTTCATTATCACTAAGCAACATTATTATCCTATCTAATCCAGGTGCACAGCCTCCATGTGGTGGGACCCCATAATGGAAAGCCTCAAATAAAGCACTAAATTTTGTTTTAATCTCACTCTCACCATATCCAGCGATTTCAAAAGCTTTTTTCATAATATCTGGTCTATGGTTTCTTATGGCTCCTGAGGATAGTTCTATACCATTGCAAACAATGTCATATTGATAAGCTAAAACATTTAAAGGATCTTCTTTTATTAATTTATCTATTCCTCCTTGGGGCATTGAAAATGGATTATGACTAAAATCAATTTTGCCTGTTAGAGCATCCTTTTCATACATAGGGTAATCTACAATCCAGCAAAACTCATATTTATTTTTATCTAATAAGTTTAAATCTTCTCCTAATTTAGCAATAACCTTCGAGGAAAAATCATATGACTCATCTGGTAAATCACACACAAATAATAAGCCATCTTTTTGGTTAAAATTATTGTCTTTAATCATTTGGTTTAATTTTTCTTGATTAAAATTCTTAGCTAAAGGACCTTTAGGAGATAAATTTTCAAAGTTTAAATATCCAAGACCTTTTTTTCCATGTTCTTGCGCCCATTTATTTAAATTATCATAAAAACTTCTTGGCTTACCCTCAGACTTTAAAGCTTGAATACAATTAACTATGGCTCCTTTTTTTATTAAATTTTCAAAAATTTGAAGACCAGATCCCTCGAAATATCTTGTAACATTTGTAAGTCTTAATGGATTTCTTAAATCTGGTTTGTCACATCCAAAATTCTCAATACTTTCTCTGTAAGTATAGGTTGGAAACGGAAGTTTATTTATAAATTTTTCTTTAGATTTAAATTTATCAAAAGTGTCAAATAGTAAGCGGCTAATAACATCTAAAATATCTTCTTGTGTTGCAAAGCTCATCTCCATGTCAATTTGATAAAATTCGCCTGGTGACCTATCAGCCCTACTATCCTCGTCCCTAAAGCAAGGAGCTATTTGAAAATATTTATCTACACCTGAAGCCATGTAAAGCTGCTTGAATTGTTGGGGTGCTTGGGGCAAGGCATAAAAAGACCCTTTATGTATTCTTGATGGTACAAGGTAATCTCTTGCACCTTCTGGAGAGGGTGCAGTTAGAATTGGTGTAGCTAATTCCATAAATCCTTCGTTATTCATAAATCCTCTTATAAAATTTATAATATAGTTTCTAAGTTTAATATTGTGTTGCATCTTAGATCTTCTGAGATCTAAATAACGATATTTTAATCTTACTTCCTCTCCATAATCATTATCTGAATTTACCTCAAGTGGGAGTGTTTTGGAGCACTGACTTAATATCTCAAAATTTTCTATTTTTAACTCAACCTCTCCTGACTCTAAATTTGAGTTTATAGTTTCTTCACTTCTTTTTGTAATTTGCCCGTGTATTTTTATAACATCTTCATTTTTTATTTTTGACAATTCATTAAAATTTTCTGATGAATTATCTACAACGCATTGTAGGAGTGATGTCGAGTCCCTTAAATCTATAAATAATAAGTTGCCGTGATCCCTTGATCTATTAACCCATCCAGAGACAGTAATTTTTTTATCTACTAATTCTTTATTGATATCTTTTAAATAATAATCTCTATAAACGTTCATAATGCTTTCTAATTAGTGACAAATTAATATTATGGTTATTCTCATAAAGCAAATGATTAATAGTATTTGCTGCTTCGTAAGCTGACAAGTATGTTCTTTCAATATACTTTATAACTTCGATAATAATCTCACTAGGGACACTGATAGATTTTAAAGATAAATATTTATTAACTAACTTGAAAAGAAGTTCTTTGTTGGGGTTTTGAATATTACACAAATTAAATTGCTTTAGTCTTGAGATCACATCTGGCAGATAAAAATTATTAGATAAATTCTCAATTGAATTTTCAGACGTAAATATAGTCAAGGGGATATTATTTGAGATAAAAAACTGCAAGAAATGAAAAAAATTCTCATCTTCTCCAGGTAGGGTATTTAAGTCTAGATATGTTTCTCTATTAAAATTTAAGCCCTTATGAACATTATTTATTAGGTCGATATTATTATTGATAGAGAACTTTTTAGCTATAGTTGTTTTTCCAGATTTATTTGGTCCATAAATTATTAGGTATTTAATTCTTTTTTCAAGTGATTGAATTACTGTTTCGTTCTCTAATGAGTATATGATTTCTTCATCAGCACTGTTTAAATTTAAAAATGTTTGCACTAAAAAAAGTTTATTAAGAAATTAATTTGATTATTATTATAAAAGTTTTTAAATTCTAATATTATTTTATTGTGCATATAAGATAATATCTTTGGCTCATAGCCAGTAAAGTATTTCAATTTATTGTAATTTGATGGATCAATAGATAGTTGATAAGAGGTTTGATTTTTATGTAAAAATTTAATCCATATTGATTTTAAGCTAATATTTTCAGAAAACTTTTCCAATCTAAAATACTTTTTTTTATGGTTTAGATAAATATATGACTGTTTATCATAATTTTTAACAATAAATATTGGGCAATCATCAAATTTATTATTTAATTTAAAAAAAGTATTTTTAATGGAGCAATTTAAAAAAAATAAATTATGGTCAATGTTTTTAGAATATAAGTCTCTAGATAAATTATCTACATCTATATTTAGAGATATTTGAGTGCTACTAAAATTAATATTATATATATTTTTTTCTATTATAGTTATGACATCCTCTTCTGAAATTGAATTATTTATTCTCTCAAGCAGTTCTTGATAATTTTGAAGATTACTATCTTTTTGAATAGTAATTTCTTGATAAGCTGATAAATTTTTTAAGTAAAATATAAAGAAAATACTAATTAGACATAAATATTTCATTGAGTAAACTATACAAAAAATCGGGTGTTGATGTAATAAAAACTGACAAACTTATTGGTCAGGCTTTAAGATTTATTAAAAGTTCTCACAGCGATAAAGTTTTAGGAAACAAATTAGGTTTTAGTGCTGAATATAAAGTCAATAAAGACGTAACGTTATGCGCAGCAACAGATGGTGTTGGTACTAAAGCAATATTATCTGCAGAACTTAATGAATATAAAGGAATCGGCCAAGATCTTGTTGCGATGTGTTCAAATGACTTGTTGTGCAATAAAGCAAAACCTCTCTTTTTTTTAGACTATTTTGCTTGCAATTCAGTTAAGTCAAAACAATACACTCAAATTCTAAAAAGTATTACTATCGCTTGTAAAAAAATTAATTGTTCACTTATTGGAGGTGAAACTGCCGAAATGCCATCATTATATAGTGGGAATCATTTTGATATTGCGGGATTTTTAGTTGGTATCAAAGAAAAACATAAAATTTCAATTATTTCAAAAGGTGATCTAATATTTGGTATTAAATCAAACGGTTTTCACTCTAATGGCTATTCACTAATTAGAGATATTATAAAAAAAAATAAAATTGTTATAAAAAAAGCTACATTTAATAAACAAAAACTTTCTAAACTCTTAATGAAACCAACACGCCTTTATCATCAATTAATAAGTAATAATGATTTAAGATTTATAAAGACACTCTCACACATAACAGGGGGTGGTATTTACTCCAATTTTAAAAGGAGTATACCTAAAGGAACGAAATTTGATTTAAATATCTCTTCTTTACCGAGAGAATATGATTTTATAAAAAGTAACATTAATATTACTGATATCGAACTAATGAAAATATTTAATTGTGGTATAGGAATGATATTTATAATAAATAAAAAATATTATAGTAAATTTATTAAAAGGAACTTATTTAATTTAATTGGTGAAATTACATAATTGTAAAAAAATTTCTTTTTTAATTTCTGGAGGTGGATCTAATCTTCTAAAAATATTAAAAAGGAATTCAATTAATAAAGATTTTGAAGTAGTTGCTATAATTAGTGACAATAAGATATCCACAAATATTAAGTCTTATGTGGATAAATTTTATAAGAATATTTTGATAATAGAGGATCAAAGAAAGTTAAAAAAAAAAAATTTCTTCGATACAGATATTATTTTTTCAGTAGGGTACATGAAAGTTATAGAAAAGAGTATTATTGAAAGATTTGATGTTATCAATCTTCATCCCTCCATACTGCCCGCTTATAAGGGTCTAATGACTCAAAAAAGAATGTTGATAAATAATGAAAAACACTACGGTTTCACCCTTCATAAAGTAACTAATGAATTAGACGAAGGTGAGACCATCTCTAATAGATTTAAAAAAATTAACACTAAGAGTGAATCAGAACTTCTTTATCTACACAAAAATTTAGAGCATGAATTTGTATATAAACAGTTTGTAGACTATTTGCTAGACTAATTCAGATCCAGAAAAAAAGAAATTGATTTCAATTTTAGCATTTTCCTCTGAGTCACTGCCATGAACAGAATTTGCTTCAATAGACTCCGCATATAGCTTCCTAATGGTTCCATCTTCAGCTTCAAAAGGATTAGTTGCACCCATAATTTTACGATATTTTACTATTGCATCCTTCCCTTCAAGGACTTGGACCTGAACTGGGCCAGAAGTCATATATTCAATTAGACTATTATAAAAAGGTTTTTCATTATGGACTTTATAAAATAACTCAGCTTGGTTTTTAGTTAAATACATTTTCTTTGAAGCTAATATTTTCAAATCTGAGCTTTCAATCATTTGATTAATGTGACCAATTAAATTTCTTTTTACTGCATCAGGTTTGATTATTGAAAATGTTTTTTGCATAAGTATTCCTAAATTTTGAAATATTTGTTTATAAAATCTGCAATTAATGTCAAGCCGAAACCAGTTGAACCTTTATTATTCATAATATCTCCACTATTTTTCCAAGTAGTTCCTGCGATATCTAGGTGTGCCCATTTTGTATTTTTTGGAACAAATCTCTGGAGAAATTGAGCTGCGGTAACTGAACCACCATACCTACCTGCACCGATATTTTTCAAATCTACAAATGGTGAATTAAGTTCTTTATCAAAATCATCATGTAAAGGCATTCTCCAAACTTTTTCATTAGTGTCTTGGCCAGATTGATAAAGAGTATCTGATAGTTTGTCATCATTACAAAATAATCCTGCATAATGCTGTCCTAAAGCAACCATTATAGCCCCAGTTAACGTAGCAAAATCAATTACTATTTTTGGTTTATATTTTTCACATCCATAAGTTATTATATCAGCTAATACAAGTCTACCCTCGGCATCTGTATTTAGAACCTCGACATTTATTCCTTTATAGGATTTTATAATATCACCTGGTTTATAAGCACTCCCACTAGGCATATTTTCAACTAAACCAACAATACCTGCATAAGAAAAGTTAGTTTTTATTTCACTAAGATATTTAATTATTGCAACAGTTACAGCTGAACCGGCCATATCCCATTTCATGTCTTCCATACCCCCACTTGGCTTAATAGAGATTCCCCCGCTATCAAAACATACTCCTTTACCAACAAATAAGATGTCTACATTATTTTTTGTATTTTTCTTGGCAAATTCCATTACCATGGGGTCTCTTTTACTACCTTGACTAACTGCTAATAAACAGTTTAAACCAATTCTTTCTATATTTTTTTTATTAAGAGTTTTGATATTTATATTTCTTTTATTTAGTTGGTTCTGAGTTCTTTTAACAAAAGATGTCGGGTAAATTATATTACTTGGTTCAGAAACTAATTCTTTTAAAAAGTTAAGCGAATTTAACAAACTTAAATTATTTTTAGAAAGTTTAAAATTAGTTTTATATTTTGATTTTTTTGAGTCATTTTTATAAATAGAATATATGAAATCCTTTTGCATAAATCCAAAAACTAAAAATTCCAAATCTAATTTATTATTTGCATTAATAGTAATTACTGATGCAGAGTATTTTAAAGATAAATCATAAACAAAAGAACCTAAAACAGTTTTATTGAAATGATTATTGTGAGAATTTTTAGGATAAATACTTACAACTATTTGGGAGTTTTTAAGCTTAATAGAATACTTAAAAATAGTTTTTTTATTATACTTGAAGTCAGATAGACCTTTAATATTAGAAATTTTGGTAACTAGATCTACAAATAATTTAATACTTTGATTAGGTAAAATTATTGAGTTAAATTGAGCTTTCATGCTTGGAGAGATAAAATCATACATAATTTTTAATTATTTAAAATATATTTTAATAAACATCATAATTTTTTTAGGCTTAATATGGTTTTCACAAATTTTAAGAATTCTAGAGCTACAACATTCTATAACAACACAACTAATTGATGTAGTAAGGACAACTATATTAGTTCTGCCAAGTTTCATAAGCCCTCTTCTGCCTTTTTTATTATTATTATCAAGTTTTTTTTTGAATTATAAATTTAATAACAGTAACGAAATTATTATTTTAAAACAATATTCATCTTTTAAGGATAATATATTTTTATTAATAATTTTATTTTCAGGAATATTTATTTTTTATTTTTTAAATAACGAAATTTTCTCAGTAAATTTATATCATAAATATAAAGTTAAAGAGTTAGAGATAAGAAATAATCTGAAATTAGGAGTTCCCTCTATTAAAGAGTTTCACATAGAAAATGATGTAAGTATTTTTTTTGATAAACAAAAAAATAATAAATTTTATGATGTGGAAGCAATAATTTTTAAAAACGGTCAATTTATTATTTCAGAGGAAGCAAGTATAGAGATAGAGAATAAAAACTATAATATAATTTTTATTAAAGGTGAAAGAGTTATATTGAACGAAATTGAAAAAAGTAAAACTTCATTTGATAAATTTATTTATAGTATTAAAAATAAAGAAATAGAAATGTTAATGCTAGATAAAGAACATTTTAACACCTTTGAGTTATTAAATTTAGAAAATAAAGAATTTTATTATCAGGGCCATAATCGTATATATCAATATTTTTTGACGTTGGTGATAGTTCTAATTTCTTTTAGAATTTTTTTTATATATTCAAATAAAAGGAGCGTATTTAAAAACTATTCATTAATATTTATAATTGTCTTATTAATACAAGTTGTTAACTCTTATTTAATTTATTTATTAAACAATAATGAAAACTTTAGTATTAATTATTATTATTTTATAAATTTTTTAATTCTTTCAATATTCAGTTACTTTATATCAAGATTTAATGAAATTAATTAAACTTTTATATATTAAATATTGTATATCATTTTCTATATGTATGATTTCAAGTTTTGTAATTTTTTTTATTTTTTCATTATTAGGAAACTTAAACGAGGATTATTTATTTACAACTATAGTTAATCTGAGTTTACTAAATTCAATACAAATATTGGTCTATGTTCCATCTTTTGTTTTTTTAATATCAGTAATTTTATTTACAATTTTTTTAAGATCAAAAAATGAAATTTTTATTATAAAAAGTTATATGAATATGAAAAAATTATTAATATTTTTTCTACCATTAGTTATTATTTTTTCAATATTTGAGATTAATAAAAAAGATATAGGAGTATTTTTAGAAAATAATAAGGCTAAGTTGAATGATGAATATCATGGATCTTTTGCAAAAATACTTATTAAAGAGGAAAATGACACCAAAACTTATACAGTATTGAAGAACTTTAGTATTGAAAGTTTAGAGAGTACAGAATTCAGAGAATATAAAATTATAAATAATAAAATTCATGAGGCTCAATTTAGTAATGATTTACTAAGTTTAAACAATACACTTATAGCTAAAAACTATATAAGGTATACTAAAGACTTAATCAGAGAATTTGAAATACAAAAAATTATTAATATTAATTTTTCTGATTTAATTAATCAAAACTCAATTGTAAAAGACATATCAGTAAAAAGCAATTTTGTGGTAAATATTAAATTAGTTAATTTATTAATTTTTTTTATTTTATTTTTTTATTACGTTTTTTTAATTTTTTCCGATAAAAAAATTGTTAATATTAAAGAAAATTTATTATCTCCTATATTTATATGCATTATTTTAATTTTATATTCATTTTTTATTTTTAATAATTCACTAAGTATTTTCAAACAAGAATTTGAGTTATTGGCTAGCATGATTATTGGTATGGCAATCTTGAGATTAGTATTGAATGAATAAAATTTTAGTAATTTTATTAATTTTTGTTTTTTTTCTAAAACAAATAATGTTTTTAAATGCTAATAACGATACGTATATAAATACAACAAATATTGTTTACGATGAAGAGAAAAATATAGTTGAGTTAGCAGAGAATTCTAAGATAAATATTGGTAGTACTAATATATTAGTGGACAGAGGTATAATTGATTATAATAATAATGAAATTGAGGTGTTTGGAAATTTTTATCTCTACCAAGAGACCAATATACTAAGTGGTAAAGACTTAAAAGGTGATACTAAATTAAATAATTTCACGGCAAATAAAGTTAGTTTTATTTATAATGATGATTTAAAAATTGACTCTGATAACGCCATTAGATCTGAGAATGATCTTTATTTTTATAATAACTTCTTAACACCGTGTGAACTTATCGGATATTTTGGATGTCCAACTTGGTCACTAAGAATTGATAAAACAAAGTATGAAATTAATAAAGATAAGTTTGTTCATTACGACACTTTTTTACAAGTAGCAGATTATAAATTATTTTATCTTCCATATTTCTCTCATTATGGCTCCAAAGCGCCAAGGCAAAAGGGGTTTTTAACTCCTACAATTGAATTAGGTATTGGAGGAAATAGTGCTCTTTATACTCCTTATTATTTACCGCTTCAGGAGGATACTGAAATAAAATTTACACCTAAATTTATATTTTCAAAAAATTTTAATTTTATAAATAATTACGAATTAAATACTTTGTTAAATCATAAGTTGTCTGGTGGCGAATTTTCTTTTGAAATGGATAATTCAAAACATGAAGGAAAAGATCACCTAAATAGCAATATTAGAATGAATTTAAAACAGGTGCTTGATAAAAATAAAATTCTCTCATTTAAAGGATTGCTTACTAATAGTGTCTCGACTACTAGATCAAAAAATGGAGATCCATTAAGATTTGAAGATATTTATTTAAGACTAGATAATTACGATTTTCTATTAGATGATGATTATATCAGAACTGAAATCAGTACTATAGAGTCTTATGACTCAACTAATGACTCTTTAATTCCTGTTACTCCTCATGTCCACTATCATAATAGTATTAATTTTGATAATAATTTTTCGAATTTAAATGAAGTAGATTTCACCATAATCAAAAGAAATGAATCTCAGAGTAAATTACCATCTGAAAATAATACTCTAAAAGTAAATAACTATTTTATTCATAGTAAGAAATTAAATGATATAAATTTTTATAATAAAATTTCATTATTAAATAATCTAAGTAATTACAGATATGAACATAATAATAATTTAAATAATACAGGAAGATTTAGTCATCTAATCTTATCATCTGATATATATTATGATTTAACAAATAATATTCAGCCAAGATTAAAGCTAATTTATAATGAAGAATTATTAAGTTCAGACAGTTTAATCAATGAAGATAGTAATTCGCTAACATTTAATTACCAAAATCTTTACTCTGATAATAGATTCTACGGAACCGATGTTAGAGACAATACTTCGAGAATTGTTTATGGAATTGAAACAGATTTTAAATTAAAGAATCAAACATTTGATATAAACATTAACCAGTCATACGATCTTAAGAAAGATAACAATTTTAGTAATCAGATTAATCAAAAATCTAACCTATCCGATTACGCTTTAGAGGGTAGTACCAATATAAAAAATTTATCAATAAATTTAGATACAAGACTCGATAAAAATAGTCTTAAGAATAAAGAAACGAATGTAAGTATTAATACCGTAAGCCCCTTTAATATTTCCTTAAATTATCACGAAACACAAAAAGAGGCATTTAATAAAAATTCTAACGATACTGAATATTTAGGAATAAACTTAGAAAAACAAATTAATGATAACTTAATGTTAGGATACAGTTCTAATATTGACCTCAAAAATAGTTTTAATTCATATTACGACACATTTAAATTAAAGGTCTTTGATGACTGTTCAGAGTTGAATATACAATATAGTAATAGACGATATAATGATAATTATAATACAACTCCAGAGGAATTATTAAGTATAAACTTTCGAATGGATTATTTAGGATTTTTCGGTTATCAACAATCTACTGATTTATTTTTTCAAGAACCAGGGACCTTAGATTATGGCTTATAAAATAATTAATAAATTTTTATTAATTTTTATATTTTTAATCTTTAAAACCAATTTATTAGCGAATGTAGTTTATGATAAAAATAATATCATCATTTCCGAATTAGACTTAAAATATTACAAACAGATACATTTTGAAAAATACAACGAAGAAATTAATAGTTCTAAAGCTACAAAAAATTTGGTAAAAATTAAAAAACTTATTAATAGTTTAAGGACGAATAATCCAGATTTTCTTAATAAAATTGATAACAAAATAGATAGTGAAATAGGAAAAGAAAATATTATTTCTGAAATAGTTTTAGATACTATTAGATATTTAAGAGTTAAAAATGAATTTGTTTACAATTTTTATAATAATAGTTTTAAAACCAATGATTTAGATTATATTTTTTCATCTTTTGATACTCTTGAATTGCCCATTAGCCAAAATAATTGTTTAACAATTACTAAAATCGTAAATTTAAAGAACAATACAGAGTTCTATAATATTTTTTTTGAAAATATGAAGAAAGAAGAAAAAAAATATGAATTATCAATTGATAATTCAAAATATAATGTATGCATAAATCAAAGAAATGCAAAAATTATTGAAAAAGAAATTTTCAACTATATTGAATTAAAAATTCAAAAAGATTTTGATAAATTTGTATATGAGAACCAAAATAGATAAAAGAAAATATATATTTCTTGGTGATACAGACTCGATTAATATAGAGCTAGTATTAAATTCATTTTTATTTTTAAAAAATAAATTAAAATTTATAATTATATGTAATAAACATGAGTTAGAAAATTATATTATAAAATTAAAATTAGATATAAGAATTAATATAATTTTTGATCCAATTAATTTTACCAACTATGAACTTGAAAATTTAAATGTTTATAATATGGAAAATATACATAAAGAAAAATATAAAAATTTATTAAATCAACTTAATATTTCAAATCAATTATCAAAATCCACTGGCTATGATCTTATTACTATGCCTATAAATAAATCTATTTTTAAAAAAAAGATAAATTTTATTGGCATAACAGAATATTTAGGAAAAATAAATAAAACAAATACTGCAATGTTGATGTATGGTGATAAGTTTTCTGTATTACCTTTAACGACTCATATAAATTTAAAGGATGTTTATAAAGTCTTAGATAAAAAAAAACTTAAAAAACAATTAAACGATATTATTTATTTTATAAAATTAAAAAAATATAATTTGAGATATAAATCAATAAAGTTTTTATGCTACAACCCACATTGTAGTGAGGATAATACTATTGGAATAGAAGATAGCCTCATAAGTAAAGTTATTAAAAATAACTTTAAAAATATTTCTGGACCTTACGCGGCTGATAGTGCTTTTAAAAAAGTACAAAAAAATACCTTATTTATATCTACTTATCATGATCAAGCGTTAATACCTTTTAAAATTCTTAATAAGAAAGGTATTAATTTTACATTAGGCTTAAATTATCGTCGTTTAAGTCCTGCACATGGAACTGCAAAAGATATTAAATTTAAAAATAAATCTGACAATAGTTCATTTATTCAATGTATGATAATTTAAAAAAAAAATATGGACAAAATTTCCTTATAGATAAAAATATTTCCTCAAAGATTACTAATCTAATTAAAACTAGTAATTTAAATATTCTAGAAATAGGTCCTGGTGATGGAAAGTTAACTGAAAAAATAATAGAAAAAAGACCTAAAAACTTAGACTTAGTTGAAATAGACAAAGATTTAATAAAAAATTTAAATGAAAAATTCAATAAATACAGATTTATAAATATTATAAATGAAGATGTTATTAAATTAAATCTTAATAAAGATTATGACCTAGTTATATCTAACTTACCATATAATCTTTCATCAAAGGTTCTTGAGAAATTAGTGCTTTTAAAAAATAACCCTGAAACAATGATATTGATGTTCCAAAAGGAATTTGCTGAAAGATTAACTGATACGAGGCTTAATTCTATTAATTCATTAATAAAATGTTTTTTTAATGTAAAGATAGAATTTTATGTAAGTAAGAATTGTTTTAGACCAATACCAAAGATTGAATCAAGTGTCTTAAAATTTGAAAAACTAAATACAAGTTTAATCTCAAAAGATGAGGTCAAGAGTTTTATTAATTTTAAAAGGTATGTATTTTCTTATAAAAGAAAAACTTTAGGAAAAGTTTTAAAGAAATATTCAATCCCCGAGACATTCAAATTAAACTTAAGAGCAGAAAATTTAAATCTTATCGAATTTATAAAAATATTTAAATCTATTAGATTCTAAACTTATTTATAAATTTTGTTAGATTAATTAATCGGGATTTTTTTAATCTTTCAGACTCAATAATATTTAAGATTTGATTTACACATTTTTTTAAGTCTTCATTAATAACTACATAATCATATTCTGGAAAATGAGAAATCTCGTTTTGGACTAAATCCATTCTTTTTTTCATTTCTTCTTTAGTATCTCTTGCCCTAGTCTTTAATCTGTTAATCAATTCTTTTTTACTAGGAGGCAGTATAAATATTCCAACTACTTCTAAATTACTTTGTTTTAATTGCTGAAAACCTTGCCAATCAATATCAAACAAAACATCTTTTTTTTTGTTAAAAAAGTTATTTAAAGTATGCTTAAGTGTTCCATATCTATAACCAAATACTTTAGCGAACTCTAGAAACTCATTTTTTTTTATACCATTGTCAAATTGATGATCTGTTAAAAAAATATAATCCCTTTTATTTGTCTCGCCACTTCTTTTAGGTCTTGTAGTACATGAAACTGAAAGAGCTATATGTTTATCTTTTTTTATAAGTTGCTTTGATATGGAGGTCTTACCAGCGCCTGATGGGGAAGATAAAACAATACAAAAATTTTTGCTTTTAAAGACCAAAGACTAAACTTGCGTTAGTTCCTCCAAAACCAAAGGAATTAGAAATAATATTTTTAACAGGTTTTGATATTGACTCATGAGGTATAAGGTTAATTTTACTTTTAGTATCTGGATTATCTAGATTTAAAGTTGGAGGTAAGATTTTTGTTTGCATTGATTTAAGAGAGAATACAGCCTCAACTGCTCCTGCAGCTCCTAAAAGGTGACCAATAGCTGACTTATTTGAACTCATAAATAAATTCTTATTAGACCCAAGTAGCTTTTCAACAGCAGATAATTCAATTGTGTCTCCAACTTGAGTAGATGTGCCATGGGCATTGACATAACCAATATCTTCAGAATTTAGATCAGACTCTTTTAAAGCCATTTCCATAGCTCTAAATCCGCCATTTCCATCCTCTGACGGTTTCGTTATATGATAGGCATCTCCCGACATTCCGTATCCTTTCACCTCACCATATATTTTTGCATTTCTTTTTTTTGCATTTTCTAGTTCTTCTAAAACTAACACACCTGCACCTTCACCCATGACAAATCCAGATCTGTCTTTATCCCAGGGTCTAGAACCTTTTTCAGGATAATCATTAAAAGTATCACATAGAGCTCTTGCAGCAGAAAATCCTGAAATACCTAAAGGACATATAGCTGCCTCAGCACCACCGCAAACCATTAGATCAGCCTTATCATTTTTTATTATTGTAAAAGAGTCACCTATAGCATGAGTACCTGTAGCACATGCTGTAACAGGTGAACTGTTAGGTCCCTTCAAATTATACTTGATAGAAATATGTCCAGATAATAAATTGATTAAAGATGATGGAATAAAAAAAGGAGAAATTTTTCTTATGCCTTGGTTATCTAGTATTGAGGAATTTTTATATATTGTGTCAAGTCCACCAATACCAGAACCTACCATAACCCCTGATCTAAATGAACTTTGATCGTCTAAAGTGAAACCTGAATCAATGATTGCCTCATTAGCTGCGATTAAACCTAAAGTGATAAATCTATCTATTTTCCTCTGTTCTCTTGAATTTACAATTTCGTCATTTATATATGAGTCATCTATTGAGCCGGCTATTTTACAAGAATAGTTGTCAACTTCAAAATTAGTTATTTTTGAAATACCACTATTAGAATTGATCAGAGAGCTCCATGAGGACTCAACAGTATTACCAAGGGGATTGATAGTTCCAAGTCCAGTAACAACTACTCGCCTCAATTGCTATTTTCTTAAACTAATTTGAATTTGTTGATAAGTATGTAACTGCATCTTTTAATGTAACAATTTTCTCTGCAGCATCATCTGGTATTTCACAGCCAAATTCCTCTTCAAAAGCCATTACAAGTTCAACAGTATCTAAACTATCTGCGCCAAGGTCATCAATAAATTTTGAGTCACTTTGAATTTTAGCCTCTTCAACACCTAAATGCTCAACTACAATTTTTTTTACTCTTTCTTCAATATCGCTCATTTTTAAATCCTCTTAGTATTAAATTTAAAAGTTCGTACCACATTATGCTTAATATTCAAATAATTAAATTAAAGCTAATCCACCATTTACATGCAAAGTCTGACCTGTAATGTAATTAGCATTTTCGGAGCATAAAAAGCCCACTGCTTTTGCTATATCACTAGAATCACCAAGTTTTTTCATAGGGATTCTCTCTAAAATAGTATTTTTTTGATCATCATTGAGTTTATCTGTCATATTAGATTGTATAAAACCTGGTGCCACACTATTAACTGTTATATTTCTTGTTGATAATTCCAAAGCAAGTGATTTAACAATACCTGAAATAGCAGCTTTAGATGCAGTGTAGTTTACTTGGCCCGGATTTCCTGTATAGGCTACCACTGATGATATAAATACAACTCTTCCAAACCTTTTCTTAACCATTTTTTTAGTGAAATGTTTAAGCAAATGAAAAGATGAATTCAAATTTACATTGATTACACTATTCCAATCATCAGAGGACATTCTCAAGAAAATATTATCTTTATTTAAACCTGCATTTAATACAAGATAATCAACCTCGAAGTCAAAGAGTTCGTCTAAATTTAAATTTTCAATATTATTAAAATTCAATTCTTTAAATTTAATGTAATCTTGGTCAGATTTTACTTTATTAAGATCTGTGGTTGTTGAATAAATTTCCTTACATCCGTTATTATTAAAATGTTTACATATAGAACTTCCAATTGAACCAGTACCACCAGTTACTAATAAACCTTTATCTTTAAACATTTTTTATTTCCTCGATGCTACAAAATGAGTATTTTTCACCTTGAAAATCTTTTGGCAAGAAGTTTAATAATGTTTTTTTAGGTCCTATCTCGATAAACGTATTAATATCCTTATTCAAAATAGTCTTAATAGTCTCTGACCACATTACTGGTGAGTGTATCTGAAGTGATAATTGGTTACTGTAATCTTTTTCAGATATTTCTTTATAGTTGATTAATTTATGGTTAGAAATCAAATCAATCTTAATTTTTTTAAATGAATTATTTTTAATTTTTTCACTAAATATTTTTGCACTATCTTTCATTAAATCAGAATGAAATGGGGCTGAAACATTTAGTGGTATAAATTTTCCAATTGGATTTTGTTCTTTGAATTGATTAACAATATCCTTAATACCACATACAACCACCTGTCTATCAGAATTTATGTTAGCTATGTAAATACCGTTCCCAAATAAAGTTTCATCTATTTTTAAATCTTCTTTTTTTAAAATTGCATACATTACATACTTATTAGGGTCTGAGACAATTGACATTGAATCTCCCCTAGATTTAACTACTTCAAGCATTTCCTCAAAATTTAATGACTCAGCAAAGTACAATGCGCAGTATTCGCCTAATGAATGACCAGCTAGTGTTATTTTGGAATAGTTTTTGTGAATATAATTTTTACAAAGATCAATTATTATAGAGCTAAATACAAAAATCATGGGTTGGCTATATTGCGTTAAATTTAATAAGTTTGGATCTCTTTGTGCTTCTAATAAATCATAACCTAGTATTTTTGAACTTATAGAGTATCTTTCTTTGACCCAATTAAATTTATTAATAAAATCAACACCCATTTCAGCAAATTGTGATCCCTGACCTGTAAAAAGCAAAGAAAGATTTTTATTTGACATATTTAAATTATATCTGTAGACACTCTTTTTACATGACTAACATATATGAAACAACAATTATAGTAAAACCTGACCTTGCTAATGATCAGATGAAAAGTTTTAACACTTCTATTGATCAATTTTTTTCTGAAAACGATGTTTCTATTGGTTATAAAGAAGATTGGGGAATTAAAAATTTAAAATCTTCTATTAACAAGTACTCAAAAGGATCTTTTAAATTTATGCGATTTAATTCATCTACAGACTTCCCTAAAAAACTTGATGGTTTTTTAAAATTTAATACTGATTGTCTTCGTTTCCTTATTACTAAATCATATAATGAGTTAGAGGAGATCACACCCCAAGTAAATAAAGATAATTAATGAAAAAAAATTTAAATATTTCAAATGAAGAATTATTGAAGCTTGACTATAAGCACACACATATCCTTAAAAAATTTACTAATGATAATGGAAAAATTATACCACAAAGAGTTACTAATATGTCTAGATCTATTCACACTAAAATTACTAAGGCAATTAAACAGGCAAGATTTTTATCTCTGATATAACGTTATGACTAAAGTTGTTGTTTTAGAAAAGTTTAAAAAAAATTGGGAGATTGGCTCAGTTGTATCAGTAAAAGATGGTTACGCAAGAAACTACTTAGTTCCATACGGTAAAGCTAAATTTGCAACAAAAGAGAATATTTTAGAAATAAAATCATTAGAAGAAAGTCTTTTGAAAAAAGATGATGAAAATAAATCTAATGCAAATAAAACTGCTACAAAAATTAATGAATTAAAATTCACAAAAGAAATTGCAGCTAAAGAAAATGGAGAGCTATATGGCTCTTTAAGTGTGTCTGATATTGTTAATTTTTTAAGTGAAAATGATGTAATTATTCAAAAGAAATTAGTTAAACTTGGAAATAAAATTAAAACTACTGGGGAATACTCAGTAGACATAGATTTGCACCCCGAGGTAAATTGTTCACTTGATATTGAGATCTTATCCCCTAAAACCTCTGCCTAAGACTATCTTTTTTTAAATTTATAAATAACTTATCTTTATATGCAAAAGACTTTCGAGAGTTTAAAAGATAATGATATTGAAATTATTGTCATCGCTTATTTACTTAAACACCCTGATTTAATTGATACACATTTCGAATTTTTAGATAATTCTTTATTTTCTAATCCAGAAAATCTAAAAATTTTTAATGTTTTAGAAGATTTTCATAAATCACAAAAAAATGTCTCTATTGATACAATTAAGAACTATATCCCTGATATTCAGTCCAAAACACATAAAGACCTCTCATTTCAGATAGATCAAATTGTATTTTCAAAAGAGGTGTTTTCTAATTATTTAGAAACTCTTCAAGAATTACATTTAAGAAGAGAGCTTTTCAAAATTACACAAAATAAAAATAATGAGTCAACAACTTTTGAGACGTCGAACAGCATAAAAGATATTTTTTTGGACCTTGAAAAAAAATTATTTGATTTGTCTAATTTAAAAAAAGATAATTATGAATTTAGAAATTTCGCATCTGTCACAAAAGCCTCTCTTCAACTAGTTGAAAAAGCATTTAAAAAAAAGGGTAAATATTCTGGAATCGTCTCTGGTTTTGGGGATTTGGATAATATGCTAGGAGGACTACAAAATTCTGACCTTATTATCATTGCGGGCAGACCTTCAATGGGCAAAACTGCACTTGCAACAAATATAGCTTTTAATGCTGCTAAATATTTTTCTCAAGAAGAGGATAAAGGGTCTGTTGTTATGTTCTCTTTGGAAATGTCAGCTGAGCAAATTGGTTTAAGAATATTAGCTGAACAATCTAAAATACCGAGTGATAAGCTTCGGAAAGGAGAACTTAATGAAAAAGATTCTCTCGAACTTCAAAATACATATCAAGAAATAAATAATTTAAACTTTTTTTTTGATGATAGTCCTAATTTAACTGTTTTAGAATTGAGATCTAAACTTCGGAGATATAAAAATAATTATAATATCAAACTAGTTTTAATTGATTATCTTCAATTGATAAAACCCGAAAGTAATAAAGATAATAGGGTTAATGAATTATCTGAAATAACCAGAAATTTAAAACAACTAGCAAAAGAATTTGACTTACCTGTCATTTCGCTTTCTCAGCTTTCTCGACAAGTTGAAAATAGAGATGATAAAAGACCTCTCCTCTCTGATTTGAGAGAGTCCGGAAGTATTGAACAAGACGCAGATGTTGTAATGTTCATATACAGGGAGAGTTACTACTTGCAAAGAAATGAGCCAACTAGGGGAGCAGATGAAACCCAAGAGTCATATCAAAAAAAGCATGACTCATGGAAAGATAGAAATGAGGAAGTTTTTAATAAAGCAGAATTAATAGTTGCGAAACAAAGAAATGGTCCTACAGGTAAGATTGAGTTATACTTTGATGATAAATATACCAAATTCTTGGGAATTGAAAAAAATGCATCAAGTTAAGATCTCAAATGAAATTCATTGAAAATATAGGAAAATTCATAATAAAACTATTCTCAAGTTTTGGGAAATTTATTTTATTTATTTTATTTTTCTTCAAATATTTATTTAAGCCCAAATTCTATTTAAAAAATAATTTATCCTTCTTTGTTAATGTATTTATTTCATCAATACCCATTATAGCTTTAACTGGGATTTTTTCTGGAATGGTCCTTGCTTTACAATCTTATACTGGTTTCTCAAGGTTTTCTGCTGAGTCAGCCATTCCTAACATCGTAGTTTTAACTTTAACAAGAGAGTTAGGACCAGTTTTAACAGGTCTTATGATTTCGGCAAGAGTTGGGTCTTCTATTGCTGCAGAAATAGCAACAATGAGAGTGACAGAACAAATCGATGCTCTTAAGACACTAAATACGAATTATTATAATTACCTTGTAACACCACGTGTTATATCTTTAACTTTAGCTTTACCAATATTTGTAACATTAGTAGATTTTATTGGTGTGATGGGTGGATACATAGTATCAGTGCATAGGTTAGGGTTTAATGATAATTTGTATCTATTAAATACAATTGATTTTTTAAGTTTAGGTGATTATTTATCAGGAATATTTAAAGCATTTGCATTTGGTTTTATCATATCAATTGTTAGTTGTTATTGCGGTTTATTTTCTGATAAAGGTGCATTTGGTGTTGGATCAGCTACTACGAATGCAGTTGTAATCTCCTCAGTTCTAATATTGTCATCAAATTACTTTCTTACAGAATTATTCTTTTAATGAAAATAGAAATTAAAAATCTAAAAAAAAAATTTAATGATAATTTTGTTTTGAAAGACATAAGTCTTACTATAGAAAAAAATAAATCTACTATAATACTTGGTGAGTCAGGATGTGGAAAATCTGTATTAATAAAAACTATTTATAAATTATTTGAGTTTGATAGTGGTTCTATTTTATATGATGGTAAGTCTGAGGTAGATATTGATAAATTTAGTATGTTGTTTCAATATGGGGCGCTCTTTGATAGTTTAAAAATATCTGAAAATATTGCTTTTACCGATTTTATAAATAACAAAACAAATTTTGAAAGAAAAGTTCTCTCTCTAATGAATGATGTAGGTCTAAATAAATCAATATTTGATAGATATCCCTCAGAGCTATCAGGAGGTATGAAGAAGAGAGCTGCATTGGCCAGAGCTCTATATAAAAATCCTAAAGTAATTTTTCTAGATGAGCCAACTACAGGGCTTGACCCAATAAATAGCGATAAGATTAATGACTTAATCTTAGAAGTGATCACTAAAAGGAAGATTACAGCTGTAAGTATAACTCATGATATCAAAAGTGCTATTAAGACTGGAGATAATTATTATTTTATAAATGATGGAATAATTCAAGATAAAGGTGATTGCAAAAAAATTCTAAAGACAAAAAATAAAATTTTTAAATCCTTTATTATAGGAGCAAAATACTAATAAAATGAATTTATCGGGTTTAAATTATTTTGATTACATTTATTTATCTCTATTAGTTTTATTTACTGTTTTTTTTGGTATTAAAGGAGCAACTAAATCAATCAGTTACAGTTTAAAAATTATTTTATCTATATCTTTACCTTTCATATTTTATAAAAGGGTTCTTAATTTTTCTCTAGAAAAGCTAAATGTTGAATACTTATTTTTATTACAAAATAATAATGCAATTTTTTTAGAAATTATTTCTTTTATTGTGCTATTTTTAAGTACTTACATTATTTATTCTATTTTAGAAAAAGCTCTAAATTTAAAATCACCTTCTCAAATAGAGTTTAAAATCTTAGATATAATAATCGGTGCAATTTATGGAACAATTTTATTTTCATTTCTTTTTTATTTTTCATATATTGCTTTTTTTAAAAACTATATTGATGATAAGAATAGAATCATGAAATTAAATATATCAATATATGAAAACCTTATGTATAAAGATCCTGAGGTTGAAAAAAAAATTAAAAAAGAATCATCTGTACAAGAAAAAAAGAATGATAAAGCAAAACTCTACTAAAATTAGAGAAGAATGTGGTGTTTTTGGTATTTCAAATATAAATGATGCTTCCGCTTTGGCAGCTTTAGGTTTACATGCCCTGCAGCATAGAGGGCAAGAAGGTTGCGGTATAGTCTCTTATGATGGTAAAAATTATTATTCTGAAAAAAGATTTGGGCTAGTTGGAGATAATTTTAATAATGAGGACACAATTAAGAAATTACCAGGCTATTATGCAATTGGGCACAATAGATACAGTACAACTGGTGGTAAAATATTAAGAAATGTTCAACCTTTTTTTGCAGATACTAATGCTGGTGGCATAGGTGTATCTCATAACGGTAATTTTACGAACGCAATCACTTTAAGAAAAAAGCTAGTTGAAGATGGTGCTATTTTTTATACAACCTCTGACTCAGAAACAATTGTACAACTCATAGCAAGATCAAAAAAAGAAAAAAATATTGATAAAATTATAGAGGCTATCTCACAAATACAAGGTGGATATGCTTTGGTGATGCTTACTAAAAACATTTTAATTGGTGCAAGAGATATTTATGGCATTAGGCCTTTGATTATTGGTAAGATAAATAAATCCTTTGTCCTAGCTTCTGAAACATGTGCTCTAGATATTATTGGTGCTGAATTTGTAAGAGAAGTTGAGAATGGTGAAATTGTTTACATTGAGGATAATGAATTACATAGTCTAAAACCATTTGGAAATCATACTCCTAGACCGTGTGTATTTGAGTATATTTATTTTTCACGACCAGATAGTATTTTGAGAGGAAAGACTGCTTATGAGTATAGAAAAAATTTAGGAAGAGAGTTAGCTAAAGAAGACAATGTAGATGCAGAATTAGTTGTGCCTGTACCTGACTCAGGAAATGCAGCAGCAATTGGATACAGCCAACAAAAAAAAATCAATTTTGATTTGGGTTTAATTAGAAACCATTATGTTGGTAGAACCTTTATCGAGCCAGGTCAACAAATTAGAAGTCTAGGAGTAAAATTAAAGTTAAATGCTAACAGAAGCTCTATTGAAGATAAGAAAATAATATTAGTAGATGATTCTCTAGTTCGTGGAACAACTTCCCATAAGATTGTAAAAATGCTTTATGATGCTGGAGCTAAAGAAGTTCATTTAAGAATAGCGTGCCCTGAAATAAAATTTCCAGATTTTTATGGAGTTGATATGCCTACTAAAAAAGAGTTATTAGCTGCAAACAAGAGCGTTGAAGAGATATGTGATTATGTAAAAGCGAAAAGTTTAAAATTTCTATCATTAGAAGGGCTCTATATAGCACTGGGGTATTTGAAAAGAGATAAAAAAAAACCTCAATTAACAGACCACTATTTCACAGGAGATTATCCGATTAAGTTAATCGACCAATTAGGTGATAATAAAATTACACAATTATCTTTACTCAGCGCTGGCTCTAATATCTAATTGTCTTATAACCAAATCTTAATTGTTATAAATGGTGAAGATCAAAGGGTTTTATCAGAAAATTCTAATAAAATTATATTAGCAGAGAAAAAATTACAAAACATAACTCAAGATCATACACTTCTTCAAAGCACATTTGATTCATTAGAAGATTTAATTAAAGCAGAGGCAATTATAAAAAATCAATTTTCAAAAATTGACGAATTAGTGATAGTAAATAATCATATTGATTTAAATATGATCTCTTATCAATATGACTACAATCATATAAAACAGAATTATAAAGTATTAATGAATATTATTTATTTTATTAATTTACTTATACCATTATTTAATAATGAGTTTCATTTTATTTTGTCATTTGAAAAAGATAATCATTATAAAGTTCATCTAAATAATTTTAAAATATCATTAATAAATTATCTTAATTCCTTAAAAATAGACTTAGAAAAATCGAAAAATATCAGTATTAAAAAATTAGATTAAAATTTACGCCTTTGAGATTTAATTTTCTAATTAAAATTTTTGAAATAAAGGTCTTTATATGCGGTTTAATATTTTTTTTTGTAAAATTACACGATATTTTAAAATAATTCTTTTGATTTACTGTAAAAGCAGTAATAAAGTAGATTTTAAGTTCTTTAGAATTTTTCTGTATTTTTCCTAATTCTCCATTAACAGATTTTATTATTTTATTTAAGTAAGAAGTCTTAAAAAAAAATTTATTGTTTAATTGATCACTTACTATTTGAAGTATCTTTGATTTAGAAGAATTTAATGCAGATATAAAATATATATTTAAAGAAGAATAGTAATTATGATTTGAAGAGAGATATTTAAGAAATTTTTGCTGATACATAGATTTATTATCTATTAAGTCAATTTTATTTACTAAAACCAAAAAGGGTTTATTTCTTTTAGACAAAGAACCAATTAAGGATAAATCTAATCTTGTCTCAGAATTAGCATCCAATAACAATACTATTAATGATGATTTTTTTATAAAATATTCAGATTGTTCAAGTGAAAGTCTTTCAAAGTCAAGATTTTTTCTATTTGATCTACTCCTAATAAAGCCAGCTGTATCAATAAACTCTATAATTTGATTTTTATACTTAATATCCCAATTTACTGAGTCACGCGTTGTGTGAAGATGGGGAGACGTCTTAGAAAGCGATATACTCATTATTTTATTAAAAAGTGTTGATTTTCCTGTATTTTCTTTACCAAAAATTGCTACAGTTTTTTTATTTATAATATCACTATTTAAAATTTGTTTTTTATTCTCATTGGACAAATATTTTTTAATTGCCGATAAGTTATCTGAATAATTAGTAAAAATTTTATCAAACAAATTTGATATGAAGTCTCTTTCATCTATTTTTTTAAATGAAAAAAGCAAAAGATTAAATTTCTTAGAGTGTAATTGTTTGCATATTTTTAAATCTTCATTAGTAAATGATGAGGTTAAATATATAAAAATAATATTATCCAAATTTAGTTCTAAAATTTTATTAAAGAGATTAGTAAAATCACTAGATCTGTAAAATCCTGGCGTGTCATATATATTGTATTCATAATTTTCCGAAAAAATGTTTTTTCTAATTATATCAATTGTTGTATTTGCTTTTGGATTAGATATTGTTTTATGTGATTTAGAAAAAAGATTAAAAAGGTAAGATTTTCCCTCATTTACTTTACCAATAATAAAATAATTATTCACTTAATCTGAAAAGACTTTTTTCGTCTTTTACATATATATTTTGATCTTGGTAATAAATATCTAAATTACTTGTAAATTTATATTTATAAAAATTAACTTCACTTTTATCGTTTATATTTAATTTACTAATACCCTCCTCAGAAATTAAATTTATATTTCCTTGAATATTAAAAATTGATATTGGTGAATCTTTATTATGTGTGTACGAATTTTCTATCTTACCATTATTAGATAAAATTAAAATTTTATCGAAAGTCAATAATATTAAATATCCATCATTGGAAAAGAGATAACTGAGAATAGTCTCATTAATATCTAGCTCCCACAGAATATCAGAAGTGTTTGGGTTATACACTGCAATTTTCCCAGAACGATCTATAAAATATAAATAATAATTATGATTGAAAGGGCTATCTACAAGTTGATTAAAAATACCTAATGATGAGAGAATATTTAGATCCTCCAATATGTAATTTCTATAGTACTTATAATTTTTTTTGTTAAAAGTAACTATGGTACCTGTATTAATGAGATAATATAAATTTAGTGTGTCTTCAAATAAATTTGATTTTATTGATATACCAGGTCTAGAATTGAAATTATCTTGTTTAAATATTGAAAAATTATCTAATCTTACTTCATAAATATCTCCGAAAACGCTAAATATTATCAAACTCTTATCTAATAAAATTGGATTTGTGTTAGTAAATATTTCAAAGTCAGCTAGTTCGATTATATTTTTTGCTTTTATTACAAAAATACGAGAATTATTAGTTAATAAGTGAATTTTATCTTGGTTACCAAAAATATAGTGGACTCTTTCATTTTGGTTTAAATTTAATTTATATTCAAAATTATTATTTTTATTCTTATTATCAATTACATGAACATTTTTACCTTTGGTTAAAATAATTTTATCATACAAAAAATTTACAACAGAATTTCTATCTGTATTAATAATTTTTGTTATATTTAAATTATCGATATCTAAAGATGATTTATTGACTTTTGGATAAATAATATCACCAAAATCTACTTCTTCATTATTGTCATCATATTGTAAATTAGAAAAAATTTCTGTTACTTCATTTGATGGAGTATAATCAGCATCAATTGTACCTAAATATTGATTACAGGAAGACAAAGCCAATAAAAGAATTAAATATTTAATTTTTTTCATTAGATAATCTATAGATAGCTTTAATAAAAAAATTATTTAAATTGTCTTTTTCTGACTCATTAACTTTATAATTATTAGTATTTAAATTATATAAATATATTTTTACTATTTCATTAAAGGTGAAATTATTATCTAAAGATAAAGATTTAATCATATCTTCGTCCAAATCTATTAAAGCTTTTTTTAATAATAAGATATCCCTATCAATTTTATTATATCGATCTAAGTTTTCGACAGAGGTTAATTTTAAGTCGCTAAAAAAAGAAACTTTTGGATTATTTAAACTGGATAGATAATATAATTTTTCATCAATATTTACATTTTCCTTGTTATAAAGGTCGGCTAAATAAATATCAAATAATTTTTCATCCTCATTACTTTTATTTTGAATAAAAAAAAATAAGGTTAAAAAAATTAAAATTGATATAATTCCGAATAAATATATGTTTCTTTTTGTAATTAATTTTTCCATTTAATTGAACATCCCATACTTGGATATTGTTGGCTTGAACAATATCCTTTGGCAATACTTTCTTCAACTGCTGAATAAAGTTCAGGATCTCCCATAGAAGGGTTCTTTCCATGAGAGTCTAGTCTTCCTCTATACTTTAGTTTTTTTTCATTATTAAAATAATAGAATTCTGGTGTGCATTGAGCATCAAAGTATTTCGCTATTGATTGAGTAAAGTCAATAATATATTCAAATTTAAATTTTGCTCTAGATATTTGTTGTAAAAGAAATTGATCATGGTCTTCTTTATAAGCATTTTGATCATTTGACATGAAGGCAATGGAGTTAACATTTATATCTTTAAGTCTTTGGGTTTCTCTAGAGATTTTATTTTCAATAGATCTAACATAGGGGCAATGGTTACAAATAAACATTACTAATAGGCCATTAACATCAAATGAGTTATAAAAAGAGCCTTGATCACCACTCAGATTTAAAAATTTGAAATTATTTGGCTGCCAATCAAAATTACAGCTTGATGAATTCAATAGTACCATTTAACATAATATATATTGAAAATTTTAAACATAAATAAAAATTATAACGACACAATTCCAAAAAAAACATTTCAATATATTCTTAATACTTATTCTTACGGTCTTTCAAAAAATATATGGAGAAATTATTCAATTCAAACTAACTATACTATTTTTAAAAAGACAAAAATAACTTTTTATAAGTCCAATTTTTCCTTTCCAGTAATTAAAATTGTTTATTCTAAAAAATTTGACAAGGAGATATTTGAAATAAATTATAAAAATAAAAAATTAAATTTTACTACACTATCCTCTTTGAATACTTGGATTAAAAATTACTTTTTTTCTAAACCTAGTATATAAATTTCTTTTGATTTTTTATCAGAAGCTGCTGGTTTAATATACAAAGTTTTACTAAAATGACTTTTTATAAATTTAAATAATTTTTTTGTATCTTCTCCTTGAAAATTTTTAACCAAAAAATTTCCACCTTTATTTAAATATTTTTCAATGAACTGTGCTGAAAGCATACTTAAATTATAACTATTAGTTTGATCTAAAAATTGGTTACCACTTGTATTAGGTGCAATGTCAGAAATTATTGAGTCAAAAGTATATTTACTTTTTGTGAATAGGTTCTCTATAGTACTAGTATCTTTTAAATCCATTATGTAAAACGTTAATTCACCAACAAGCTGATGATCAATGGGTAATAAATCTATACCAACTATTTTATTTTTTGGGTTTTTTTTTAGTATATATTGTGTCCAGCCACCTGGAGAACAACCTACATCTAATATATTTTTTTGATTTTTGAATAAATTATATTTTTTATCTATTTCCTCTAATTTATAATAAGCCCTTGAAATAATGTCATTTTTCTTTGCTTTAACATAAAAAGGGTCTTTTTTTCTAGTTTTATACCACTGTTTCATTTAATTTTGCTCATAATCTGATATGTATTCGTCTACATATACTTAATTAGGTTCAATCTATTCCATGTCATCTTTTTTAAAAAAATTTTCATTAACTATAACTCTAACATTTATCTCTTCTTTATGTTACTCCTCAGATTGGGATAGCAAAGAAAAAATAGAAGAAAAATTATTCTCTGTTGAAGTTATGGATTCCTCCGCACAAACAATTAAAGATAGTATTGATTTTAGCTCAACAACTGAAGCTTTCAGAAGAATTGAAATTAAAAGTGAGGTTATGACAACAATTGAAAAAGTTTTAGTCAAGGCTGGTTCAAAAGTAAACAAAGGGCAACATATTGTTGAATTAGATGATTACAAAACAAATGCAGATTTATATAAACTAAATCTATTGTCTCAAAGCGAATTTGATAAATACGCTCTTTTTGCACCCTTTGGAGGATTACTTTTAGACGGTCATAAAATTGCAGGGGAGCTTGTCATGCCAGGTGAAAAAGTCTATGAAATTATTGATCTCAACTCACTCAAGATATTTGGTTATATAAACGAAAATGAAATTCTTGATATTTCATTAAATAATAAAGTAGAAGTAACAATCCTAGATGAAAAAGTTGAAGGAAAAATAGATTATATTTCACCTATCTCTGACCCAGAAACTAAAACTTTTGAAATTGTAGTTAAAGTGGAAAATAAAAATCTCCGCTATAAAGATGGTTTGTCATCAATGATTTCGATAGTAAAAGGAAATGTTCTTGCTCATAAAATTTCTCCATCGATTTTAGCTTTAGGTAATTCAGGCGAATTAGGAGTAAAAGTTATTGACTCCGAAAATATTGTTCAATTCAAAGAGATTAATGTTATTGAAGATACTTCTGATTATATGTTGGTCTCTGGATTGAGTCAGAAAGAAAGAATTATAATCGTTGGTCAACAATATGTATCTGCAGGAGAAAAAGTCAGTTTTTAACTACTCATGAGCTTAGTTAACTTAGCTAGTCGATATTATAGAACTACAATATCAATTTTTCTATTTGTTATATTTAGTGGATCTCTCGTTTTTAATTCAATTCCAAAAGAGTCCTATCCGGATATTAATTTACCCTATATTTACGTATCTCTTGGATTAACGGGTATTTCGCCTGAGGACTCTGAAAAACTTTTAATAAAACCAGTTGAAGATGAAGTCTCAAATATTGAAGGAAAAAAAGAAATGACAAGCACGTCTTATCAAGGTGGTGGAAATGTCTTATTAGAATTTGATGTTGGATTTGATCCAGATCAAGCACTCTTAGATACAAGAGAGCAAGTTGATAGAGCCAAATCTGACCTACCTGATGATGCTGATGAACCTAAGGTTAGTGAGGTAAATATAAGCCTATTTCCAATATTAGTTGTTTCTATTAGTGGTGATATCTCTGAGTTTTTACTAAAAAAAATATCTAATGACCTTAAAGATAAGATTCAATCTTTGCCAAATGTTTTAGAGGTTAATATTGGTGGAGAAAGAGAAGAACAATTAGACATCGTAATTGATCAAAATAAAATAGAAGCTTATGGTTTAAATTTAAATGAAATTTTAAATTTTGTTCGATCTAATAACCAAATAGTTTCAGCAGGTAATCTTGACACTGGAGATGGAAGATTTGTAATTAAAATTCCTGGTCTTTATGAAAGCCTCAATGATGTTTTTAACACACCTATTAAGGTTAACGATAAAAAAACAATTAAATTTAAGGATATAGCTCAACTAAAAAGAACTTTCAAAGATCCTGAAAAATTTGCTCGTCTAAATAACGAGTCGGCATTTACTTTAGAAATCTCTAAAAGAATTGGGGCAAATATCATTGATACTGTTGACCAAGTAAAAGAGTTAATAAATGAAGAGCAAAAAATATTACCTTCAAAAGTTAATATTACTTTTTCAGGTGATGAGTCAGTAAGTATAAAAAATATGTTAAGTGACCTTCAAAATAATGTAATTTTTTCTGTTATACTCGTAATGAGTGTTGTCATTATTTTTCTTGGAATAAGATCTAGTTTACTTGTAGGTTTAGCTGTTCCAGGATCGTTTTTGTCATCAATATTAATTCTTTATTCTCTTGGTTTCACAATAAATATGGTCGTTTTGTTTGGATTAATACTTTCTGTAGGATTGCTAGTAGACGGAGCTGTGGTTGTTGTGGAATACGCTCAGAGAAAAATCCAAGAAGGAATGGGACTAGCTGACTCATACATTAAAGCAGCATCTAGAATGTCATTACCTATAATGGCTTCAACTTTCACAACTATAGCAGCTTTTATACCATTATTATTTTGGCCAGGAACAACAGGTGGATTTATGAAATATATTCCTATCACAGTAATATCTGTTTTGGGATCAAGTTTAGCAATGGCTTTAATTGTTATTCCTATTATTGGAACTCAAGCTTATAAAATAAAAAACCTTTTTTTCTTTTTTATAATTCCTTTAATCTTATTTGGAGTTATAAATTTTATTGCATATAATTTTTTATCACTATTTGAATTCGATAACTACCTAAACATTGGAATAAAAACTTTAACTTCACTTGGTTTAGGTGCAATTTTATTTTTCTTTTTTAGGTATATCAAAAACAAAGGTTTTTTTCAAAAAATGATAATTCCTCGAATTAATGCTGATGATGATGAAGATTTAACTGATTTGAGTACAGTAGGTTTTTTTACGAGAATTTATCTTTTTATTTTAAGAATTTGTATAAACAATCCAGTAAAAATAATCATACTGTCTTTGGGATTATTAGTAGGAATATACAGTGCTTACGGAAAATTTGGGAAAGGGGTTATATTTTTCCCATCAGTTGAAGCAGAAAATACAAAAGTAATCATATATGCTACTGGAAATCTTTCCGTTTTAGAAAAAGATCGCCTTGTGGCTAAAGTAGAACAGCAAGTACTAAAATTACAAAAAACAAATAATGAATTTGACTCAATTTATACCACCTCAGGAAATGTTGAGAATAGACAAGAAAGCTCACCTGATATAATTGGTTTTATTGATATTGAATTTAAAGATTGGGATAAAAGAAGAAAAGCAGAAACTATAATTTCTGAGATAAGAAAGGAAACATCTTCTATTGCTGGAATAAAAGTTGAGACAAGAACTGAAAGAGCTGGTCCTCCAAGTGGAAAACCAATTGAAATTAATTTAACCTCTTTGGATCCTAAAATTACTTTAAAAGAACTAAAAAAAATTGAAAAATATTTATCTGGTATTTCTGGACTAAAAGATCTTGAGACATCTTTACCTTCTCCTAGTATTGAGTATGAACTTTATGTTAATAGAGAAGAAGCTGCAAAATATGGAGCGAGTATATCTATAATAGGTAATACAATAAAGCTTCTTACAAGTGGGCTTAAGTTAAGCGAATTTAGACCCGATGATAGTGATGAATCTATACCAATATATCTTCGATTGCCAAAAGAACAGAGAACTATTGATCAATTAGACAATATAAAGATACCAACGTCATCAGGCTATGTACCAATTTCAAATTTTACTAAAATTGAGACTAATCAAGAGACAGGTAATTTAACTCGAGTTGAACAAAACAGAATTGAGTCAATTAAATCAGATGTTACTAGATTTTACCAAACAGATGCATACGTAAGATTGATTAAACATTGGCTGGGCATAGAAAAATTTGATATTCCAAATAGCTTTGGATTGGAGATACCCGAATTTAATTCGGCAAATATTGACCCGAGAGTAAAGATAGAATTTAAGGGAGAGGACGAAAGTCAAAAAAAGTCAAGTGAGTTTCTTCAAAAAGCATTTCTCATTGCAGTATTTCTAATGGGTTTAATACTTTTGACTCAATTTAATAGTTTCAGTAGCACCCTTTTAATATTATTTGCTGTAATAATGTCTACAGTTGGTGTTGTTTTAGGTTTGTTGATTACAAAACAACCATTTGGAATTGTTATGAGTGGTATTGGTGTTATCTCTTTAGCGGGAATTGTCGTTAATAATAACATTGTTCTAATAGATACATTTGATCGTCTAATGAAAAAAACAAAAGATGCTAAGGATGCCGTTTTAATGACTGGGGCACAAAGATTAAGACCAGTTTTATTAACAACAACTACAACTGTTCTTGGCTTACTCCCTATGGCTTTAAAACTCAATATTGATTTTGTAAATTTAGAATATAGCTATAACTCTCCTGATACTCAATGGTGGGTAGATTTATCAAGAGCAATTGTTTTTGGTCTTCTTTTTTCAACTCTTTTAACTTTACTTGTAACACCGTCAGCATTAATGCTTAAATCTAAGTATTTAGGTAGATCTTCTAAAAAAAGTAAAAAAGTAAGTAAGTAAGCTTAATAAGGAAATTAGTAAATATGCAATGGCGACCAAAAGTGTTGTTTGCCAAAAATAACTGATTAAAAATATTAAAACTATAACAACACAAATAATCATAAGTCTAAAATATAGTGTTTTAACTTTTAAATTTTTAATAGAAGGTGTAGGAACTCTGCTAATCATCATGACCCCAGCAAAAGTTGTTAATATGGCACAAATTAAAGGATAGTTGATTGTAAATTTTACTTGGTCGATAAAATTTAAGTACAAAGGTATCATTATTATCCCTGCAGCAGCTGGAGAGGGTATCCCATAAAATACTTTACTTTGCTCTTTCATATTTTCGATATTGAAACGAGCTAACCTTAATGCTGCGCAAACTATATAAAATAAACTTATAACCCAGCCAATTCTGCCTAACTCATGAGTAAAACATAAATTTATTAATAAGGATGGAGCTAATCCAAAGCTTATGAAATCTGATAAAGAATCCAACTCAGCTCCAAACTGAGAGGATTTTTTTAATTTTCTAGCCATCCATCCATCAAAAAAATCAAAAAAGGCAGCTAGCATTATCATTAAGACTGCAAGTTTCCAATTAGTTTGAATTGAAAACTTTATTGATGAAATACCTGCAATGAGTGACATCAATGTAATTAAATTAGGTATAAATTTAGTAAGCGGATGTTCGGCCATCTAAGTAACTAGATCTTTTTATATTCTCTAGATTGAATATTTTTATTATTTTTAAGTTCCCTAGCAATAATAGTTTCACCACCAATACATTGTTGTCCTACATTAACCATTAAGTTATAGGAATTTGGAAATTCAATATCTACCCTACTTCCAAATTTAATAATCCCATATCTATCACCTTGATTTACTCTCTCATTTACTTTTAGATAACAGATTATTCTTCTAGCTATTAAGCCAGCTATTTGTGTGACATATATATTATTAGAACCTGACTTAAGTGTTAGTCTTAATCTTTCATTATCTTCGCTAGCTTTATCAAGTGTTGCATTAATAAATTTACCTTCAATATAATCTATTTTTGTAATTTCTCCTGAGACTGGTAATCTTTGTATGTGCACATTGAAAACACTAAGAAAGATTGAAACTTTGGTATAATTTTTTTTTCCTTCTTTGAATTCAGTTATATTTGTGATTAAGCCATCGGCAGGGCTCACCAAGATATCTTCGCCTAAGGGAATAACCCTTTCAGGGTCTCTAAAAAAATAGAAAGTAAAAATTAATAATATTAAGAAAATTAAAAATAGAGGTTTATAAATAAAATAAAAAAAAATTACTAACAAAAACAGTATGATAAGTGCTGCTGAAATCTCTTTGTGAAACCTGAAATACATAAGATGGAATTAATATCTGAATTGCATAATTTGATCAATAAAATAGATTTTTTTTATTAATTTAATCTGTTATACAATCAATATCTCTATATAAATGGCAAAAATTCCAGTAAAAAATCCAGTTGTCGAACTAGACGGCGATGAAATGACAAGAATAATATGGGATTTTATTAAACGGAAACTCATACTTCCTTATCTAGATATTGACCTGAAATATTATGATTTATCAGTTCAAAATAGAGATGAAACAAATGACGAAATCACAGTTGAAGCAGCGAAAGCAATAAAAAAGCACAGTGTTGGTATAAAATGTGCAACCATAACTCCAGATGATAATAGGGTATCAGAATTTAATCTAAAAAAAATGTGGCGCTCGCCAAATGGAACAATAAGAAATATTTTAGATGGTACTGTTTTTCGACAGCCTATTATCTGTAAGAATATTCCTAGAATTGTAAGAACCTGGGACTATCCTATAGTTGTAGGGAGACATGCCTTTGGCGATCAATATAAGGCTACAGAAATAAAAATAGACAAACCAGGTAAACTTTATATGAAGTTTGTGGATGATGATGGAGAGATAGAAGAAAAAGAAGTTTTTCAATTTTTAAATCAAGGCGTAGCACTCTCTATGTATAATTTAGATGAGTCGATAAGAGGATTTGCAAGAGCTTGTTTTAATTATGGGCTCAAATTAAAATGGCCTGTTTATTTATCCACAAAAGATACAATTTTAAAAAAATATGATGGAAGATTTAAAGAGATTTTTTACGAAATTTTTCAAAATGAATTTGCATCTGATTTTAAAAATAACAAGATTGTCTACGAGCATCGTCTTATTGATGATTTAGTTGCGTCTTCAATGAAATGGTCTGGAAAGTTTGTTTGGGCATGTAAAAATTATGATGGGGATGTTCAATCAGATGCTGTCGCACAAGGGTTTGGTTCTCTAGGCATGATGTCTAGTGTATTAATGACACCCGATGGTAAAACTATTGAAGCTGAAGCTGCCCATGGAACAGTAACTAGACACTATAGACTTCATCAGAAAGGAGAGAAAACTTCAACAAATCCAATAGCATCTATTTATGCTTGGACAAAGGGGTTAAACTTTAGGGGTGAATTTGATGGCAATGAGGAGCTTATTAAATTTTCTAAATCACTCGAACAAACCTGCATCGAGACAGTAGAGTCTGGTCAGATGACTAAAGACTTAGCAATGCTTGTAGATAAAAATTCTCCATGGATGAATACTGAGGATTTTTTGAGTTGTCTTGATAAAAATCTTCAAACTAAATTGAATTAAATTTGGTTTTTAATACTTAAAAAAGCTTGATTAACTTGATCTTTTTTGTTACCTCCAGCTTGTGCGAAGTCAATTCTCCCTCCACCTCCTTTTGAACCAAGTATATCAAAGGTACTTTTTATTAACGTTCTTGCATCATAAAGATCGATTAAGTCGTTAGTTAATCCAACAATAATTGAGACTTTATCATCATTGATTGTGATGCAAGCTAAAATTGATTTAGATTTTTCTAATTTAAATTTGTCAAAAATTGATCTTAGTTCTTTGGGGGGTAAGTTGTTAATTATTTGGGAAACAAAATTAATCCCATTAATATTTATTTCATTAATTTTATTATTATCATTATTAGAAAGGATAGACTTATTCTTTAAACTTTCTAAATAGTATTCTAATTTCTTAATAAAAATATTTTTATTGTCTTCACTAAAATTAATCTTTCCATCTAATTTTTTTATTTGTGATATTAAATTTTTAATTTTATCATCAAGTTTTTTTTCAAGCAATTTGCTCTCTTTTAATTTATTGTTAATAAATTCTTCAACCTTATATCCAGTACAAGCTTCTATTCTTCTCACTCCTGAAGAGACGGACTCTTCACTAATAATATGAAACTTTTTTATATTTTGAACATTTGTTACATGTGTTCCCCCACATAATTCAATTGAATAGGGTTTATTATTATTTTCTCCAAGAGTAACAACTCTGACTTCATCACCATATTTTTCACCAAATAAAGCCATAGCACCTTGTTTGATGGCCTCATCTTGAGATTTAATATCAATTTGTGTTTCACAAGAGTTAGAAATTATGCTCATTACTTCTTTTTGAATAATTTCTAATTGTTCTGTTGATATTTGTTTATTATGACTAAAGTCAAAACGTAATTTATCCTCATTAACTAAAGATCCACGCTGTGCTACATGTGTTCCCAAATTATTTCTTAACGCAGCGTGAAGCAAATGTGTGGCTGAGTGATTTTTTTTTATGAGATCTCTTAAACTAGTATCAATTTTAAGTTTGACCTCTTGACCTATTTTTAAACTTCCTGAGGTCACATTACCAAAATGAATAAATATACCTTGAGGAGTTTTTCTTGTGTCTGTTACTTTGAATTCAGCAGTATCTGAAGTAATAGTGCCTTTGTCTCCAACTTGTCCACCAGACTCAGCATAAAAACATGATTTATCAGTTATAATTGCAGATTGTTCAAGATTATCACTTAAATTTTGAACTTCCTCAGAGTCTAAAACTAACGCTGATATATTTGCTAAAGTAGATGTCTCTTTATAGCCATTGAAAGTTGTTGGTTTTATTTTTTTAGCTAAATCAAACCATAATTTTTGGGTATCTCCATCTCCACTACCCTTCCATGAGGATCTAGCTTCCTCTTTTTGAAGCTTCATTGCAGCATCAAATGACTCAACATCTACGCTAATATTTTTTGATCTTAAATAATCTTGTGTTAAATCTAGAGGAAATCCAAAGGTGTCGTATAATTTAAATGCTATTTTGCCATCTAGTTTATTATTTTTAATCTTAGGTAATTCTTGTCCAAGTATCTCCAAACCCTTACTTAAAGTTTCTCTAAATTTTATTTCCTCAGAGTACAAAGTTTCCTTTATAGCATCAGCACCTGTATTGAGTTCTTGATAAAAATCTCCCATTAAATTTTTCAATTCTTCAAAAATTTCATGAAATAATGCATCCTTAGAACCTAATGAGTAAGCATGTCTTATGCCTCTTCTTAATATTCTTCTTAAAACATAACCTCTGCCTTCGTTTGAAGGTAAAACCCCATCAGCTATTAAGAAAGATGATGCCCTTAAATGATCTGCTATAACTCTAAAACTAGATTTGTTCTCTTCAGTTATTTTTTTTTGAATACATTCTTGAGTAATATCAATTATATTTGTAAATAGATCTGACGTATAATTATCATTACTACCATTCAATAAAGCAGTTATTCTCTCTAATCCCATTCCGGTGTCCACACATGGTTTAGGTAAATCTAATCTAGTTTTTTTGTCAACCTGCTCATATTGCATAAAAACTAAATTCCATATTTCAATAAAACGATCTCCATCCTCATCTACTGAACCAGGAGGGCCACCAAAATACTTATCGCCATGATCATAAAATATTTCTGAGCATGGTCCGCAAGGTCCCGTATCTCCCATTGACCAAAAATTGTCAGAACTTGAAATTTTGATTATTCTATTGTCAGGTAAATTACCAATCTTTTTCCAAAATTTTTCAGCGACTTCATCATCATGATATATAGTAACCAATAATTTATTTTCATTAATTTTGAATTCTTTCGTAATTAGATTCCATGCATATAAAATGGCTTCTTCTTTAAAATAGTCGCCAAAAGAGAAATTTCCCAACATCTCAAAAAAAGTGTGGTGCCTTGTTGTAAATCCAACGTTTTCAAGATCGTTATGTTTACCACCTGCTCTAACACATTTTTGTGAAGTAGTAGCTCTTTTGAAATCTTTTTCCTCCATACCAGTGAAAACATTTTTAAATTGAACCATTCCAGAGTTTGCAAACATTAATGAAGGGTCATTTTCTGGGACTAAAGATCCAGATTTTACGTGTTTATGATCATTGTTCTTAAAATAATCAATGAATGCATTACGGACATGATTAGAGTTCATATTCAAGGAATATAGATTAATTTAACTGAAATTTAATATTATTCTTTTGAGCTTTTTTCGATTATTTCCTCTGTCGTAGGAGGAGGTGGATCGATCATTAACTCTTCCACCGTGTCTGAATTAGATCTAATTCTACTCTCAATCTCATTTAGCATTTCAGGATTATCTTTTAAAAACTGCTTTGTGTTTTCTCTACCCTGGCCTATTTTCTCATCCTTGTATGAATACCATGCACCAGACTTATCAATAATGTCAGCTTGGACGCCTAAATCAATAATTTCTCCAATTTTAGAAATACCCTCACCATACATAATATCAAACTCGACCATTTTAAATGGAGGGGCCATTTTATTTTTGACAACTTTGACTCTTGTTTGGTTACCAATAATATTATCTTTATCTTTTATTGCACCAATTCTTCGAATATCTAATCTTACAGAGGAGTAAAACTTTAAAGCATTACCACCTGTGGTAACTTCAGGACTTCCAAACATAACACCAATTTTCATTCTAAGTTGGTTTATAAATACAACCATCGTATTTGTCTTGGAAATAGAGCTAGTTAGTTTTCTGAGTGCCTGACTCATGAGCCTTGCTTGAAGTCCAGGTAAAGAGTCTCCCATTTCACCTTCTAGTTCAGCTCTTGGTACTAATGCTGCTACTGAGTCTATAACCAATAAATCAATACCCTCTGACTTAACAAGGGTATCAGAAATTTCCAAAGCCTGTTCCCCCGTGTCAGGTTGAGAAATCAATAATTCGTCTATGTTTACACCGAGTTTTTTTGCATATCCAGGATCTAAAGCATGTTCGGCATCAATAAATGCACAAGTTCCTCCCATTTTTTGAGCCTCTGCAATGATGTGAAGAGTAAGAGTTGTTTTACCTGAACTTTCAGGACCGTACACTTCTACGACTCTTCCTTTTGGTAACCCACCTATTCCTAACGCGATATCTAGTCCAAGCGAACCAGTTGAATAAACATCAATATTTGTATCGATATCTTTTTTACCAAGCATCATTATGGAACCTTTACCATATGATTTTTCAATATTACTAATAACTGATTTAAGTTTGTTTAAATTTTCTTTTTTATCCATTTGATTCTATTATAAATAGTAAATATTTGTTTGTACTAAACAAGAGTAATAATGGAAAATAACTTTAATTATAGCGATTTTATACCGGGCACAATTGTGGAGTGCCCATCTCAGCCCGATTGGGGTCTGGGACAAGTTCAATCTTGTATAAATAGTAAAATCACTATTAACTTTGAGAACGTTGGAAAAAAAGTTATAGATTTAAATATCATAGATTTGAAAATATTTGAAAATGCTGACTGATAATTTTAAAAGAAAAATTGATTACTTAAGAATATCTGTGACTGACAGGTGTGACCTAAGATGTACATATTGTATGGCTGAAGATGTTACTTTTCTACCAAGACAGGAAGTCTTATCAATCGAAGAGATCATTAAACTTACAGACATTTTTAATGAGTTAGGTGTTAAAAAATTTCGATTAACAGGGGGTGAGCCCCTAGTCAGAAAAAATGTTGTTTCAATCATAGAGCATTTACATAATCTAAAAATTCAGGGTAAAATTTCTGAACATACCTTAACTACGAATGGTACAAATTTATCTAAATATGCATCTATTTTAAAAAAAAATGGTGTTGAAAGAATAAATGTTTCCCTTGATAGCTTAGACCCAGAAAGTTTTAAAAGAATAACTAAATGGGGAGATCTAAATAAAGTTTTGAATGGAATAGAGGTTGCTAAACAAGAAGGTATCAAAATAAAGATAAATACTGTTTTGACTCACAATTTTAACGATAAAGAGATTTTTGGTATTTTAGATTGGTGTAAAAAAAATCAGTTTGATATTTCGTTAATAGAAATAATGCCCATTGGAGACATTGGAGAGAAGCGATTTAATCAATTTTTATCAATGAAAAAATTTGAAGAAGATTTAGTAAATAAGTTAAATTTAAATTCTTCTAAGCATAGAACTAACGGTCCATCCAGATACTATGAGTACTCAAATCATAACTCAAAAATTGGTATTATATCTGCTATTTCTCATAATTTTTGTGACACTTGTAATAGGGTAAGGCTCACTTGCACTGGAAAGCTATATATGTGTTTAGGTCAAAATGATTTTGTAGATTTAAAGTTTGCTTTAAGAAATCAAACAAAAAATGATATTATTGCTCAGATAGAGTATGCAATGTCAATTAAACCAAAAGCACATAACTTCGAAATTCAAAAAGATAATTTTGGAGGTTATGTTAATCGTTATATGAATGAGACTGGTGGTTAATTCATGAAAATCTGTTTTGTTTCTTTCCCTCTTGAAAAAAATATTGAGGCACAAGAAAAACTTATTAAAAAATATGGAAATTTTGAACCTGAAGAGGCAGATTTTATTGTCGCCCTTGGTGGAGATGGTTTTATATTAAAATCACTCCATAATTATATGAAACTGAACAAACCTATTTATGGTATGAATTTTGGATCTGTAGGATTTCTAATGAATGATTACAGACTTGAAGGATTAGAAGAGCGTTTAAATAGTGCTCAGTTAACAAAATTGAGACCATTAGTTATGAAAACTCTAAATCCTACTGGTCAAGAAATTAAAGCAATTGCTATTAATGAAATAAGTATACGTAGAGAAAAATACCAAGCGGCAAAAATTCAAATTCTAATAGATAATGAAGTGAGAATTGAAGAACTCGTTTGTGATGGAGTGATATTGTCAACGGCAGCAGGAAGTACTGGATATAATTATTCTGCCTCTGGGCCTATCATTCCTCTTGGTAGTAATGTAGTAGCTCTAACTGCTGTAAGTGCCTATAGTCCAAGACACTGGCGGGGAGGCTTGCTAAAAGACAATGCCAAAATTAAAATTATAAATAATAACCCATCTAAAAGACCAATAGTAGTTCATGCAGATCATATTGAAGCTAAAGATGTTATATCTGTTGAAATAGAAATGTCCGAAGGTATGGAAATACCATTATTATTTGATAATGATCATAAGATTGAAGAACGTGTCTACAAAGAAATGTTTAAATCTAGCTAATTTAAGTGAAATCAATAATAAATTTCAAAGGATTCTTAATTTTTTGTTTATTGATAATTATCTCTAATGAATCTAATTCCAACGAATGCTTAACAAAAAAAGTACTGAATATAGGGTTTATAGAAAATAGTTATATTGATTATAAATATTATTTATATTATGCACTTGGCGATTACTCACTATTAAACGATATAGAATTTACAATCAGTGAGGTTCATCAAAATGCGAATGAATTTGACATTATATTTGGTGAATATAGAGATTTAGAAAAGTTAAGTTTTAATCAAACACAGATACCTGACAAAGTTTTAAATTTTTATAACGATAATGAAATTGAAATTCTAGGAAATTTATTCCCTCTAGATTTAGATACATTTATTATATTAAGCAAAGACAATAATCAAAAATTAACTTTCGAAGAATTTTCAGAATTATATAATCCCATAAAGTATACTTTAGGAATGAGTTTCCAAACCAAAGAAGACATAATTAATTTATTAATTTATCACTTAGAACAACCCTCTATTAATCTAAATAGTGTCTCCTTTGAGTTAATTGCAGATTTATTTGTGAAAACTTACGAAAATCTGAATAAAAATATTTTAAATAATGACTTTTTAGAGGTTTATAATTCTTTTGAAAATTCTGAAAATGTTCATACATTATTTAGTGATGGTATTTTACTTAATAAAAATACTGGTTTTGAAAGTTTTCAACTTTTTCCAAAAAGTGAATATATTTGGAGCGATGAACATGGAAAATTTCAGCAGAATTTAGAAACAATCCCTTTTTCTTTTTATGGTTTCAGCGCCTATTTAAATAATTTTCAAAGTTCAGGTTTTTTATGCTATTTAATTGATGAAAAAGTAAGGTTAAAAGCTTTTAAAGATTTTAATATTCAGTTAAGCCCTTTATCAATACATGAGGTAAAAAAAATCGAAGATGAATTACCTGATAATTACGTACAAATTTTAGAAAATAAAAATAAAAATATATTCAAACCCGATTATTCATCAGAGTTCAAAAAGTATGATTTATTTTCTGGAGTTATTTTTGGTCAAAATCAATTAGATGATATTTTGGACAATCCAGACTATTTAAATAGATAAAAGTATTGAAAAACTTAAGTAATCGTCTAAATTCGATTAACTATTTTAACATGGCCTCGTGCTGGAATGGTAGACAGTCTGGACTTAAAATCCAGTGGGATTTACTCCCGTGGCGGTTCGAGTCCGCCCGAGGCTACCATTTTTTTTATTAAATGATAATCGTAGAAGTAACTTTTAAAATAGATCCTTCTTTAACAGAGAAAAAATTAAGAGAAAAGTTTTTAGAGACAGCTCCGATTTACAAAGAAACACCTGGGTTGATAAGAAAAAACTATATATCAGATCTTAAAAATAATATTGCAGGTGGTGTATATTGTTTTGATAATATGTTAAACGCAAAAAAATGGTTTGATAAAGAAAGAATTGAATGGATCACAAATAGATACTCCAAACCTACATTAAAATTCTATGAAAACTTTGTTGTAGTAGATAACGAATCTAAAAGAATTATTAAAGATTAATTATTGTAATTATGTAGCCGAGTATTTTAAATAGGCGGCGTCCTACTCTCCCAAGCCTTAAGACTAAGTACCATCGGCGCTGGAGGCCTTCACGACCGAGTTCGAAATGGGATCGGGTTTTTTCACTCCGCTATGACCGCCACAAACTTTTTATAACATTTAGTTAAAACTTTTCGCTGTGTATTATAATTCAAGCATTGGATTATTAGTACTAGTTAGCTTCATGTGTTACCACACTTCCACACCTAGCCTATCAACGTGGTAGTCTTCCACGATCCTATAACGAAGCCTAGTTTTGAGGTTGGCTTCCCGCTTAGATGCTTTCAGCGGTTATCCATTCCGTACATAGCTACCCTACGATGCAGCTGGCGCTACAATAGGTACACCAGAGGTACGTCCACCCCGGTCCTCTCGTACTAAGGGCAGATCCTCTCAAGCTTCCACAACCATGGCAGATAGGGACCGAACTGTCTCACGACGTTCTAAACCCAGCTCGCGTACCGCTTTAATTGGCGAACAGCCAAACCCTTGGGACCTGCTTCAGCCCCAGGATGCGATGAGCCGACATCGAGGTGCCAAACCTCCCCGTCGATATGGACTCTTGGGAGAGATCAGCCTGTTATCCCCGGCGTACCTTTTATCCGTTGAGCGATGGCCCTTCCACGAAGTGCCACCGGATCACTATGACCGACTTTCGTCTCTGCTCGACTTGTGGGTCTCGCAGTCAGGCAGGCTTATGCCATTGCACTCGACGAACGGTTTCCAAGCGTTCTGAGCCTACCATCGCGCGCCTCCGTTACTCTTTGGGAGGCGACCGCCCCAGTCAAACTGCCCACCATGCATGGTCCCAACACCGGATGACGGTGTATGGTTAGGCATCACGGAACAGAAGAGTGGTATTTCACTGGTGACTCCAGAATGGCTAGCGCCACTCCTTCAAAGTCTCCCACCTATGCTACACATCTGTTCCCTAATACCAATACAAAGCTGCAGTAAAGGTGCACGGGGTCTTTCCGTCTAACCACGGTTACTCGGCATCTTAACCGAGAATTCAATTTCACTGAGTCTATGTTGGAGACAGTGGGGAAATCGTTACGCCATTCGTGCAGGTCGGAACTTACCCGACAAGGAATTTCGCTACCTTAGGACCGTTATAGTTACGGCCGCCGTTCACCGGGGCTTCAATTCAGGGCTTGCACCCCTCCTATTAACCTTCCGGCACCGGGCAGGCGTCACACCATATACGTCGTCTTTCGACTTTGCATAGTGCTATGTTTTTAGTAAACAGTCGCTACCCCCTCTTCTGTGCCACCTCCTACTGGTTGCCCAATAGCAGGTCACTTTTATCCCGAAGTTACAAGTGTAATTTGCCGAGTTCCTTCAACATAGTTCTCTCAAGCGCCTTGGTATTCTCTACCCTCCTACCTGTGTCGGTTTTGGTACGGTCTAATGCTGGAGCTATTTCCAGGGACAAATTCACTGCAAGTTCAATCCATTAAGAACTCACAATTTACTTCATCCGTCACTACCAGCTGGTGCAGGAATATTAACCTGCTTCCCATCGACTACGGCTTTCGCCCTCGCCTTAGGGGCCGACTAACCCTGCGCAGATTAGCTTTACGCAGGAAACCTTAGGATTTCGGCGGAAATGTCTTTCACATTTCTTATCGTTACTCATGTCAGCATTCGCACTTCTGATACCTCCAGCAATGCTTACGCATCACCTTTACAGGCTTACAGAACGCTCCGCTACCCAATTACTAAAAGTAATTGTCAAAGCTTCGGTAAATGATTTGAGCCCCGTTACATTTTCGGTGCAGGATCTCTTAATTAGACCAGTGAGCTGTTACGCTTTCTTTAAAGGATGGCTGCTTCTAAGCCAACCTCCTGGCTGTCTTGGAGTTCCCACTCCCTTTCACACTTAATCATTATTTGGGGACCTTAGCTGTTGATCTGGGCTGTTTCCCTCTCGTCCAAGGACCTTAGCACCCATGGACTGTCTGCCGTGCAGACTTACTGGTATTCGGAGTTTGATTAGGTTTGGTAGGAATTGCTTCCCCCTAGCCCATTCAGTGCTCTACCCCCAATAAGATTCACACGACGCACTACCTAAATAGTTTTCGCGGAGAACTAGCTATTTCCGAGTTTGGTTGGCCTTTCACCCCTAATCACAAGTCATCCCGTAGCTTTTCAACGCTAGTGGGTTCGGTCCTCCGGTGAATTTTACTTCACTTTCAACCTGCTCATGACTAGATCACTCGGTTTCGAGTCTAATCCCATTAACTAAATCGCCCTATTCAGACTCGCTTTCGCTTCGCCTACACCTATATGGCTTAAGCTTGCTAATGAGATTAAGTCGCTGACCCATTATACAAAAGGTACGCTGTCACCTCATAAAGAGGCTCCAACTGCTTGTAAGCATCCGGTTTCAGGGTCTATTTCACTCCCCTGCTAGGGGTTCTTTTCGCCTTTCCCTCACGGTACTGGTTCACTATCGGTCATAAAGTAGTATTTAGGCTTAGGAAGTGGTCTTCCTATATTCAGACAGGATTTCACGTGTCCCGCCCTACTCATGTCTATTTTTTACTATCTACCCATACGAGGCTATCACTCACTATGGCCTGCCTTTCCATACAGTTCTGGTTTAGTAAAAAGTAGCACTGGCCTGATCCGCTTTCGCTCGCCACTACTAACGGAATATCTTTTCCTCTAGGTACTTAGATGTTTCAGTTCCCTAGGTTCGCCCTAATAAGCTATGAATTCACTTATAAGTTATTGGGTTTCCCCATTCGGAGATCTCGGATTAAGCTTATTGACAGCAAGTCCGAGCTTATCGCAGTCTGTCACGTCCTTCGTCGCCTCTTTATGCCAAGGCATCCACCAAATGCTCTTACGCGCTTGAATTATTAACACACAGTGAAAAGTTTGTTGTTAATAACTTTTTGTAGTTATTTGTTGTTATATTAGTTGTTTAATTGACGAACAACTCGTGCAAGTTATTCGTCTGTGTTATCAGCTTACATATTTACGATTTTAAAAAAATTGGTGGAGGATAGCGGGATCGAACCGCTGACCTCCTGAATGCAAATCAGGCGCTCTCCCAGCTGAGCTAATCCCCCAACAGTGTTGGTGGGCGAGGGAGGACTTGAACCTCCGACCTCACGCTTATCAAGCGCGCGCTCTAACCAACTGAGCTACACGCCCAATCAATGCCCTTTATCAACGTTAGTTGAAAAAAGCAAAACAAATAGACGGTGGTTACTTTAAACGTACACTTAGTTTAAAGTTTTTTTTCCTTTAGAAAGGAGGTGATCCAGCCGCAGGTTCCCCTACGGCTACCTTGTTACGACTTCACCCCAATCGCTGGCCGTACCGTGGGCAGCTGCCTCCCGAAGGTTAGCGCACTGACTTAAGATAAAACCAACTCTCATGGTGTGACGGGCGGTGTGTACAAGACCCGGGAACGTATTCACCGCGGCATGCTGATCCGCGATTACTAGCAATTCCAACTTCATGCACTCGAGTTGCAGAGTGCAATCCGAACTGAGATAACTTTTGGGGATTTGCTCCACCTCGCGGTATTGCGTCCCGTTGTAGTTACCATTGTAGCACGTGTGTAGCCCAGCGTGTAAGGGCCATGAGGACTTGACGTCATCCCCACCTTCCTCCGGCTTATCACCGGCAGTTTCGCTAGAGTCCTCAGCCGAACTGTTAGTAACTAACGATAAGGGTTGCGCTCGTTGCGGGACTTAACCCAACATCTCACGACACGAGCTGACGACAGCCATGCAGCACCTGTGTGAAAGCCAGCCTAACTGAAGGTCACCATTCTGTAACCGGTACTTTCCATGTCAAACGCTGGTAAGGTTCTTCGCGTTGCGTCGAATTAAACCACATGCTCCACTGCTTGTGCGGGTCCCCGTCAATTTATTTGAGTTTTAATCTTGCGACCGTACTCCCCAGGCGGGGTGCTTAACGCGTTAGCTACGACACCGAACAAAAGTCCGACGACTAGCACCCATCGTTTACTGCATGGACTACCGGGGTATCTAATCCCGTTTGCTACCCATGCCTTCGCATCTCAGCGTCAATATCAGTCCAGAAAATCGCCTTCGCCACTGGTGTTCCTTCCAATATCTACGAATTTCACCTCTACACTGGAAATTCCATTTTCCTCTCCTGAATTCCAGAACAGAAGTTTTAAAAGCAATTCCTAGGTTGAGCCCAGGGATTTCACTTCTAACTTTCTGTTCCGCCTACATGCGCTTTACGCCCAGTAATTCCGAACAACGCTAGGACCTTCCGTATTACCGCGGCTGCTGGCACGGAATTAGCCGGTCCTTCTTCTTCGGCTACTGTCATTATCCTCACCGATGAAAGAGTTTTACAACCCTAAGGCCTTCGTCACTCACGCTGCATTGCTGGATCAGGGTTGCCCCCATTGTCCAATATTCCCTACTGCTGCCTCCCGTAGGAGTCTGGGCCGTGTCTCAGTCCCAGTGTGGCTGATCATCCTCTCAAACCAGCTAAAGATCGAAGCCTTGGTGAGCTTTTACCTCACCAACAAGCTAATCTTGCGCGGGCCAATCTTATAGCGATAAATCTTTCCCATTACTGGAATATACGGTATTAGCTACAGTTTCCCGCAGTTATTCCGTACTATAAGGTATGTTCCCACGTGTTACTCACCCGTGCGCCACTAAGGACACCTAGCAAGCTAGGGCCTTCGTTCGACTTGCATGTATAAAGCATGCAGCAAGCGTTCGTTCTGAGCCATAATCAAACTCTTAAGTTGAATTACCTACTCATAAAAAACAAAGTTTTAAATTGACGTAGGTTAGACGCCAAAATAACGAGCTAACATTCTTATCGAATGAAAGCTTGATCGAAATTTGACGTTATAAACCCACCGTCTATTCATTTCATATTAACTAAAAATAAAGAGCAAGAATCACTGTTGCACAATAAATGGCCCAATGAATCGAATAAAAAGTAGACTATAACTACACTTTATCGAAGCATTGTCAAATGCATTTCAATAAAAAAAATAAAAAAAAACCTTGAAAAGATCGAATTTATTTAGTTATTGGTTGCGGGGGTAGGATTTGAACCTACGACCTTCAGGTTATGAGCCTGACGAGCTACCAAGCTGCTCTACCCCGCGATCAGAAAACGAAAGATATGTTAAAATATCAATAATTACAATGATTATTCTTGGTAGCGGAGGAGGGATTTGAACCCCCGACACATGGATTATGATTCCACCGCTCTAACCAACTGAGCTACTCCGCCAAAATGAAATATTGTTTTATATTAAATTAACCTATTCTTAAATAATTTTGTTTATCTCTTTAAGAATGAATTTTTTTGCATTGTTAACGCCTAACTTGTTAACTTGTGAATTTATGACAATCTCTACACCTCTTGGCTTTCCATCAAAAATTGGATAGCTACCTATGGAGATAAATTGATATTTTTTTTCTGCATCAACAAGAATCTGAGCTATTTTACTCTCAAAAAGTTTAGTAGTAATAGATGTTGAATAAAATTTATTTTTAATTTTAATCATTTTTTTGAATTCTTTCATCATTGCTTGTACTATCGATGGTATTCCTGCAAAAACGTAAATATTCTCAATTTTAAAACCTGGTGCACCACTCACATTATTTAAAATTAATTTAGATCCCTCGGGCATGTATGCCATTTTTTTTCTAGCATCAGTTAATTCAGATTTAACTTTCCTATAATATTTTTTCAATTCACTAAATGCACCTTTATGTAACTTGTATTTTTTTCTAACTGCTAAACTAATTGACTCAGATGTTATATCATCATGTGTCGGGCCTATACCGCCAGTAGTAATGATGTAGTCATATCTAGTTTTTAATTTTCTGATCTGAGAAATAATAATTTTTTTTGAGTCAGGTATTACGATAACCAACTGTAAAGATACACCACATAAAAATAGCTCTTTGGCTATATGATTTATATTTTTATCTTGTGTCCTACCTGATAATATCTCACTGCCGATGATTATAAGACAAGCTGATTGTATATTTTTTTTAGTTGCCATAGATGAATTATAAAGAGGAAATCTTAGAGGGTTTTTTTATAAAACGCTATAAACGATTTTTTGTTGATATAAAGATTGGTGCTAAAGTTGTTACGGCTTACTGTCCAAACACAGGTTCTCTGTTAGGTCTATTAAACAAGGGTTCAAAAGTCTTGGTTGCGAAAGTAGAAAATCCCAATGCTAAATTAAAATATAGATTAGAAGCAATCAAAGACTTCAAAACATTTGTTGGCATAAACACATCGCTGCCAAATGATATTGTTTTTAATGCAATCAAAGAAAATAGAATTCTTCATGAAATTAAAGGTGATTTAAAAAAAGAGGTAAAATATGGAAAAAATTCTAGAGTTGATATTTATGCTAGTCACCCAAAAGGTGATAGTTATATTGAAGTTAAATCAGTCACATTATCAAGAGGAAAAAATTTAGCAGAATTTCCAGATGCTATTACCTCAAGAGGATCAAAACATTTAATAGAATTAAGTAATATGTCAAAAAAAGGTAGTAACTGTTTTCTGATATATCTAATTCAACGAAATGATGTAAATAGATTTTCGATAGCTAAAGATTTAGATAATGAGTATTATGAAAATTCTCTTATTGCCAAAAAAAGTGGTGTAAAATTCAGAGCATTTAAATGTAATGTTTCTTTAAAAGGTATAAATATTATTAATGAGATAAAAATTGATGAAGATTAAATCATATTCAAACGCTGAGGTAGACTCTTGCAGAAAGGCAGGTAAAATAACTGCAACTATTTTAGACGAGCTCAATAGTATAATTGAAGAGGGTATTTCAACTTCTGAGATTGATGAATTTTGTTTAACTAGAATTCAAGAATTAGGTGGCACTCCTGCCCCTTTGTTTTATAGAGGATTTCCAAAATCTACATGTACCTCTTTAAATCATGTAATTTGTCATGGAATTCCAAATTATAATCGAAATCTTCAAAACGGAGATATTTTGAATGTAGATGTTACAACAATAATTGATGGTTGGCATGGAGACTCATCAAGAATGTATAAGGTAGGTGATATTTCTATAAAAGCAAACAACCTATGTAAAGTTACGTATGATTGTTTGATGGAAAGTATTGAAGAAATAAAAGTTGGTGAGCCTATAAGTCGTATCGGAAAAAAAATTGAAGATATCGCCACATCAAATAATTTTAGTGTTGTTAGAGATTTTTGTGGACATGGTGTTGGTTTGAAATTTCATGAAAATCCAAGTATTTTGCATTACTACGATAGCGAATATGATAATATTAAATTTATAGATGGAATGATTTTTACGATTGAACCCATGATCAATGCTGGAAAATATCAATCTAAAATACTAAGTGATGGTTGGACAGCTGTAACTAAAGATAAAACACTTAGCGCTCAGTACGAACATACGATATATATTAATGGTGATAATGTTGAGATTCTAACAGAGTCTCCAAATAAGGCTTTTTATAATTGATACCGAGATACTCTAGAAAAATTCTCAAAGAAATCTGGGAAGATAATAATAAATTTCAAATATGGCTTTATCTCGAAATACTTGCTTGCGAGGCAATGGAAAAATTAGGCCAGATACCAAAAGGAACCTCAAATAGGATTAAAAAAAAAGCAAAGTTTAAAGTAATAGAAATAGAAAAAATTGAAGAAAAAACTAAGCATGATGTAATTGCTTTTTTGACTAATGTAGCAAAGTATGTAGGTGCTGATTCTAGGTATATTCATAAAGGACTTACATCTAGTGATATTTTAGATACTTCTTTTTCTATCCAACTCAACCAATCAAGTAACATAATCCTTGGAGGTTTAGAAAAATTAAGCAAATCTCTTCTTCGAATTGCAAAAAAACATAAATACACTTTATGTATTGGCAGAAGCCATGGTATTCACGCTGAGACAACAACTTTTGGATTAAAAATTCTTGGTTATCTAGTTGAAAACAATAGAAACATAAATCGTCTTAAAAATTCAATAAAACAAATACAGACAATCCAAATGTCCGGTCCTGTAGGAACATACTCTAATATTGATACAAGGGTTGAACAAATGATTGCTAAAAAATTAAAATTCTCAATCGAGCCAGTTTCCACACAAATTATACCAAGAGATAGGCATGCAGATCTTTTTTGTTCCTTTGCAATAATAGCAAGCTCTCTTGAGCGTTTATCAACAGAAATTAGACATTTACAGAGAACTGAAGTCTTGGAAGTTGAAGAGGGATTTGGAAAAGGTCAAAAAGGTAGTTCGGCAATGCCTCATAAAAAAAATCCAATTTTATCAGAAAATTTAACAGGACTAGCAAGGGTTGTAAGGTCTTTAACCATCCCTGCTTTAGAAAATATAACATCATGGCATGAAAGAGATATTAGCCATTCTAGTGTTGAGAGAATAAACGCTCCTAATGCAACTATTACTCTTGACTTTGCAGTTCAAAGAATGATTGCCGTACTTGATAATCTAATAATACATAAAAAAAATATGATTAAAAATTTAAACCTTTTAAAAGGCCTACCTTACTCACAAAACGTCTTAATTTTTCTAATTGATAATAAAGTTCTGAGAGACGATGCTTATAAAATTGTCCAAGATTGTGCCTTAAAAACGTGGGAGGGTAATTTGTCTTTTAAAGATAATCTCTTAAGCCATCCAAGTTTAGCCAAATTTAAGATATCGAGTAAAATCAATAATATCTTCAATAATAAAAGTCTTTTTACAAATGTAGACAAGATATTTAAAAGAGTTAGCTGATGGCAACAAAATTAAAAAAACTATATGAGGGAAAAGCCAAAATTATATATGCAAAAAATAGCAACCAAGTAATAGCGACATATAAAAATGACGCTACTGCTTTTAATAATTTAAAAAAAGGTTCAATTAAAAATAAGGGAGCAATTAATAACGCTATCTCAAGTTATTTATTTCAAATTTTGAATCACTGTGATATACCAACACACTTTATCAAAAAGATAGACAAAAAATCTCAGCTTTTAAAAAAAGTAGATATTATACCAATTGAAGTTTTGGTTAGAAATCTCTTTGCTGGATCTTTGTCAAAGAAATTTGGCATTAAGGAGGGCACTCCATTATCCGATACACTTATAGAGTACTGTTTAAAATCAGATGAACTTGGCGATCCACATATGAGTTCTGAGCATATTCTTAATTTAGGGTTATGCGACTTTGATGAATTAGAATTAATAGATGAATATTCTTTGAGAATTAACGATGTCTTAAGATCTACATTTTTTTCTATCGGAATTAATTTAATTGATTTTAAGTTAGAATTTGGAATATGTAAGAAAACCAATGAACTTGTTTTGGCTGATGAAATATCACCAGATACTTGTCGATTATGGGATTTAAAAACAAATAAAAAACTTGATAAAGATCGCTTTCGAAGAGATTTAGGAAATGTTGAAGAGGCATATGCAGAGGTGCTTGATAGATTAAACTTAAAGATTTAATGCGTATAAAAATTTTAATAAGACTTAAGAGTCAAATTTTAGAACCACAAGGTAAGGTTATTGAACATTCGCTGAATAATTTAGGATTTAATGAATTTAATAATATCAGGCAAGGAAAGCTTATTGAGTTAGACCTACCAGATAATTTAAGTAAAGAAGAAAAAGACCAAAAAATAGACTCTGCATGCAAAAAGCTTTTAGTGAATGATATTATTGAAGAGTACGAAGTACTTGGATGAGTTTTAAGTCTGTTGTCATTACATTTCCGGGATCTAATTGTGATAGAGACGCTTTATGTTACTTACAGGATTTGACAAAAGGTGTTGTTTATAACATTTGGCATGAAGAAGCATCTTTACCACAAGTTGATTTGGTAATATTACCTGGAGGTTTTAGCTTTGGTGATTATTTAAGATCGGGAGCCATAGCATCAAAAAGTAAAATAATCAATGATGTTATAAAACATGCAAATGATGGTCGATATTTATTAGGTATTTGTAATGGTTTTCAAATTTTAACTGAAATTGGACTTCTTGAAGGAGCCTTGATACAAAACAAAAACCTTAAATTTTTAGGCAAAAACTGTTTTATTAAAAAAAAATTTAAAAATAAATTCAATTTATCCATTAAAGAAAATCAAGTACTTCAAATCCCTGTGGCTCACAATGAGGGAAATTTTTATTGCGATAATGAAACTTTAAAATTACTTAAAAATAATGAACAAATTGCATTTGAATACTGCAAAGGTGAATTCTCAAATAGTGAAGAAAATATAAATGGCTCAATAGAGGCTATTGCGGGCATCACAAACAAAAAGAAAAATATTCTTGGTATGATGCCTCATCCTGAAAGAGCCTACAATGATTTTCATCCATCACAAGATGGTAAGCTAATCATAGAGTCATTAATATCATGAACGAAGAGTTAATACTTCAGCACGGCTTAACTTTAGATGAATTTAAGATCATCAAGAACTGTTTAAATAGAGACTTGACTATTGAAGAGTTAGGAATTTTTTCAGCAATGTGGAATGAACACTGTTGTTATAAGACATCAAAAAAATGGTTAAAAAAACTTCCTACAGAAAATGAAATAGTTATTCAGGGACCAGGAGAAAATGCTGGAATAATTGACATACAAGATAATGATGGAATTGCTTTTAAAATAGAAAGTCACAACCATCCTAGTTACATTGAACCTTTTAATGGATCAGCAACTGGTGTTGGAGGAATACTGAGAGATATTTTTACAATGGGAGCAAGACCAATAGCTACTCTCGACTCAATTAGATTTGGTTTGATAGAAAGTGAAAAAACAAAATATTTATTGAATGGAGTGGTTCATGGAATTGGCCACTACGGCAACTGCATAGGAATTCCTAATATCGGTGGTGAGTGCGAGTTTGAGTCAACTTATGGTTTTAATAATTTGGTTAATGCTATGGCTTTAGGTCATGTTCAAAAAGATAAAATTTTCTTCTCAAAGCCTAAGTCTATTGGAGGTCTCATTGTCTATATTGGTTCTAAGACTGGTAAAGATGGAATTCATGGTGCCAGTATGGCTTCAGATGTCTTTTCAGAGGATGACGAGGATGGTAAAAGACCCTCTGTACAAGTCGGTGACCCTTTTATGGAGAAACTTTTAATGGAGGGTTGTTTAGAATTAATGTCATCAGAATTAATAGAGTCTATGCAAGATATGGGTGCTGCAGGAATTACCTCCTCGAGTGTAGAAATGGCTTCTAAGGGCAATGTGGGTGTGCTTATCAATCTTGATAAAGTCCCATTGAGACAACCATTAAACGCATATGAGATACTCCTATCCGAAAGCCAAGAGAGAATGTTGGCAGTCATAGATGAAAAAAATAATCTTAAAGTGAGAGAAATTCTTCAAAAGTGGCAAATAGATTATGAAGTTATTGGAGAAATAACTGATAATAAACGAGTAGTGTTTGAGTCAAATAATAAGAGAGTGGTAGACCTGCCTGTAGATATAATTGTTGATGATGCTCCTGAATACGACAGAGAATTTTATATGCCAAGAAAAAGAAAAGTCAAAGATTTTGATTTTTCCAACATTAAATTGGAGGATATAATAAATAATTTACTATCTAATCTGAATTATTTGGATAAAAGTTGGGTTTTTAATCAATATGACTCAACCGTAATGGGAGATACTGTCAAAGAACCCGGTCAATCGTCTGGAATAGTTAAAATTCATGGAACACAAAAAGTTATTGGTGCTACCACAGACTGTAATCCTTTATATATAAGAATTAATCCTCACGAGGGTATGAAATATACAGTTGCTGAGTCTTACAGGAATTTAATTGCATGTAACATAAATCCTTTAGCTATCACAAATAATCTAAATTTTGCTAGTCCCTTAGACCCAAATATCATGGGAGAATTAGTCTTATCTATTGATGGTTTAAAAACAGCAGCAGCGAAATTCAATACCCCTATAGTTTCAGGCAATGTGTCTTTATATAACCAGACAAATGAAATACCTATTAAGCCTACACCTGTGATTGGAATGGTAGGCTCAAATCAGGATTTGAAAAAAAT
>CABZNL010000001.1 GCA_902527045.1 uncultured Alphaproteobacteria bacterium | reverse complement strand
CCCAATTAGAATTAGGTATTTTACTTTTTATAAACTCTTTATGGGCTTCTGTCTCTTCTTTTGTTAGTACGACGGATGAGTAATTCGGCTCACTTGCTAAAGTAATTTTTTCAGATTTCTTCTCACTTAGCTCTAATCCTATTTGATTAATGCCCTGTAATTCCAAATATACATCAGTTAAAAGCTTCGCGTCTTTTAGAGCACCATGTTGGTCTCTGTTAATAAGAGTGTTTATCTTTAATTTCTTTATAAGCGCGTCTAATGATACTTGTTGCCCGGGAAATCTTTGCCTTGCTATCTTAATTGTGTCTATAACTCTCTCTTTTGCAATTTTAGGTTTAGATAGTTTTTCTAGTTCGAAATTCAAAAAACCAACGTCAAAAGACGCGTTGTGAGCAATGATAGAACTATCTTCAATAAATGTTAGAAAATCATCAGCAATTTCGTCAAAAAGTGGTTTATCAATTAGATGTTCATTAGTGATACCATGTATTTTAATATTATCTTCTGTAAGAGTTCTAGAAGGATTTATGTATTGATGATAACTAGCGCCAACTTCCTTGCTATTTAGTTCAATACAGCCAATTTCAATAACACGGTGTCCCTCTTTGTGTTCCAAGCCTGTGGTTTCAATATCAAGTATGATTTCTCTCATAGTTCATTTAGTAATTTAATAATATTTAATCGTAAGTTCAAGATTGAACCGTTGTTATCTAAAGTAAAAGTTGATTTATTTTTTTTTATATTTTCGTTGATTTGCTTGCTATTCATTAATGTAAAATAGTTCCTACTTACACCTCTATTTAAAACTCTTTGCCTTCTTTTGTTTATATCTGCTTTAATGAAGACTGTAACATTGTAGTCACGAGATAAGTTTTCTTCATAAAGTAATGGTACCTCATGAAATATAGGTTGATATGTACTATGTTTTTGAGATAGAATTTTTTTTTTTGAGTACAAAAAGGGATATATTACTTTCTTAAGTTGCCTATTAAATACTTCATTATGCATATTGCTTATAATTTCTTGTTTATAGTTTTTCTCATTTAGATTTAATTTTTGTAATATAATACTCCTCGTTTTAAAATCTTCGTAAAGTTTCGATATTATTAAATCAGAAGAAATGTAATAGAAGCCAAGCTTAGAGATAAAATTTATAAATTCACTTTTACCTGAACCTATATTACCTGTAACTGCAACTTTAATCATATCTTACTAATTAATGATTGGTAAATCTTATCATCGATTTCAATATCTTTTTTTGACCAAATTTCAAAAGATGGTTTTGCTTGTTCTACAAGCATTATTAGTCCCCCTATTGATTTTATGTTATATTTCTTAGCCTCTTTTAATAGATCAGTTTCAAGTGGGTTGTAGACTACATCAATGACCCCCTTTGTTTTTTTGACAAGGCGTAATATATTTCTATTAATTTTATTACCATGACTCATCCCTGCATTAGAAGCATTTATTATTAAGTCATATTTCTTTTTTAATAAAGTGGGCTTATTCGTAAAATTTTTAAACTTAAAATCTTTTAAAAGACCCTCTCTTCTCCTAAAAGATTTTGCAAAAATATCGATGTTTTCAATATATTTTTTATTGAGAAAGTATAGGATTGCCCTGGATGCTCCACCCGCACCAATTAGTAAAACAGACTTGGTTTTTTTGTTATTAAGTAAGTTAAAAATTTTTCCAAAACCAATAACATCTGTGTTATCGCCATAAATCATGTTCTCTTTTTTATAAATTAGGTTAACTGATCCAATTTTTTTTGCTCTTAGTGAAACCTTATCACACAAATCAATAAATTTTTCTTTGTACGGTATAGTGATATTAAATCCGATAAAATCTTTATCTTCTTTATATTTATAAAAAAATTTTTCTATTTTTTTTTCATCTATTTCATATTTTTTATACAAAAAATTACACTTATATTTTTTAGACCAATAATTGTGTATCATTGGTGATAATGAGTGATTTAACTTGTCTGCAACAATGCCTATCTTCTTTTTAATCATTTAAATACTTCTTAATATTTTAAGAAAATTAATCATATCAATCCCGATTACATTAAAATAACTTTTCTCAATATTTTTAAAGAATGTTTTTCCTTTGCCTTCTATATTATAACATCCAACTGCGGATGAAGTTTGATTGAAATTCTCTTCGACATATTTATTTATATCTGTAATTTTATTTTTTTTAAAAACTATTTTAGTTTTGGTTAAGGTGCTCCTAATTAAACTGTTATTAATCATAAAAACCATTCCTGTATAAAGATTATGAGATGTATTATTAAAAGACTTAAGTGTATTCTTACAACACTTCTTTGTGTGGCATTTATAAATAGTTTTTTTCATGTGCAGAATAGTAGTGTCAAATGTAATAATTATTTTGTTTTTATTTTTTTCAGAAAGGTGTGTGGCTTTCGCTTTTGCTATTTTTAAAGCATCATATTTATCATTTTTTAAATTTTTAACGGCCTTTTCATTTATATTGGCTGACCGATACTGAAATTTCATATTCATCATCTTAAATAATTTTCTTCTTGATCTACTTTTTGTGCCAATAATAACCTGTTTAGTTAACTGTGGATTAATAAAGTTATTCATGAATTTAGAGAGTTTTAAACAGCAAAAAAACCATTAATTTATCAATATTAAGTTATCTACATTTGTTATTAAACAATAATAATTCAATAAAATAAGGGTTTTTTTTTATAGTAAGGTGTTAATCCACATCATTCGACATACAACTACAAGTCTATATATAAATATATATATTTTCTTTTTATTTTTTGTTATAAAACTTATTCAATATATCTAACTATCTAGGTAACTCCCAATATGCATTTAAACGAATTAAAAGATAAAAAACCCCAAGAACTTCTAGATTATGCTGAGTCATTAGGCATTGAAAATGCCTCGGGCTTAAAAAAACAAGACATATATTTTTCTGTTCTCAAAAAATTTGCTGAAAAGAACGAGGAAATAATTGGAGAGGGAGTTTTAGAAACAATGCAAGATGGTTTTGGTTTTCTTCGCTCTGCAGACTCTAACTATTTACCTGGCCCAGATGATATATATGTAAGCCCTAATCAAATCAAAAAATATGGGTTAAGAAAAGGAGATACTCTAGAAGGTCCTATTCGCCCTCCAAAAGATGGTGAGAGATATTTTGCATTAGTTGAAACTAATAAAGTAAATTTCATAGAAATTGCTAAAAATAATAAATTTAAAACAAATTTCGATAATTTAACCCCATTATATCCTGAGAAAAAGTTTAATTTAGAAACAGAAAAACCTGATATGGACCTTTCTTCAAGAATTATTGATATTATTGCTCCTGTTGGAGCAGGTCAAAGATCTTTAATTGTCGCCCCACCAAGATCTGGTAAGACTGTAATTTTACAAAAAATTGCAAAATCAATTGCAGAAAATTTCCCTGAAGTTTATTTAATGGTTCTTTTAATAGATGAAAGACCTGAAGAAGTTACTGATATGCAAAGATCTGTTAATGGAGAGGTTATAAGTTCTACATTTGATGAACCAGCAGCAAGACACGTGCAAGTAGCTGAAATGGTTATAGAAAAGGCAAAAAGATTAGCTGAAAATAAATATGATGTAGTCATTCTTCTAGACTCGATAACAAGGTTAGGTAGGGCTTACAACACTGTTGTACCTTCAAGTGGAAAAGTTTTAACAGGAGGTGTAGACGCAAATGCTTTGCAAAGACCTAAAAGATTTTTCGGTGCCGCTAGAAACATTGAGGAAGGTGGGTCGTTAACTATTGTTGCCACTGCTTTGATAGAAACTGGTAGTAGAATGGACGAAGTTATTTTTGAAGAATTTAAAGGAACAGGTAATTCAGAAATTGTTCTTGATAGAAAACTATCCGATAAAAGAACTTACCCTGCTATTGATGTTCAAAAATCTGGAACCAGAAAAGAAGATTTGCTCTTAGATGCCGGTGATCTTCAAAAAGTATTTATTTTAAGAAAAATTTTATCATCAATGGGTACAGTAGATGCCATGGAATTTTTATTAGAAAAGATGAAGGACTGTAAAACAAACGAAGAGTTTTTCAGTAGTATGAATCAGTAACTATATTTAAAACCACTTAATATTTCTTTTTTCACAAAGCTCTTTAAGTTTCACTGGATAGTCTGTTATTATACCATCTACACCAAGATCAATCATTCTTAACATGTCATCCTCTTCATTTACAGTCCAAACATTTACAGCTATGTCCTCATCATGAGAGATCTTGACTGTCTCTTTTTTAATATCTTTTAACTCAGGGTGCCAAGCAACTCCACCATGCTTCTTTATAATTCTTGGTAATTCACTATCTTTTTTTTCAAAGGTAAGATAAGCACGAGGGATCTTTGGATCTATCTTTTCTATCTCACCTAAAATTCTCCAGTCAAAAGATGAATAGATCATTTTATTTTTAATTCTAAATTTATTCACTTCATTTACTATTATTTCTACCATCTTATCCGGCGGAGGTGTTAATTTACTCTCATAGGGTGTTGACTTAATTTCTAAATTAATTAGTAAATTATCCAAATTACCCTTTGATGATAATTCAAGAAGTTCAGTGAGTTTTGGTATCTTCTGATTAATTAAATATTTTTGTTTGCTAAATTTTTTTCCATATTCTGAATTTTTATTAATTGAGCCAACATAATATTTTGATAACTCTTCATAAGTTAAGTCAAATATTTTAATATCATTATTTGCTAACCAATTACCACTGGCATCTTTTGTGAAATCAGGATTTAATCTAAAATCATGATTGATGACTGGAACAAGGTCTTTTGTAAGTAAAATGTCAGTTTCAGAAACACTTATATTATTTTGATATAAATACTCAAAGCTATTTAAAGTATTTTCTGGAAGATCGCCTCTTGCTCCTCTGTGTCCATAAATCTTAATGTGTTCAGGTTTAGATAAAATCAAATTAAGTCCATTTATTTAGATATCTTTTTCTATAATCAAATTAAAATAATTACTTAAAAATAGATATATCCAATTTATTTAATTTTAATTTACAAGACTCAAAGAGCTCATCACTATGATAAATACCTGGAAATGCAATACATTGTATGCCAGCATTAATAGCAGATTTTGCACTTTCTACAGAGTCTTCGATTGCTACACAATCTTTTTTATCTAAATTCATAATCTCTAAAGCTTTAAAATAAATATCTGGACTTGGTTTAGGCTTAGATGCTAAATTTTTATTTCCTATGAAGCTAAATTCTTTTCTACTTATTTGACCATCTAGTGCTTTAAATATTGTAGTAATATTTTTCTTTGAGGTAGATGATACTAGTCCAATTTTAATATTATTTTTTTTTGCATATTTAAAAATTTTTAAAACACCTTTTCTGGCACTAACACTATTTGAGATAATAGTTTTATTAAAAATATCTGTCTTATTTTTCCATATCTTTTTTGCATTGACGATTTCGCCATTTTGTCTTGCAAAATCTTCAATTCTTCTTATCCCCCCAGATTTTTTTAGCAATTTACTATAAGTCTTTCTACTCCAATACCAGTTTAGCCCTTCTTTTTTAAATGCATGATTAAAAGATCTCCTTTGGATGTCAGACGTTTCCATTAATGTCCCTATAGACCCAAATAAAACTGCTTTCATGGCTAGACTAGCATAATTATAAATTTATAATGTTAAAGTTTTGTTTAATACAGGAACAATTTATTCAAATTTTACACCATTGGTTAAATCACCTGTTATAGGTTATAGAATATCGGGAGAAGATGTTTTACTAATTTTAAAAAAACTAACTAAAAGAAATTTCTCTGAAGAACATTCAATAATGAAATTAGTGGAACTTCATAATATAGATGGAACAATTTTAGATAAATGTAATGTTGTATATTTTAAATCACCTAACTCATTTACAGGAGAGGATGTTTGCGAAATATTTATTCATGGTTCACCCCTTATCGCCAGTCAGCTTGAGCAATTATTTAAAGACTTCAATATATCTGGATTAAGATTGGCTCAAAAAGGGGAGTTTTCTTTCCGCTCTGTTTTAAATAACAAATATTCGCTTAAACAGGCCAAAGCAATCAATTTAATCATAAATAATGAGTCTTTTTCCTCATTAGAATATAATAAAAAAATCCTATTTGAAGGCGACCCAGTTAGTGGTCTTGCCCCTCTTAGAGAAGATATTGTAAATTTGTTTTCTGAAATCACTGCATCTATCGATTTCGTTGATGATGAAGAGTTTAATTTTAAAAAAATAATAAAAAAAGCAAGGGATTTTTTTAATAATTGTAATAAATTATTACATAAAAATAGAACAAAAATAGAACAAAAAAATATTTGCAAGATTATGTTGATTGGACCGGTAAATGTCGGGAAATCAACTCTATTTAATAAAATTATCGACAAAGACAGAGCTATTGTTACTGAAATTAAGGGCACTACCAGAGATATTCTTTCAAACCAAATAATAGATGATGGTAAAAAGTTTGAAATATTCGATACAGCTGGTCAAAGGTCTAAGCAAGGAAGGATAGAAAAATTTGGTTATAAAAAAGCACAAAAATTATCTAAAGAAATTGATCATTTTTTTGTTTTAAAGGATAAAAATACTAATAAAGCAGATTTAAAACAACTATTTAAAGATTTCTATATTAATAAAAACTTCACTATGTTAGAGACTAAATCAGATCAATTTAGCTATAATTCTAAAAATATCAAAATTAATCATAACCTTAATAGAGAAGATCTGTTTAAAAGAATTAATTTATCTAGTATTTATAAAAGATATATAGCTCATAAAAATCATAAACTGGAATTTAACTCTAGCGAGATAGAATTCTTAGAGAGAATATTAGAATATGAGAGTGATATTCTTAATGAAAGAGATATTTTAATAATTGCACAATTAATGAGAAATATATTAGATGATTTTTCATATGAATTTGGTTATATTAATAATGAAGATGTTTATGATAGAGTTTTTAGCAATTTTTGCATAGGGAAGTAGATTGTTTCACGTGGAACATTATGATGTAATAGTAATAGGTGCTGGACATGCTGGCTTAGAGTCAGCTAATATATGTGAAAAATATGGTTTAAAAACAGCTTTAATTTCGAAAAATTACTCAGATTTGGGCAAACTATCATGTAATCCTAGTATTGGTGGTGTCGGAAAAACTCACATAGCCAGTGAAGTTGATATTTTAGGAGGGGTTATTTGTAAAATAGGAGATAAATCGGCAATACATTATAGAGTATTAAATTTATCAAAAGGACCTGCTGTATGGGGTGTAAGAGCACAGATTGATAGAGATTTATATGCTAAAAACGTACAAAAATACATTAAATCATCTAAAATTGAACTTATTGAAGATGAAGCAATAAATATTCTACAAACAAATAAAAAGATTATTGGGGTTGAATGCCTTTACGCAGGTAAAATTAGATCAAAGGTTGTTATTCTTACAACCGGAACCTTTCTAAATGGAAAGATTTATTTTGGAAATGAGGTAAAAGAGGCAGGAAGAATAGGAAATAGCTCTTCTAAAAAGCTTGCGAGGTTTATCAATAAAAATTTTAAGACAATGAGACTTAAGACTGGCACCCCCCCTAGGATTTATACTCAATCTATTGATTATGATATTCTAGATCCCCAGCCATCTGAAAATTATGGTATTTTTTTATCATACTTTACAAAACAAAATACGAACAAAAATATTAATTGTTATATCACTAAGACTAATAATAAAACTCATAAAATAATCAGAGATAATCTTGATAAATCGGCAATGTACTCTGGCATTATCAAGTCTCAAGGAGTTCGATATTGTCCATCAATAGAGGATAAAGTAACGAAATTTGGCGACAGAAACGGCCACAATATTTTCCTGGAACCAGAGGGTTTAAACTCTGATCTTGTTTACCCAAACGGTATATCAAATTCTCTAGATAAGAAAATCCAATTAAAATTTTTAAGATCTATTAAAGGTTTGGAAAAATGCGAGGTAGATCAATTTGGATACGCTGTTGAATATGACTCAGTAGATCCTAGAGAATTAAAAAATAATTTTGAGACAAAAAAAATAGAGAACTTTTTTTTAGCTGGTCAAATTAATGGCACCACTGGGTATGAAGAAGCAGCAGGTCAGGGCATATATGCTGGTATTCATGCTGTTATAAAAATGAAAAAAGTAAAATTCGATAATAAAGTTTTTGAAAGAGATAACAGTTATATAGGAGTTCTAGTAGATGACCTCACAAAACTTGGAGTAACAGAACCTTACCGTATGTTTACATCAAGAGCAGAAAACAGATTGAAACTACGAACAGATAATTCCTACGAAAGATTTGCTATAAACATTAATAGAAAAATATTTAATAAAACTGACTACAATTTAATTTATAAAAACATAGATAATGAAAAAAAAATAATAAGTAAACTAGAGTCATTAAAATACTCTCCTAATGATTTGATGAAAAAGAAAATTAAGGTAAAAAAAGATGGTAAAATTAGAAATGGTTTTGAAGTATTAAAATTTTTAGACCCTACAACAAATAATTTTAAGAAATTTTTTAACATTACTATTAATCAAAAATTACTTACTAAAATATATTTTGACTCAAAATATGAGGTCTTTTATGAGCGTGAGAGGAAATCTTATGATCAGTTAAACAAAAATAAAAAAATGAATTTAACTAACATTGACTTTAACAAAATACCTTCTTTATCTCGAGAGATACTAGAAAAATTAAATAAATACAAGCCAGTAAATTTACATGATGCAGGAAAAATATCTGGTATTACACCAAGTGCTCTTTTTCAAATAATAAAACATAAAAGAAATAAAGGCACTAAAGTTGCTTAGTACTAACTTAGAAGATTTCTGCAATGATAATTTTGAAAACAGTAAATCAATCTTACAAAAATTATATGAATACAAGAAGATGGTTATTGAAGAAAATGAAAAGATGAACTTAATTGGCACAAGTACAATTGATGATTTTGATCAAAGACATTTACTTGATTGCATTCAAATAATCAAGTATTTGCCGCACAACGAAAAAACTCATATGGATATTGGTTCAGGCGCTGGACTCCCAGGGGTTGTTCTTTCGATTATAGGATACAAAAACCTACATTTAGTTGAAAAATCACCAAAAAAATCGATTTTCTTAGAAAAATGCAAATCACGACTTGGTCTTGAATATATTATTCACAACAAACCTATTACTGATTTAAAAGATCTTAATATCGACTACATTACAGCACGTGCGTTTGCGCCAATTGAAAAAATAATCTCTTTAACAAAAAAAATTATTTATAAACATACAAAGTTTATTTTACTAAAAGGCAAGTCCTATTTATCTGAAATACAACTTATCAATCAAAATAAATACTTTTGGGAGGCACACCCTAGTATAACGTCCGATGAATCTAGAATTATAGTAGTAGGTACTAAATGATAATTACAATAGCTAATCAAAAAGGAGGTGTTGGAAAAACAACAACTGTTGTAAACCTTGCAACAGCACTAGCATCAATAGATAAGAAAGTTTTAATTATTGATATGGACCCACAATACAATTCTTCAATGTCATTTAATGCTTATGATTCCAAATTATCTATATATAGAGTCTTTAGTAATGAGGTAAATATTAAGGATGCAATTCAAAAATCTCAAATTCCTCATTTAGATGTTATCTCTGCATGTGAGGACCTTGCTGCTGCTGAATATGAGTTGGCTGACGATGATGACAGAAATCTTCTCTTAAAAAATTACATATCAGAAATAAAAGATAATTATGAATATATTTTCATTGATACTCCTCCAACGCTTGGATTATTGACAGTAAGTTCTTTAACTGCAAGTGATGAAGTTTTAATTCCTGTGCAATGTGAATTTTTTGCATTAGAGGGTCTATCTAAGTTAATTAAAACAATTGAATTAGTAAAAACTAATTTAAATATCAACTTAAAACTTAATGGAATAATATTAACAATGTATGATAAAAGAAATTCACTATCATCATTGATTGAGAAAGAGGCTAGAGAGTACTTTGATGCAACAGTATACAAGTTTAATGTCCCTAGGAATGTAACTCTTTCCGAGGCACCAAGCCATGGGCTTCCTGCCATTATTTATGATTTAAAGTGCACTGGTTCACAGGCATACATCGCTTTAGCAAGAGAATTCTTGGAAAGGAACAGGTTAAATGGTGGTTAATAAAAAATTAGGTAAAGGCTTATCATCTTTACTTGCTAGCAAAGAATCAATTAAAAACAAAACATCTGAAAACAAAGGTTTGTTATTAATTCCAATTGAAAAAATATTTAGAGACGAAACTCAGCCAAGAAAAGAGTTTGATAAGGAAAAGATATTAGAATTAGCACAATCAATAAGAAAAAATGGTTTAATACAGCCACTAATTGTTACAAAAAAAGATTCAGATAGCTTTTTTTTAGTCGCTGGAGAAAGAAGATGGCGGGCAGCCCAAAATACCGACCTTAAATTACTTCCAGCCTTATTACTTCCAGAAGACCTTGATAAAGATGAAATTTCTTTAATTGAGAATATCCAAAGAGAGGATTTAAAAGTATCGGAGGAGGCAAAAGCATACCAACGTTTAATTGACAAAAATAATTATACTCATGAAACACTATCTAAAATAGTTGGTAAAAGTAGATCCCATATAACAAACTTACTTAGAATACTAGATTTAGACGATTTCTTTTTTAATTTATTAAATACTGGAAAAATATCCATGGGCCATGCTAGGGCTCTGGTTGGAAAAACGCCTAACGATTTCGATGATCATACTCTAAACCAAATTTCATCTGGAAAAACTTCAGTTAGAGCTTTAGAAAAAAATAAAAGAAAACAATATGCGCAGGAACCTAATTTGATTCATGAAGAAAAGACGCTGAGTGATACAATAGGATTTAAAACAAAAATAATTTACAATAAGAATGGAAAGGGAAATATAAAAATTTATTATGAAAATTTAGAACAATACAACTTTCTAATTAATAAGCTAAAAAACTAAATTTTTTATATTTTACTTCTTGTTTGAGATAGTTATAAATTTCCCTTGGATCTTTTTGCTTTCTTTTTAAATCAAAAATCATCTTTCTTATTTCTAGTATAAAATTACTCTTTTCCTTAATCCTGTTTTCTTTAATATAATTTGTGCTATTAACTATATATTTTGATATCTCTGAGAATGCTAAATGAGGGGAACCCTTGCAAAAATCTATAATATCTAAATTGTTAATTTCTAGAATATTATTCAAGTAATACTCTATATCTCTCTGATAATTATAACCATTGACCAATAAAAAATTTTTAGAATAATTTTTATAATTTTTATAGTCAGTAAATATAATACATCTATTGTTTGAAGCAATATATCTCTCAATCATTCTTTTGTTATTTGAGAAATATATATCTAGTTCATCAATTTCAAATAGATTATCAAATCTTTCTTCGACTAAATTATCTTTATAATATAATTTTATTTTCTTTATACTTGCCTCTGACTCAATGAGATATAAATAAAAAAAACTTATCTCTTCGCTAACCATATTAATTAAAAGCTTAGAATTACTATTGTTCTCAATAAAATCTTTAATTACTCTTATATTATTCATTTATTTTAAGCATCTATTTTCAGATATCATGAGTTTATTTATAAAATTTTTTACAAGTCCCTCAGTATTTTCTTCCTTAATTTTTTTCTCTGCCCTGTTATTACTTATATACCTGTCGCTCTTTGCAAATATATAAAACTGAGAAACATCTTTGTTAAATTTATAAGTTACGCATTTAAACTTTGTATTGTAAACCTTAATAACTAAAGTGCTTTTTACATTCATCCTATCAGATGTGTTATCAATATTTGTTATGAACAATTCTGAACTGTGAGATATAGATGACTCAATTCTATAATTTGAATTTTTATCGTACAGCCCAAAGTTCGATAAATTATTGGTTAATAGGTTTTTTAATATTAACCCATAGTATTCACCACTTATATAACCAATTGAATACCTTACATCTTTATAGTCTACATTATTTTTTGTACATGACAAAAAAATAGAACTAATCAGTAATAATATTGATAATTTTATCTTGAACATTAATTATTTTGACTACCTTTCTATCATGTAACTTATTCTTAATTTTATCAATTTTATATATTGACTTTAAAATATCTTTTTCCAAATAACCCTTTTCTGTTTCTATTGTTGTTACTAACTTCCCCTGTATCTGTATCGGTAAATTGATACTATTTTCTATGAGCAGCATATTATTTATATTTGGCCATTTAGTAATTATATCATCATTAAATAACCTTTTGCTTAAGTTTGAAGACATTTTGGGTACAATAGGGTGTAAGCATATAAGAATTTTTTTACTTATTTCATTATTATTTAAATATATCTTTTCTTTTTCTAGATAATTAAAAAGTGTGTAGATATCTGCAACACATTTATTCAAAGAAAAGTTTAAAATATTTTTTTCTATATTATTTACAAACTTCTCAACCATTTTTTCAGTATCCTCTTTGAGACTTGTTTTATTAATTGTAAAATATCTTTCTATCCTCCTGATTAAATTTTTAGAGCTCTGAATCCCTTCATCTGTCCATTCAAGTTCTCTATCTGGCGGTGAGTCTGAAATCATAAAAATTCTTGTGGCGTCTATACCATAATTTGAAAGGATCTCATCAGGTTCGATAACATTTTTTTTAGATTTTGACATCTTCTCACTTGGTCCTTCCTCAATGGTTTCCCTAGTTTTATCTCTTATAAGCTTCCCTCGATCAGAGATAACATCCTTTGGCATCACCCATTCATTTTTTTGAGTTCTGTAAGTTTTATGTGTTATCATTCCCTGTGTAAAAAGCTGTTGAAACGGTTCATTCACCTTAAGTTTATAGATATCTCTAAGCGCTTTCATAAAAAAACGCGAGTATAAAAGATGAAGTATCGCATGTTCTATGCCACCTATATATTTATCTACTGGTAAATATTCATCCACTCTTTGAGGGTTAAATGGCGTACCAAGTTTGTTATCTAGAAACCTTATATAATACCAAGAAGAGTCTACAAAAGTATCAAGAGTATCTGTTTCCCTAAAAGCTATCTTTTTTGTTTTAGGGCAAATAATTTTCCTCCAATTATCATGGTTTAACAAAGCATTTCCTTTACCATTTAAATCTACATCATATGGAAGTAATACTGGCAGCTCAGATTTTTCTAAAACACGGTACGATCCGTCTTCATAGTATATGACTGGAATAGGGCAACCCCAATATCTTTGTCTTGAAACGCCCCAATCTCTCAACTTGTAATTTATAGATCTTTTCCCAATATTTTTTTCTTCAAAATAATTGGTTATTTTAATAATAGCCTCAGTTTTTTTTAGTCCATCAACTAAAGGAGAATTAATTAATTTCCCATCCTGTGTAAAAGGCAATTGATCGTCATCGCATTCAATAACTTTTATAATTTGAAGATTATATTTGATTGCAAACTCATAATCTCTTTCGTCGTGTGCAGGACATCCAAAAATTGCGCCCTCCCCATAGTTGTCTAAAACAAAATTTGCAATATAAACAGGTAACTTTTTATTATTAATTGGATGTTTGCATTCTATACCCGTAAGAAAACCTATCTTTTCCTTTTCATCAGTGCTTTGTGCGAAGGTCTTTTTTATATTATTAATTTCATTATTATTTAGATATTTGCCAACAAGTTTATGATTAACAGATATTGCTATAAATGTTGCTCCATAAATTGTATCGGGCCTTGTTGTGAATATATTTAACTGATCATTTTTTTCAAAAATTTCGAAATTTATTTCAGCACCTATAGACTTTCCTATCCAATTTTTTTGCATGGTCTTTACTTTTTCTGGCCACAATGTTAATTCATCTAAGCCATGCAAAAGCTCTTCAGCATAATTTGTAATTTTAAAGAACCACTGAGATAATATTTTTTGTTCCACAACTGCCCCAGTTCTCCATCCTTTTCCATCTATGACTTGCTCATTTGCCAAGACAGTTTGATCTTCTGGGTCCCAATTGACCAGAGCATCTTTTTTATATGCAAGACCTGAATTATAAAAATCAATAAAAAGCTCTTGCTGACACTGGTAGTAGTTTTTTTCGCATGTTGATAATTCTTTTTCCCAATCCAAATCCAAATCGAGTTTTTTCAACTGGCTTTTCATATTTTGAATATTTTTTAAGGTCCAATCTTGAGGGTGTGTATTAAACTGAATAGCTGCATTCTCTGCAGGCAGGCCAAACGCATCCCATCCCATAGGATGAATTACCTCATCTCCTTTAAGTTTGTGATATCGGGCACATATGTCACCAATTACATAATTTCTTACATGGCCCATGTGAATATTTCCAGATGGATAAGGAAACATTTCTAGTATGTATTTTTTTGACATCAATAAAGTTTAAGAGAGTTTATCAATTAAACTGAGTTCATTAGCAATATCCAATATCTTTAATGTCAGATTTTTTTCTTCATTAGTATAAGAAATTTCATCTTGATACCAAACATCCAATTCCTTTTGTTCACAAAGTAATTTCACTTTTGCACCGTTAGATAACAATTCTTGACTAGTAATATTAACTTTAATTAAACATCTTTGATTTGGACTTTCTTTTTCAGTTATCCAACCTGTCGAAATAAACCCACCTTGAGAGTCAACAATATCTAACGGATATTTATCTAACATGATTAACGAGGCTTCCCAAAGATTTTTATTTATAGACATGGATGTTCCCTTATACTGAGTACTTGAGCCGCCACTTCTGAAATCTCTAATCATTTGTGAGATATTTAATGGATCCCCAATTTCACCATCTGGGCCTGCAGCTCTTTCTTTATCTTCACAAATTTTTCTCTGGGCTTTGCTGTATTCTCTGTAAGGATTGTTACAAACTCCATGTATCTTATCCATTGCCTCCATATTTTTTTGTACGTTTCCGTCAAATAGGCCTTTACTGCATGATTGAAGAAAAACTATCACAAAAAGCGTCAAGGATAACTTAATCATCGCATAATATTATTTAATTTGAAAATTTAATACAAGGTAGAAATAAAAAAACCAGGTAGGTATATAACCTACCTGGTTTAAATTGTAATAATCTAATCTAAATTAGAATGCTACAGATGTACCGAAAGCAATAGCTGTACCGTCTGCGTTAGCAGCTGTGTCGCCATCTAAGTTTCTTAGGTCTAAGTACACAGTTGCACCACCACCCATAGCTCTTTCTACTGAAAGATCCGTTTGTGTGTGTGATTCACTATCAGCATCTTTAGCTGACTGATAACCTAATGAAATAGTTGTGTCTGCATCCATAGACATTACGTATGTAGCACCTACTACTTCTGAGTCACCAGCAGTTGACAAGCTAGCGTTACCAGAAGCGATTAATGTTTGGTTTGAGTAACCAACAGTAAGTGTACCACCACCAATTGATGCAGTTGCAGATGCACCAGATGATGATTCACCTGAGTCTGAGTCTGCTACACCAAGTGTAAATGAGTAATCACCCAATGGCATTGTGATAGAAGCTGACATTGCAGAGTCTTCACCAGATGTTGAACTGTTTAATGCACCATGGTTGTCAACTCTATCGTTTGATACGAATGAGATATTTAATGAAGCGTCGCCCATTGCTGTTGTTAACTCAACACCCATACCATCGTCGTCTAGGAAGCCTGTTGCAACACTTGAGCTTAAGTCACTAGCATCATCTAGTGGACCGTTTACTACGCCACCAACTGAACCGATAGTGTCAGAGATCTCAACGTCACCAACTACGATTGTTGCTCCACCAGTTGTGAAGGTTGCAGTTCTACCGCCAGTAGCAACAGAACCATTGTTAGAGTCATAGTCTGTAGATAGTGATAAACCAGCAGAGATACCAAGACCACCGCTAGTTGTTGTAGACATAGAAAAATCAACAGTTGTTCCAATTGCTAATTCTTCATCATCACCGTTACCAGCTGTTGACAAATACGCAGCATTTGACGAACCAGCAACGGAAATATCTGCATTAGCTTTCGCTGTAAAACCAACAGCTGCAGCAATTGCAGAGATTGCGATTAGTAGTTTTTTCATAATAATTATTCCTTTCTTAATTATTAGTTTTTAGTTTTAATTAAAACTTAGAGAATAATATTAATTAAGGTGACTAAGAATATCTAAAAATCAATAAATTCAATATATTTCGCAAAACTGTTGCAATTTTGCAACAATTATTATTTCAGCTATTTTCCCAATAGGATCTTTGATTGTTAAGATTTTCAAGAAATTCATCTTTAAATTCAGCAAACTCCTTTTTTTCAAGAGATGTAGTATATATTTCTTGCCGAACTTGATGTTTGCTAGCTGTTTGAGAAAAATGATTAGGGCGTTTAGATTTATTATATTTTCCTGGAATATTACAAAAACTCCAAATTTCGTTTGCAACAACATCTGTGTTTGTGACTAAATCTTTGTAGTCTATATCAAGAATTCTATGATTCTCTTCGGACTTCCATTTATTCATAAGATGTTCGTAGTTTGCATATTCTAATGATATTCCAAAAAAAGAAGACGAATACGTTATTTCCTTCACATAGTATTGTTTAAAAAGCGAGATTGCGTTATCCCATGGGTCCCTGTGCACGTGTATAAATTTGGCATGTGGGAGGCTTTTTTTTATAAATTTGTAGTAAAGATAATTTTGAGGGAGTTTGTCGACATAAAATTTTTTTCCTTGTCGCTGAATGTCAATTATATCTAAATAACGTTGACCAAGTTGAAATAAATTTTCAAAATCTATGTCTCCATTTACATATTGTTGCATTATAGAACTACACTGGCTCGCAAAAAAAACTTTTTCGCCACCCACAACACAATTTTCAGCGGTTGAAATTATAGACTCAGTGAGAGATGTACCCGATCTGGGCATACCAATTATAAATATTAAACCTTCTCCTAAATCAGATGGGAAATTATGAGATTCTTTTTCTAGTTCTGGGTTTTCAAAAAACTCTATTGCATTTTTAGCAAAAACCTGACGATCATATAATGAATATCTTTGAACTTCTGAGATTAGTTTGTTTGATAGAACATAATATTTACCAGAAAGCTTTTTATCTAGTTTCTGATTATACTCTGCTAGACAGGAATAGATATTAGCTTTAGTTATATTGCGTTCTGTTAAATTTTTATGATCATCAATAGAAATTAAAATATCATCCAAATATTTTAGATGATCCTTAGAAATAGCATTTTTATCAAATCTAAATAATTTTCTAAAAATATCACCTAAGAAAACACCCTTATTAAGGAGACTTGTACAAACACTTTTAAACTGATCTTCATCTCCTTTTGAGAATAGAACATCGGTGTATATGTTTAATGTGTCTTTGAAATTGAAAATTTCCATTGTGTCTATTCCACCTCTTAACTCTATGGATTTTAAAATATATTCCTCGGCCAATTTAAGGTTATTTATATAAAAATAACTCTCAGCCAAATTATGATAAACTTCTGGTTTACTCGGATCAATCGCTAAGGCTTTTTCGGAAAATTCAATAGATGTTTTGTAATCCTGCACTTTGTTAAACAGGAGTGCTAAGTTAATATTTACGTCATAGTCATTTGGATTAATCTGATAACATTTATTAAAACTTTCAATCGCTAAATTATATTTTTCTTGCCATAATAAATTCACTGCATGGGTTTTGTTCAAACTAAATGAAAGTGGGTTCTTTTTTAGCTGATGTTTAATTTCTAATTCGGCGGAATTATATTTTTGTTCTCTCATGAGATTTATTATTTTTGACATCACTAAATTCATAATTTAAGCATATATACAGTAATGAATTTATTAAAGAAAATTAAACTAAATTATAATTTAAAATTATTCCAAGATTATGTTTCAAATCAAAGATTTGATGAGGCTTATAATTTAATTCAAAAATTAAGTAAGAATGACAAAATTGATCTCTTTTTACTATTAAAGAACTCTCAAAAAATTCTTACAAACTTACCATCAGCCTTTTACAAAAAAAAGATTATTTGGAACATATCTTATGACCTTTTAGATCTTTCATATATAAATAATTTTTTAGATTTTTATCTTTCTAAGAATTTAAAATCTTCTTTCAATATTAGGGGTTTTTCTAATTCTTTAAATGATTGCCTTTCAAATTTAAAAAAAAATGTGCAAGAGTCAAATATTGATTTTAACGATTTTCTAACTCAATCAAATCTATATCAAAATTTACTTTTATTTGATCTTGAAAACGATTATTTATTTTTAAACTCTTGCGCTTCTTTTTTTGAAACAAGTCAAAAAAATTATTTTATATATCCAAATATTACATTTTGTTATTTCTATTTTATAAATAGACCTGAAGATCTACTTCTCAGATACAAAAATAAATACAAATCATCTGACGCTTCATATGACGAATTATTTAATTTCAGTAATCAACAATATCTAAGTAAGGAACAAGAAAGTAAAACCTTTAAAGTATTTGAAAATAGGAAAAATTTTAATGTGAATGTAAAATCTTGGACAGATGAAAATGTTATAAGTTCATTTAAAGGTAAAATTATTTCCTACAATAAACTATTAGAGAGCCCACAAGAGATTTTGGTAGAAATTTTGTATCATTTGAAACAATACGGTATGTTAATTGATATAAACATTGAAGATATTAAAAATTTTATTTCCAGTAATAAGATAAATGAAAATATTGAAGGCGAACTATCAAATAATGACAAAAAGTTTTTAAGCAAAAATTTAGACCAAAGATACAGTCTTTATTAAAAAAGTTATGAGCATTAATAATGAAAGTATTGAGACAATATTAGAAGATTTAAAAATTTCCAACACTGCTCAGCTTCTTATTGTTACAAAAAATCAAACTATAAAAGATGTAAATGATCTTATATCTAGGGGGTTTAAACTATTTGGAGAAAATAGATTACAAGAAGCTGAACTTAAATATAAATCCTTAGTTTCATATAATTTGGAAATCCACATGATAGGCCCTCTTCAATCCAATAAAGTAAAAAAAGCACTAAAAATTTTTGATACAATTCAAACTATTGATAGGTTTTCCTTAGTTGATGAGGTAAGTAAAAATCTTTCAAAAAATTCTGTTCGCACAAAAAATTTTTACATTCAAGTTAATATAGGAAGTGAGGAACAAAAATCAGGTATCTCTATTAGTGAATTGCATAATCTTTACCATTATTCTTTAAAAAAAAATCTGAATATCAAAGGGTTAATGTGCATCCCACCAAATACTGAAGATTCATCGCCATATTTTCAAGAAATGAAAGAGATAAGAGACAGTCTTAATAGAAAATTAAAATTGAGTATGGGTATGAGTAATGATTACAAAACAGCATTAAATTTCAACAGTGATATTATACGAGTCGGTTCTTTTATATTTTCATGAAATTTACATATTTATTTATTTTACTTTTTATAAGCAAAAATATTTTAGCGTTAGAGCTGTCATGCTTATTCGAGGAAGTACATATAAATGGTGACACAGAACAGGGTTTATTTTTAGTAAAAGATGAAAAATTTAGATATCAATATTTTTCAAAAAATTTATTTACAGTTTTTCATAAAGGAAACTCATTCTTTTACGTAGAAAATAGAGATAAAAATAAATTTTTTAGAATTAATGAAAATACTCAAATACTTAGTGCTATAAAAGATATAATTTCTGAATACCCTCAAATTAAAAGTGAATATAGCTTTGGTGATACTTATGTCAAGGTTGAGCTAAGTAAATCTAATTTTTTAAAAAGAGTAATTGTTCTATCTGAACAGATAAAACTAAGTGTTTATATGAATGATTGTAAAGAGATGCCTATAAAAGATATGTATTTCTTTTGGAGTCCTTTTTGGGATTATAATTATTAATATGCTATCAATAAAATGTGAAGATAAATTTTTTAAAGAAAAGCTTATTAGTTTATTTCGGCAAAAAAAACTTTTATTAGAAAATGAATATTCAAATAAATTTTTTTTTGGGCTAAATTTTACCTTTGAAGAAAATTTTTTAATTTGTCAATTAGATCGAGATATACTTAAATTTAAAATACCCAAAAACTTTAATGATATTTTTGAAAAAATATTCGACCTCATCTCAAATAAAAATATTAATATAAAAAACTATGATTATTATCCCTATAAGCAAATAATGAAAAAAGGAAAAAAAAGTATATTTCTAAGTGAAATCCAAAATATGATACTTAGTAATTTATTAATAAATTCAAATGGTATAGAAAAAATTGAACTTATAAAAAATATATGGCCAAATGATAAAGATATTTTTTTTAATAAGTTAGATACTCATTTAACGAATTTAAAAAACCAGTTGGCAGAAGATATAGGCTTTGATCTAAATTTCTCATCAAAATCAGGTATTTTGAAATTATGTATTGATTAAGATCTCCCTTTTACCAGTATGGTTTGGCTGCGAAACAACTCCTCTCTGCTCAAGAGCCTCCATAATTCTTGCAGCTTTATTATAGCCAATCTGAAAATTTCTCTGCAGATAGCTTGTTGAGGCCCTATTTGTTGTTTTTATTAAATCAATAGCTTTCGATATCAAAGCTTCGTCTTCTTCACTAAGTGCATCAAAATTTTCATCATTGTTTTTTATTATCTCATCTAATTCATCAAGATATTTTACTTCCTGAGACTTTTTAATTTCTTTAATAAGCTTATTTACTTCGTTATCAGATATAAATGCAGATTGATATCGAATCAGATTACCCCCATTTTTTGACATTAACATATCTCCATTCCCGAGTAATTGCTCTGCTCCACTCTCTCCAAGAACAGTTCTGCTATCATATTTACTTGCCACTTGAAAACTGATCCTGGATGGAAAATTAGCTTTTATACTCCCAGTTATTATGTCCACACTTGGTCTTTGTGTAGCCATAACTAAGTGTATACCACAAGCCCTCGCCATTTGTGCTAACCTTTGAACATAGTGCTCAACTTCCTTGCCTGCAGTCATCATTAAGTCTGCCATCTCGTCAATGAATACAACTATGTATGGTAATTTTTCCATTGATTTTTGATTGTATCCTTCAAGACTACGAGTGTTTTCTTCGTTCATGAGAGAATATCTTCTCTCCATTTCTCTACATACCCATTTTAATGCAAGAATAGCTTTTTTTGGCTCAGTCACGACAGGTGTTAATAAATGTGCTATATCATTATAGACACTCAACTCTAACATTTTGGGATCAATCAAAATTAATCTTAAATCATCTGGAGAAAATTTATAGAGTAAGCTAGCTAATAATGTGTTTATAAAGACAGATTTTCCAGAACCTGTTGTGCCTGCAACTAAAAGGTGAGGTGTTTTGCTTAAGTCAACTACTTCTATTTTGCCAGAGATGTCTTTTCCAATACAAAGGGGGATTTTAAGCGAAGTATTTTTAAAATTCCTGTCACTTAAAAGCTCTTTTATTGTTACTATTTCACGTTGTTCATTTGGGACCTCTACACCTAAATATTGTGTTCCAAAGATTTGAGAGATTCTTACAGCCCCAACACCCATACTTCTTGATATATCGTCAGCTAAATTGATTATTGTGTTAATTTTTATTCCAGCTGCAGGAATTATCTCAAATAATGTAACAACTGGCCCAAGCCTTACATTTATAACCTGAATATCAATATTAAAATCTTCAAAAACTTTCTCCAGAAGGTCAGAGTTAGTTTTAATTTTTTCATTATCTGTTTTCTCCCGTGATAGACCATCCTTAGTTTCTAGAATTTCAAGAGAAGGCGAAAAATAAGTAGAGTTTATATTTTTATTCTTTTCATCTATATGATTATTGTCATCAACTTCGGTTTCATTAGAGTTTAAAACAATATTATCAATTATTGGATCTTTTTTAATTTTAGTCTCAGAGTAACCTTGATTACTTGTACTAAATATTTTTATAAGACTTAACTTAGGTAATTTAAATAAAAAGAAAATATTTTGTGATAATACAAAGAGCATAAATCCAACAAAAGTTAGAAAATGACTTAAGTAATTAATGTTATAAAAAGAGTAAAGTATTTCAGAAAATATGCCCCAACTCTCTAATGAGTCAATAAATTTTAGCTCAAAATTAAGTTGTAAAAACGTTTGAGGTAATAATATCAAACTTATGAAGAAAATTAGTAATCTAATAAATATATATTTTGGGATACTGTTCAAAAAAATTAACAGGGAATAAATTAAAAAGAATAAAATAATAAGATATCCCATAATACCAAAAGTATAAAAAATGAAACTTGCATAATAGGATCCAAAATTTCCTAAAAGATTTTGTGTGGTATTGTTAGTGCTAGTTAAAAAAGAGTTATCATTTATATCAAAAGAGAATAATGCTAATGCTGATAAAATAGAAACTAGTATAAGAAAAATCCCGTATAAATATTTTATAAAAAATGCGAATTTTTCTTTCAATACATCAGGAATATAGTTACTTTTCATTAATTTAAGTTAAATATAAGCGTCTTAATGAAAAATAAAATATTTAAATATGATTTTTTAATAGTTGGTGGAGGCCTCATTGGTGCCCTTGCTGGATTAGCTTTACACAAAAAGAATTTTAAAGTTTTAGTTATTGATAAAAAAAAAGATATTCCTTTAGATCAGCGAACTCTTGCTGTAAATGCAAATTCTAGGCAATTCTTAGAGCAATTAGGTGTTTGGGATAATTTAAAATCTCAGCCTCAATCAATTAATAAGATAATAATAAAAGATTATATTAATTCTTTGCCACTTATTTTCTCTAATCAGGGTGAGCCAATGGGCAATGTTATATTTAATACAGAAATGCTTAAAATAGTTAGAAAAAGATTAAAAAATCTAAATATTTTAAAAACAAGTGTTAACATAAATACAGAGCATCTATGTACTGATAATGCAATACAAATTGATAAAAACTCTTATTATTTTAAAAAAATCATCATCAGTGTTGGCAAAGATATAAACGCAAATTCAAGACATAAAAGCATTGTTTTTGATAAAGGTTATTTTTCTTACGTGGGTTTTTTTACTCATAATTTTGATCATGAAAATACTGCTTATGAAATGTTTAACAAAGAGGGCCCTTTAGCAGTTTTACCCTGCCCATCAATAAACAAAACAAAATCAACATTCATATACTCAACTAACAAAAAAATAACAAATCAACAAATATTTACTTTAATTAATAAACATTTTTATAATTCTCATGGAAAAATAGTTTTTGATAAAACCATACATAAGTTTCCTGTGACTCCCCACTTAAAAAAATATAATAAAAGTTATATTTACATTGGTGACACACTGAAGTCTATTCATCCGGTCGCCGGACAGGGATGGAACTTAGGGGTAAAAGATATTCAAACTCTATGTAATTTAACAGAACAATATAGTGCTAATAGTAAAATATTAAACTCGCTATATTATTCCAGAAGGATCATTGATAGCTCGGTTTATATGGGTTTCACATCTTTTATAAATTTTTTGTATGAAAATCAAAGTCCGATCAATAAGAAAATAATTAAACTGGGATATGAGGGTCTTCGAAATTTTAAAGCTGCAAGAAGTCTATTTATTAAACAAGCAATGGGAAGAATTAATTTAACTGGCTAGGGTTAGTATTGCTTACAACTTGAAAAGTATTTAAGTCTAGAATTGAATTTATAGTGTTAATTCTGGATAGTATGTTTGGTGACTCTAAAATAGCTTGTTTATCAATTTTATTAAATGGAGCAAGCATTGCTAGTGTTGAAAGTAACTGTAAATTTGATGTTTCAGCCAAAATATCTTTATCAATATCTAGCTTCTTCATTTTGAAAAAATTTGTATATTTTTGTATCAAATTAGTACGATCTAAATTTGGTTCCATATTGTCAAGATCGTTAATATAATCTGTATAGTCAATTTTTGCTTGGTAATACCCATGAGGGGTAAGATTTCTTTCAAGAAGGACAAAACGGCAAACACCCTCTAGATTAAGAACGAGTCTGTAATCAGGTGTTTCTATATAAGATGTGATTTTTCCAATACAGCCCATTTGAAATAATTCATTGTTATTATTTTTAGGTTGAATAATGCCGATCATTCGGTTTCTTTTTAGGCTATCTAAAGTCATTTTTATATATCTTTCTTCAAATATATTGAGAGGCAGTTTGCCAAAGGGAAGAAGGAGCACGTTGTCAAGAGGAAAGATAGGTATTGAGTCTGGCAATGTCTCAGCATTTACACCAAAGAGTTTTTTAATATTTTCATCCATTATTTAAACATCATCGCAGATAATCTTTTTCGTGCATTTATAACATTTGGATCATTGAAACCCAGTAGGTCAAAATATTCTAAAAGTTTTTTCTTAGCAGCACCATCATTCCAATTTGAGTCTTTTTCATACAATATCAAAAGCTCGTCAAAACCTTTTTTAGTTTCATTCTCTGACAAATAACTTTCAGCTAATTTAAATCTTAAATTTTTATCCTGTGGTTTTTTGATGACTTCATCAAATATTTCCTCACTAGAATAATCAGTTTGTTTTACTGTAGTTTTATCGAGAAGTTTCTTTATTTTTAAAATTTCCTCATCTTTTAATATGCTATCATCGAATGATTCGAACATTTCTTTTGCCTCTTCAAATTTATTAAGTTGAAGTAGACACCTCAACATTCCAGCGATTATCTTTGAGTTTCCCGGATCCATGGCAACGAGACCTTCAAAAAGTTTTAAAGACTCTTCAAATTTTTGATCTGTAAATAACTGATCTGCCTCTTCAATAATTTTGGGTATTTCATTTCCGGGTGTTGCCTCGATCATTTTATCTACCATAGCATTTATTTTGCTTTCAGGTTGTGCACCTTGAAAGGCATCTATAGGTTTACCATCAACAAATCCATAAACAGTTGGAATTGACTGGATATTCAACTGAGAGGATATTTCTTGGTTCTCATCAACATTAACTTTTGCAAGTATTACTTTTCCATTCTTTTTATTAACCACTTTCTCAAGTAATGGTGTTAACTGCTTGCAAGGCCCACACCAGGGTGCCCAAAAATCTACTATTACAGGTACCGTTTTAGATTTTTCAATTACCTCATCTACAAATTGATCTTGGTTAATGTCAATTACGAAACTCATAATATAGAAATAGTATCAAATACTTTGTTTGCAACAAACGAAATTACCTTTTACCTTGATAGGTTTAAATTTGAGGTTTATAAAATAATCTCGTTATAACATATAAAAGCGGGCGTAGCTCAGGGGTAGAGCGCAACCTTGCCAAGGTTGAAGTCGAGGGTTCGAATCCCTTCGCCCGCTCCAAAACACATAATTATTTAATCAACAAACTTTAAATTAGGTTTTAAGTTGAGATCTACTTCCTCAATAGAATTACCATTCCTTACTCCCTCATAATACACAATTTGCTTAGGTGTCCCGCCTTAATTTTGTTTAATCAAATTGGAGGGAATATTCTTAATAAAAAATTAGGGTACTAATGATTCTATAATAATTATTTTTACTTAATATTAAATTATTTTTTTAATATGGTCCCAACACTTACCGTTTTTTATTTCAAGCAGATCCCATTGGCAGTATGATAAGTTACTAATCCATTGTAATCTATCAAAATAATTTATGTTTTCTACTTCAAGTGGGTCATTTTGTGAAACTTCGTAACAAAAATTTCCATCGTTACATGCAATTGTTGGACATCCATTGATTAGCGAGTCAACAGCCAAACCAGACGTATATGTAATTGTGCAGTGACAACTTTTTAAAGTTGGAATTAGATTTTTTTTGGTGCCTGTTTGAAAAAATATATTTTCAATATTCATCAGTTCATCGATCCACTTTTTTTCATACTTTTTTTCTAATTGCGGTGTTCTAATTACAATTTTTCTTTTACTGACCGAGCGAATTTGCTTACTTACATTAAATGCCCATTCTATTATATTGCATCCACGCAAAGATGCATCATGGGGTAACTGTAAAGCCACCAAGATTGGAGCATTGGGATCTGGAGCGTTCCAGTCATCAAGCTTTAAACTAAATTTTTTACTAATTAAATCCCATCTATCGGAGGTGCACTCACCTTTGTAAAAAATACCGCTATTATTCAAAAATCCGTTTATACCCACTCGAAAAGAGTCATCATCAAAAATTGGTTTAACTTCACGTCGCCCAATCAAAGGTGTTTCAAGACAAACAAATTTATCGCATTGTTTTACTATTTCTCTTTTTAATTTGTGATGTAAAAAATTAGAACTTTTCCACGATCCAAAGAATATACTAATGTCACAATCTTGGTATGTTTCTGTATCAGTTATAATAGGATTTTCTCCGTGTTGTTTAATTCCCTCAGCAAAGTAGATTAGTGCTTGTTCAAAATAAAAATCATTTGCTGATTTAAGAAAAATACCGATATTCATAAAATTTTATGAGAACCTAATAGTTGCATTTTACTATTTATCTAAATAATCCTTATCTGGTGACACCCCTTCTTTCTTTCTGTTTGGACCTTTCAGGTGATCAAAAAATTCTTCAAGCCCTGAATTAATAAAGGGATGGTAATGATCAAAGCCCTTATTAGAAATATTTTTAAACTTTATTTCTTTACCTTCATATTCTGATCTAACATGATCCCATATATAACTGTCATGCCATTCTTGTAATGAAAAGATTTCGCCGGAGGTATAAATTTTTATTATCCGATTTATAAAATTTTTGAATTCATTGTGTTCAAGATTAAAACCTAAAAAACCACACTCAGAATACTGATTTCTCCTTCCTAAGTATGACATCAGTTCGTTTTTGTTAGGTAGAAAGTTTTGAAGTGAGTTAAAATTAAAATTTTTTTTGCACCTTAAGTCTGCGTCAGTCCAAATTAAATACTCTAAATCATCAGGTAAATACTGTAAAACTTGATGTATTGAAAAAGGCTTAAAAGAAAATCTCACTGCATTAAACTTGTAATCTTCATTAAGATTTATTTTTTTCTGACCATTTTCAACAAAAAAGCGAACTCTTAAACCTCTTGCTTCAAATAAATTACCAAAAAATTTTATAAATTTATTGTGTTCAGCATTCATTAAGGGAATTGTTATTAAATTCTTCTTTAAATTAATAATTTCATTTGGGCAATTTCCCTCAAATATTAAGAATAATTTTATATCTTCATGAGCATTTTCAATAAATTCATTGATAAATCTTTTGCCGTACTCATCATAAAGTTTTCTATTCATAGTTGAGACAAAAGCTAAAGACATTTATTTCTTTTTTATAATTTATTTAGTGTATTAAAAATTTATAAAACACGTTTTTAAAAAAATACTCTAATACATGATCACTGTTTTTTTAAGACAAATATTTCTCTAATATTTTATCCTTTAAATTTTTAATTGGATCTGACCAATCACCTTGTGTCTTTTGTTTAAATTTTATAATAGATGGATACCAAACATTCTTGCCATTTAGATCATTTTCCCAGTACCAAAACTTACCTTTAGTTTTGGGCAGCAAAAGATATGTTGTTTTTCCAATAGAAGCTGACAAATGTGCATTACTATTACTAACTGTAATTACAAAATCACATGTTTCTATAAATTCAGTAAGGTCATTAAGATTATTAAAAGTATCCAACTCGTTATTCTTGTGAATAGTTATATTGTATTTTTTTTTGAAAGCTTCTAATTCGTTATCCTCATTAGTATACTGAATGTTGTAAAAATCAATTTTATCTATTATCAAAATTTCTTTCAAATCTTCTAATGCAATTGATTTAATATTTTTCAAATTTTCATTTGAACTCTTCCATGAGATTGCACATTTCAGCTTTCTATTTGGTATTTGATTATTAAATTTAATCTGTTTTTTTTCTTCACCAATCATAAAACTTCTCAAATCCGTTCTAAAAAATTTACCAAGTGAACAAATTGGTAAATGATAATTAAACTTACTTTCATCTATTTTTTTTGATAGTGGAATGACTTCTAAATTGCTAAATTTTTTCTTAAATATTTCTACTAATTTATCCTCTACACATAATATTACCTTTTTAAATTTAGATATTACATCAGGTAATATAGAGCTAAATAGAATTTGTTCCCCAATCCCTTGTTCACCCCAAATTAATATTGTTTCAAATCCGTATCCTGCCTCCCATTGAGGTTTAGTTGTTTTCAATTGATTAGTAAATTTCTTCTGTGTTCCAAATCGAAACTCATAATTTTTCCAGCCATCTTTAAAATTATTTTGAGCTAACTGTATATGAGATAAATTAAAGTGTGCGTCATGCAGTTCTGGATTTATTTCAATTGCTTTTTGGTAGTTTATAATTGCCTCAGTATCATTACTTAATAATTTATAACCATAACCTAAATTATTAAAAATCATGGAGGAACTAGTATTAATTTTTTTAGCTTGCTCAAGTTCAATTATAGCCTTTTCACATTCTCCTTGGTCCATTAAACAATTTGCTAAATTAATTTTTGCAAAATAGTTTTTGGGATTTAAATCAAAGGCGTCTTCAGCATATTTTATTGATAGTTGATAGTTTCTCTGTAAATAATATATCTCTGAAATATTCACATTAATTGAGTCTTTTTGATTTACTTTAGGCAGTGCTAATTTATAAATTTTAACTGCTTCTTCCAATAGATTCAGTTTTTTAAATAATTGACCAAGTTGAATATACGAGTCAAAATAATCTTCTTTCAAAGAAATAGCTCTTTTAAAACTATCAACTGCTTCAACAGTCTTACCTAATATATTAAAACAAACACCCATATTATAGAATACCTGTGGTAGTTTTTTATCTAATTGAATTATCATTTCGAAATAAATTATAGCAGTCTTAAAATCTCCCATTTGCATATAGTTGTAAGAGGTAAATAAGAGTGTGTCTTTTGATTTTGGGTCTTTTTTTAAAATAGACAAAAAAATACTTAAGCTTTTCTCATATTTTTGTTCATTGAATAAATCAATTGCTTTTTTCTTTAAATTACTCATATAAATAAAAACACTCTTCTAGTGTTAAATATATAAAATATATTTCAAGTCTAATTAAACATTTTAAAAGTAACTAATAATTTAAGATAGAACGTTTTAAAAAATGTTTATTAAAACATACCAACCTTTGACCATTTACCCAGCATAAAGAGCCAAAATACTGCGATTGGAATTATTAACCAAAAATTTTTTCTGCGTGCGCCATATATTGTGATTAAAGAACACTTTGGACATTTTATTGTGTTTATAGGTAATTTATCTTTACACTTAAAGCATTCATAGTCCATGTTCTTTTGCCTTAGCTCTTTTTCTAATTTAGACTGTCTAATGGCTAAGTAGTACCCGTATAAGCAAATTATCAATAACGATATAGATAAAATAAATGCTGTCATATCTAAATTGAGGTAATTTTATATATATACTCTTTAAAATCATCAGTAAAAAATTCTTTCAATTTCCACTGTGAGTTTGCTGCAGAGTATAATAAATCATAATTTAAATTATTTTCCTCAATATTTTTTATGTCGCCGTATTCTTTTAAACTACTATGTGTAAAAAATGCAGGAACACCCTCTATTATTGACATAAACCCAGCAGTAGATTGACAACTGACAAAAGCAAAAGCTTTTTGTAATAACTCATTTAAAGATATTTCGGAAAATTTATTATGAATTACAATTTCTCTATCGGTGTGACTTTTTATTATTTTGATTGTTTCTTCTTTCCAATTATTCAATCCTAAAAACTTTAAAGTATTCTCTGTTGGTTCAGATAAAATAATTATATCTCCCGCTTTTTTTGCCTTCAGTTTAATATTTAGCTCTTCAAACCTTTTTACACTATTATTCAGATAAGATTTATTAAAATAGAGGTCATCTTTAACAACTCGAAAATACCCCTCTAAATCAGTTAAAATAGTATTTTTTTCTTTTGTAAACCTTCTTGTGGAAGAACTAAAATAACCATGGTCTAAATATAAAAAGTTTTCTTTTCTTTTTTTTATTATTTCTCCCGTTCCTCTAAGAATGCCATAAGATGCAAAAATATTAGGGGAGTTTTTATACTTATTTAATTCATATAGAGGTAAATTCAGACTTTTTGAGAAAAATTGTGTAACTGTCTGGTTAACAAAATGATCCGTATAGTAGCATTCTATAGTTGTCATTATTTTAGTCAGTCATAATCGTAATCACATAAATTTATTCTCATACAAAAAATAAAATTAAAAATTAATTAACTAGTTTTATTATCCATCATCTCAGACAATGTATCCTTCCAGAGTTGGTGATACTCGCAAAAACGGTAATTTTCAAACCACGGCCCTCCTTCAGTATAATGTATTGCTTTTGGTTTACCATCTTTTGGCTCCTCATACCATCCAGCCAACCAATTCCAATGGTGTGGTATTGAGCCAATTTCATGATCTTCCAGCCAGCTAAATCTGTGAAGATATTTTCCAGTTGTATCTGGATTGTTAACTAACTCTCTATTTATTTTTTTATTAGACTCATGACCACAATTCCATAATACAACTGAACTCCAATTTTTTCTTGGATATACAGTTTGTTGTTTGCCATCCATTTTTAGCCCTTCACCAGGATTATAATCATGTTGTACACACATCAGTGCATACTTATCATCTGCCAGAGCAAATAAATTATTTATATCTGTCATAAATAAAAGATCACAATCACAAAATAATGCCCATCCTTTAAATTGATTTAGTTCAGGAACTAGAAACCTTGAAAAGGTAAATTCTGTTGATCCTAATTTATCTTCTTCTCTCCAATAAAGTTTTCTATCTTTCAGCTCTGCTAATTTCAAAGGATGTACCAGAATGTTATTTGATTTATTAATTATGCTGTATTTACTAACTTGGTACGCTATGTCTTCTCTTGTGTCATAACCAATATATACGTTTTTCATTTTATAAATTCAAACTAAAAGTTATTTGTAACATAGTATCTTTTATTTAAAAGTTTATATTCTTAGTTTATTTTTAAAAATAGATCTAATAATATAACTACACCAATCATTATAAAAATTACACCTAACGACTTTTCTAGTATATAACTTTTATTTTTAAAAAAATTTAATAATAAACCTGATGTTGATATTGTAGTTAACAATACATACCAACATGTATCAACAATTCCTGCCGTTAAAATTAAATATATATTAAATAAAAGATCGTTATTTTTTGACATGAATTGAGAATATATAGCTATGAACCATATAAAGATTTTAGGATTAAGTACGGCAATGGTTAATCCCTGAAAAAATGAAGTTACTTCTGTGGTTAAATTTTCTTGTTCAAAACTTATCTGATTTTTGTTAGCAATTGATTTTAGACCTAAATAAAAAAGAAAAATAATTGATAATATTTTTAGACTATTAAATACAAAAATATTTGTTTTGATAATTAGACCAATCCCGACAACTGCAAATATTGCATAAACTGTTATACCTAATCCATGACCTATCGCAGTCAATATTCCATGATATCTATTTTTTAAAACAGCATTATTTATTACTACTGCCATGCTTGGACCTGGTGACATAGCGCCTAGTAAACATACAAAGAATACTTGTATAAAAACAGTGAAAGACATTTAGTAAGATTTGAAATCTTCTTTAACTTCCTGTTTTTCTAAATCTAAATTAACAATAATTTTTTTTAACCTATGGTTTGCATTGGTGTATAAAATATTTTTACAAAAATTCCATATTGGTATGTCTTTAACACTATTACCAAGATATTGAAAATCATGAATATTCAATTTATTTCTTATGAAGGTAACTTTATTAATGCCAACCATGTTGAAATTATCTTTTGTTCCAAAAGACTCAAAAAATATTTTTAAGTGGTTATGAACTTGATCTACGAGTTTTTGATGACTCCCAGATATTAAATAAACTACTCTGTGTCTATTCTTGACTAATTTGACATACTCTAGAGCACTTTGATTGTATGTAAGTTTTTTTAGAGGCACATTAAAACTAGAGGATATTTTTTCTTTTAAAAAAGGTTTACCTTTAAAAAGAAATATAAAAAGATAAAAAATACTTTTAAAAGGATGCTTTTTTAAAAAATCAATAAATGCCAGATTGGAAAGATCTTCTTTTATTAAGGTCCCGTCTAAGTCAACAAATAATATTTTCGTATCATTCATATTTTCTAAAAAAAGATACTTTAATTCTTATATATTCTTTATCCACCTTTTCTTTAATTAACCCCACACAGTCAGCATTAATTTTAATTCCTTTTTCAAATATCTTTTCATAAAGAAGATATTTAATGTTTTGTATCTCTTTTCCTTTAAATTCTTTTCTTCCTCTTTTCTCTTCAGGAAACTCTTTAAAAAAATTTTCTAAAAGCCGTATAGAAATTTTCTTCTTAAATTCTACATTTTGGTATCTTTTCATTGAAATATAATAATCTTTTGGAGGTTTGTTTTTGAATATTTCGATCAATGTTTAAAGTGGCGATCACTCAATTTAAAAAAATTCAATTTATTCACTTTAACAAATTTTTCTATTATCGCATCATTTTTAGAACCCATTGGTGCATACACATCTATTTTTAATTTTTCACTCTTTATAAGTTTCAAGGAGTCTACGAAGGGGAAAAAAGCGTCTGAAAATAAAAATAATTGCCTTATATTCATTTTTTTTTGTTTTAGCTTTAATTTATATAGGCAATTTTCAAGCGAATCTATTCTTGATGTCTGCCCTCCAGACTGAGATACTAAACTTGTTTGGTTGAAGACTGCGATAGCATTTGATTTAACAAATTTTAAAATATTTGTAAAAAATTCAATTTTTTCATCATTTAATTTATTAATGCCAAATATTTTTTTTATAGTGGATTTTTTATTGTTAACATCTTGATAAAGAGTTCCAGCAAAAATCGATCTATGCTCTACTTTCTTATTAAATTTATTAACTTTTACGACTCTTAAATTTTTTTTATTTTTTAGAATATTTAAGGCTCCTTTATCATAGTCAGGTGCAGCAACTATTTCATAATAATTTTTAATAAGAAACTTAGCTGTGTGACTAGTTATTCTCTTATTAAAAGCTACAACCCCACCAAAAGCACTAACAGGATCTCCCGCGAGTGCCTTTTTATAACTTTTTATCTGAGTACTTTCAATTGATGCACCACAAGGAATATTGTGTTTAATTATTGCACAAATATATTTATTTGTTTTTGTCTCATAAGCTACTGTAACTGCCGCATCTAAATCCAATAAATTGTTGTAACTTAATTTTTTCTCTCCGCTCAGTTGCTTAAATTTATTTTTACCAATTAATGCAGTTGCTTTTTGCTGAGGGTTTTCCCCATATCTTAGCGGATACGCATATTCGTAAGTCCCTTTAAACCAATTTGATATTGCCATGTCATAATCAGTGATTTGATTAATAGCTTTCATTGCATATTTTTTTTTATCTAATTCAGTTTTAGGAAGTTTTTTTATTAAATTTGGATAATCCAAAGGATCAACAATTATCAATGTATTTCGGTAGTTTTTTACTGCAGCTCTTATAAGACTATGGCCTCCGATATCAATCATTTCAATAATTTCATCTTTTTTTTGTTTATTTTTAACAGTTTCTTTAAAAGGATAAAGATTAACAATTAGTAAATCAAAATTGATAATTTTTTCTTTCTCAAGTTCTTCCTTATGGTTTTTACTATTAGTAGCAAGAATTCCTCCAAAAATTTTAGGATGAAGAGTCTTTACCCTCCCATCTAATATTTCTTTTTGTTTAGTATATTTTGATATTTGAATATGTGGCACATTAATTTTTTTTAAATACTCAGAGGATCCACCTGTAGAGTAAATAGTATATTTTTTTTTAACTAAGAATTTTGTAATTCTATCAAGATTAGTTTTATCAAAAACTGATATTAAGGCATTTTTATTTTTGACCATTAGTTAAAAAAATCATTTAGTTTATTTGTAGCTGTTATTAAGTTTTCTTGTTTAAATAAAAAAGATCCTGCAACAAGGATATTTGCACCAGCCTGTATACAAAGTTTGCCTGTCTCATAATTAACACCACCATCAATTTCTATATTAACATCTAAATTATTTTCTTTAATATAATTAGATATATCCTCAATTTTTTTAATCTGATTATTCATAAATGATTGACCACCAAATCCTGGTTCTACAGTCATGATAATTACTTGGTCAACAGTGTGTAAGTATTTCTTAATTTCTAACCAGTGTGTTTTTGGTTTAATAGCAATTCCTACTTTAATATTATTTTCTCTAATTTTATTGACCAGCTCATTTAAATTTTCGTCAATTTCATAATGAAAAGTAATAATATCAGAACCTCCTTTAATATAATCATCTAAATAAGTACCAACTCTTTTAATCATTAAATGAACATCAAAAATCTTTTTTGTTTTGAAGCGAAGATTGGAAATAAATTGTGGCCCAAACGTTAAATTGGGTACAAAATCACCATCCATTACATCAAAATGAATATATTCTGCCTTTGATTGGTCTAGGTCTGATATAACTTTTTCCATATTTGAAAATGATCCACCTAGTATTGATGGAGATATTATTGTTTTCATTTTAATTTTTCTAACACAGAAACAAAAAAGATATCAGAACCGCCATAGTCTTTAAAGCTTAGAGGATTTACAAAATATCCATTTTTTCTTTTTATCATTTTATTAGAGTCAATGGTGTGTAATTTAATATTTTTATTATTTTGAATTATTTTATCAATAACATCGATAGTCTCAAAGGGATGAAAAGAACAAACAATATAAACTAAAATTCCATCATTATTGAGCAATTTTAGTGATTTTTCTAACATTCGCATCTGTGTTTTTTGATGTTTTTTTATTTGAGACTGATCAATTTTTAAAGTGACATCCGGATTCCTTCTGAATGTTCCCAATGCGCTGCATGGAGCATCCAATAAAATGGAATTAAACTTATCAGAAAAATTTTTCTTAAGAAAATCAATTTTTTGGATATTAATTTTTATATTTAGACGATTTAGATTTTCTTCAAATTTATTTATCTGATTTTGAGACTTGTCTATAGCTAATACATTAAATCCCAATGATTGCAGCAATATACTTTTACCCCCAGGCGCTGCACACACATCAATCAAATTTTTGTCTTTATAAAATTTATATATTGAATGAATTACCTCAAAATTGCCAATATCTTGAACAAAACAATCCTTATTTATTTTGTTTTCCAAAATTAATACCCTTTTATTATATAGAGCGTCTCTATTATCCATTAAACTTATTTGGTAATTTTTGGGTTTTATAAATAATGTTTCATAAATATAGTCTCTTATAGATTTACTTGAAAATATTTTATCAACTACTTTTTTAAAATTAGGATAAATATTTTTTTCATATTTTATATTTTTTGTGCTTCTTAAAATATTTCTTAAAACAGCATTTACTAATTTTTCTTTTTTAAAAACTTTACTAGTTTCTACAGTATCATTAACTACTGCGTAATGCGGCTTACTAGAGAAATATAATAATGTCAGACTAATTTTTAAAAGAGTTAAAACATTTTTTGGTGTTTTATCATTTATATATTTTGCAAGTATCTTATTGTGATTTTCATAATTTCTATAATATTCTTGTAGTACTAAAAATAAAAAATTTTTTTTTATCTCTGGGTATGTATTAACAACACGATCAATACTACTTCCTTGTTCAATTCTTTTGATTGAGTTATATAAATTTGTGGTATCGGATAAATTAGATATTTTTAGACCCGTCTATTAAAGACTGAACAACATTTGGGTCTGCCAATGTTGATGTATCACCTAACTGATCTTGTTCATTTGATGCTATCTTTCTTAAAATCCTTCTCATAATTTTACCTGATCTTGTTTTTGGAAGTCCTGATGAGAATTGTAATTTATCTGGTGTTGCGATAGGACCTATTTTCTTTCTAATCCACAGGACAAGTTCTTTTTTCAAATCTTCACTTACTTGAACCCCTGTATTTGTTGTTACATAAGCATAGATGCCCTGGCCCTTAATATCGTGTGGATAGCCCACTACCGCTGCTTCAGAGACTAATTCATGTTCAACAAAAGCACTTTCAATTTCAGCCGTCCCAAGCAAATGTCCAGACACATTGATACAATCATCTACCCTCCCAGTAATCCAATAAAAACCATCTTTATCTCTTCTACATCCATCTCCTGTAAAATATTTTCCTTTGAACTGACTAAAATAAGTATCAATGAAACGCTGATGATCCCCATAGACTGTTCTCATTTGACCTGGCCAACTATCTAAAATACAAAGTTTACCCTCGCACTCACCCTCTAAGACATTTCCATTATCATCGACTATTGCAGCTTCAATCCCAAAGTATGGTTGAGTTGCGCTTCCAGGTTTAAGTTTAGAAACGCCAGGTATTGGTGAAATTAAGTGTCCACCAGTTTCTGTTTGCCACCAAGTATCAATAACAGGACATTTATCTTTACCAACAATTGACGAATACCAATTCCAAGCTTCTGGATTAATTGGTTCACCAACTGTCCCCAAAACCCTCAAAGAACTTAAATCGCATTTATCGATATAAGAATTTCCCTCTTTCATTAAAGACCTCAATACGGTAGGCGCAGTATAAAAAATATTGACTTTGTATTTTTCGCAAACTTCCCAAAACCTTGAAAAATCTGGATAGTTAGGAACACCTTCAAAAAGTAATGTTGTGCCACCATTTGCTAGAGGGCCGTATACAGAATAAGAGTGTCCTGTTATCCATCCAGCATCCGCAGTGCACCAGTAAACATCCCCGGGGTGATAATCAAAAGAATATTTATGTGTAAAAGAGGCATAGACTAAATACCCACCTGTAGTGTGAAGAACTCCTTTAGGTTTACCAGTTGAGCCAGATGTATATAAAATGAAAAGAGGATCTTCAGCGTTCATAGAAACACATTCACATTTATCATCTACTTCTTTGATTAATTCATTGTAATAAAAATTATTAACCTGATGTAAGTCATCTTGAGTATTAGTGTACCGAACCACTAAAGTTTTTATAGAGGCATCACAGTCCTCTAATGCCGTGTTAATGTATTTTTTTAATGGAATTACTTTACCACCACGAATTCCCTCATCAGCAGTAATTACAAACTGAGATTTACAATCTTTAATACGGCCCGCAATTGATTCTGGAGCGAAACCCCCAAATATAACAGAATGTATTGCCCCTATTTTTGCACAAGCCAACATAGCAAAAGCAACCTCAGGTATCATAGTTAAATAAATTGTAACAACATCACCTTTTTGGACACCAAGTTTTTTTAAAACATTAGCGAATTTACTTACTTCTGACTTTAACTCTTTGTAAGTATAAGTTTTATTTTGACCAGTCTCATCACCCTCCCAAATAATTGCTACTTCTTCGGGCTGTGTTTCAGCATATCTGTCTACACAGTTATAACAAACATTCAATTCTCCATCCTCAAACCACTTGATAGACACGTCCCCATCGTAATTAGTATTTTTAATTTTAGTGAAATCTTTAAACCATGAGAGTTGTGATTTCGCAATCTTAGACCAGAATTGTTCTTTATCTTTATATGACTCAGCATACATTTCCTCGTACTGATCTTTAGATAAAAGGGGATTTGATAATTTAAATTCTCTCATTTTTTTCACTCATCTTCATTAATTTTATCCATTGTCTCAAAGTAACAGGCATTACGCTTAACCGAGCTTGCTTTACTAGAGGAAAATCTTGAAAAAAAGGATCTGCTTTTATTTCAGATAGATAAACTTCTTTTAGATCTCTTACATAGGTTACATCAACCATTCCAAATATTCTTTTTTTATCTGTGTGGTCTGGATAATATTCCTTTGTAACCTTAACAATTCCCTTAATCGCCTTTTCTGTAACAGAGTGATAAAATAAACATTCATCTCCTTTTTTCATCTTTTTCATATTACTAGCTGCTTGGTAGTTTCTAACACCGTCCCAGTGCTCTGTTTTTTTCTTTTTTTGTTGCTCCCAAGACCAAGAACTAGGTTCTGATTTAAGGAGCCAATAATTTTTAGAAGTGTTCATGTATCAATATGTTAGGTATAGGTCTGACATTGTAATTATTTAATTTAATTTTTCTAGCTTTCATAATTTCAATAGCATTCCAACCTATCATTGCAGCATTATCAGTACATAAGGATAAAGGTACCTGATGGAAATTGAGTTCTCTACTTGCAATAAATTTTCTAAGTTCAGTATTTAAATATTTATTTGCTGCCACCCCACCACAAACAGAAAAATCATTGATTGAAATATTATCTTTATTCAATTGTGCAAGGCTATTTAAAATTTTAATCTCAAATACTTTAGATATAGTGTATTGAAACGAAGCTGAGAAATCTCTCAAAAATATTTTTGTTTTTTTATTTTTTCTTATGACATCTAACGCTGATGTTTTTAAACCTGAAAAAGAAAAATCACAATTCGTTTTTTTTGTTAAAGGCATCGGGAGTTTAAATTTTTTATTATTGCCCTTTAAGGCTAACTTCTCTATTTCTGGACCACCAGGATAACTCAATCCTAAGCCTTTAGCGATTTTATCGAAACACTCACCTGCAGAGTCATCGATAGTCGATCCGAGAGTTATAAACTCATTAGGACTCTTTATTAAGACTAACGCTGTGTTCCCTCCAGAGACAAGCAAACATAAATATGGAAATTTAATATCAGATACGAGTCGAGGAGATAATAAATGAGCTTGTAGGTGATTGATCGGAATAAGTTTAATTTTCTTAGATATTGACAAACCTTTTGCAAAAGACGATCCAACAATTAATCCCCCAATCAATCCAGGTCCAAATGTTGAAGCAATTGCTGAAATATTTGAGAAATTAATTTTTTTGATAGATTGACCTAACAGATCTAAGATTTCTAAATGTTGTCTTGCTGCCATTTCTGGTATGACGCCACCATGGTCTTTATGAAATTTTCTGTGATTAATAGTTTCAAGAAACTCAATGTTTTTATCATCATTTACAATGGATATTGAAGTATCATCACAAGAACTTTCTATTGCTAAAACTTTCATTATTATAAAAAAATATAGATTCTTATTGAATGTCTGAAAATCAAAAAAATGATAGTAAAAAAAGTATTTTTCAACGAAATCTTTTTTTAATTTTTATCCTTTTAATCATAATTACTGTAGGCGCAGGCTACCTTTATCGAAATAACCTTTTGTTATTTGATATACCTCAGTTTAGTAAATCAAAGCAAGAAACTCAAATACTAGAGATTGAAAAAGAGGCACCATCAGTTAATGAGCTAAATAATAAAGAACTCGAAGATAAAGTTGATCGCCTCGAGTCTTTAATACTAGAACTAGCACAAAATGTTCAAAATATTCCACAGCCCACAATAGTTCAGCCTGAGCCAGAACCACAACAGATCACTCTGTCCAATGATGAAGCATATGAATTAATTTTATCTATCAATCAAATCATTATTAATATTGATCAACAACAAATTCGAAATAAACATATCCAAAAACTTCAAAATCAATATTTATTTTTTAAAAATGAAAAATTTGAGGAACTACTTACAATCCCCGATTATACATATTCAATTCAGCAACTACAAATTAATGAAAATAAATATGTACAAAAAGAGTTTATGAAAAAAAACAATTTTCAGTGGTTTAAAAAAATCATCGAAAATATTTTTGAAATTCAAATTACAAAAAATTCCTCAAAACCTTTACCATCGTTTATAAATGCGATGTATAATCGACAATACGCAAAAGCAATAATCGAATATGAGAAATTAAATTCTAACCAAAAAATATTCTTTAAATCGTCTTACCAGCTCGCACAAACCTATAATGATAATCAAAACTTTTTAGAGACTATGATCTGATGATAAGGCTACTTATAATTTTAATTATTTTTGTCACTGGTTACGGTGCTCTTTTTTACTTGTTTAACAATGCTGGTAACTTATCTCTTGTTTTAGGTATATGGCAATTGAGTATTCCTATTGTTCAACTTCTTTTTGTCTTAATCACATTTGTAATTCTTTTAATTTTATTTTCTTATGCCTTTACCAAGCTTTTTATTTATCCACGTGCTGCATATATGCGTTACAAATCTTCTAATGAACAAAAGGGATTAGAGCATTTAAGGGACGCATTAGTTGCAATCACCGAGGGCAATACAGATAAAGCAGCGCAAAGTCAGAAAAAATTTAAAAAATATTTAGGTAGAGACCCCTTGAATAAAATTCTGCAAACACAAATTAAAAAAACAAAAGAGCTAAAAATAGTTAACGTAGAAAAAGGTTCTGATTAACTTAAAAAAATAATACCTGCCCCAAAGCAAGTCAAAGAAGCTCCAATCACCGCTAGATGACCTGCATAATTTTTAGTTACAATCCATAATATTGGAATAATCATCATAGGCATCGTGCTTGATAATGTTGAAATAATTCCAGGGTCTCCATTTTTGAGCGCAATAATCAACATTGTCATGCCAACACCCATGCCCATAAAACCTAGAAAAATACTGTACAAAGTTTTTTTTACATCTTTCATTTTTTCTAAAAGATTATTATTTTTTAAAAACCCTAAGCTGAAAAACATTAATACTGCTGCAGTTACAACTCTCACATATGATACAATAATAGGATCTGTTGCTTCAAGAGCAGGCTTCATAAGAATGATCCCGATAGCTTGGCAAAGAGCTAGCCCTGCACCAGCTAATAATCCTACATATTTATTTCCTTGAATATTTTCCAAGTCATCATCAGGAATTGTTCGGTTAAATTGAATTGCAACTACTATCCCGAAAAAAATTAAACAACAACCAATCAGTTCGATCATTGAGGGTAGCGTTTGTAAAAAAATTTCTGCTAAGATAATTGTAAAAGGAATTTGTAAGGAAAACAATAAAGCTTGTCTTCTAGGACCTAGTCTCTTAAGGCAAATAAATAAAAATGTATCTCCTATTATAATGCCAACAACAGAAGATAAGAAAATTGCTATAAATATTGATTTATCAAAATATATAGGATCCCAATTAAAAATAACGTAGGGTAAGAATAGGACTATGATACCTAATAGTCTTAATAAGTTATAATTATAGCTCCCAAAATATCTAACAATTCTAGTTGCTGATAATGCCACCATAGACCATGTAGCTGCAGCACCAATAGCTAGAATATATCCAATCACGCGAGGATCATAATGAGAAATCAAATAATTGATATTTAAAACTAGTAAAAAAAAAGGGGCCCATAACGACCCCTTAAAATTAAATTGAAGCTTTAATTATCTTCTTTGACCAAACAACTGCATCAACATTATGAATAGATTTATAAAGTCTAAGTATAATGTCAGTGCACCCATGATGGCAGCTTTTCCTGCAAAAGCAGTTCCAGCAACTTGGTAATAAGTTGATTTAATTCTTTGTGTATCGTATGCAGTTAATCCTACAAACACCAATACACCCACACATGAAATTACAAATTGCATTGCTGAACTTTGTAAAAAGATATTCACAATACTTGCAATGATAATTCCTATTAGTCCCATGATTAGAAATGAACCAAATTTAGTTAAATCACGCTTCGTTGTATATCCGTAGATACTCATCGCAGCAAAAGTACAGCTAGTTATTAAAAATACTCTAACTATGCTCACGCCTGTAAAAACTATGAATATATAAGACAGTGATATTCCCATTACTGCAGCAAAAGCCCAAAACGTCATTTGAGCAGCAGATAGGGACATCTTTTGTAATCTTGCACCTAAAAAGAAAATAAATCCAAGTGGAGCAAGCATTACAACCCATTGAAGCGCAGTGCCATAAATAGCCCCCATTAAAGTAGGAGACTGAGAAAATCCCCATGCCACTAAACCACTAATCGCTAAACCAGATGTCATATAATTATAGACTTTCATCATATAATCTCTAAGTCCCTGATCTATTGCTGTAGATTGTGACTGCGAATAGGTATTTTGTTTTAATTCGACCATTGTTTCTCCTTATTAAATTTAATATGGCTATTATCTTGATATTTTTCAAGTAAAACCGTATGAATATTTTATGAAATTTAAGCCCCTAGGAAACACAGATCTTAAAGTAAGCCTTATTTGTTTAGGAACAATGACTTGGGGAGAACAAAACACCGAAAATGACGCATTTGAGCAAATGGATTACTCCTTGGAAAAAGGAGTAAACTTCTTTGATACAGCAGAATATTACTCAGTCAAAGGTAAAGAAAATACCTACGGCGCTACTGAAAGAATTATCGGCAATTGGTTCAAAGAAAAAAATAACAGGGAAAAAATAATTTTAGCATCAAAAGTTGCTGGACCAGATGTGAGATGGATTAGGGGTGGTGGTCTTCAATTTCACGAGAAACATTTTACCGAAGCACTGGAGGGTAGTTTAAAAAGACTTCAAACAGATTACATTGACCTTTATCAACTACACTGGCCTGAAAGGAAAACAAATTTTTTTGGAAGATTAGGATATAAAAATTATAAGCAAGAAAAAGATTGGACACCCTTTGAAGAAATTTTAGAGACAGCAAAAAAATTTGTCGATCAAGGGAAAATCAGATATTTAGGATTATCTAATGAAACACCTTATGGTCTCTCCAACTATATTAATTTGTCCAATTATAAAAATTTACCAAGGGTAATGTCTGTGCAAAACCCATATAGTTTATTAAATCGCACTTATGAGGTGGGCATGTCTGAAATATCCATAAGAGATCAGGTAGGTTTGTTAGCTTACTCCCCCTTAGCTTGCGGGGTGCTGACGGGCAAATATCGAAATTCCAAAAAGCCTGAAGGAGCAAGACTTACAATTTGGGATGATTGGACTAGGTACACCAATGAAAGATCAATCAATGCAACAGATCAATATTGTAAAATTGCAGAAAACCACGGATTAACTCCCACAGAGTTATCATTGGCATTTGTGAACCAACAGGACTTCGTAACAAGCAATATCATTGGTGCAACAAAAATGGAGCAGTTAAAAGAGAATATAAAATCAGCAGATATAGAACTCTCCAAACAAATACTAGATGAGATCGATGAGGTGCATGAAGACAACCCATCTCCTGCACCTTAAAAAATGATTGGATGGCCAAAAGACAATCAAGGAAGATTAACAAAAACTTTTGCTTTTAAAAATTACAGAAAAAGCTTTGCATTTACAAGTCAAGTAGCAATGCTATCTGAAAAAAAAAATCACCACCCTCAAATAATTTTAGATTACGGCAGTGTTACTATCGCTCTAATTTCTCATGACGTACAGAAAGTCACCCAAAGAGATCTAGATTTAGCAGAGCAAATCGATAAACTTTATCAAGAATGATTTACCTGATAGGTATTCCTGGTTTAATTCCTTTTTATCTTTGCTTTTATAATATCGATTTAATCTTTCTTGATTTTAACAAAGATATGTTTGTTTATTATTCTGCAGTAATCATGTCGTTTTTAGGTGCAGTGTATTGGGGTGTTTATCTTCAATCAAAAAATAATATTGCAATTTTATTTAGTGTCTGCCCTGCAGTTTATGCATTTTTAGTGTTAGCATTTGATTTAAAATTTGATGAAACAATTGGGTTTTTTATCATAGGCTACTTCATCGTTTTATGTTTTGATTTCTTTTTTTATTTTAAAGAAAAAATAATACAAACGGACTATTTCATTTTAAGGTTAATGTTAACTGCAGGTATAGCACCAGCACACATTTTATATATTATCTAGATTAAAATTAATTTGCTATTAGGTTAAGCAACTTACCAAATTTACCAGAGAATTTGATTTTACCATGGGTGTAAGCTAAACCAATACATCCGGTTTGTGCGTGACCAACAGGTGTGTGGTCGTGATCGTCACTTCTAACCTGAACAGAGCCTTGTTTATAACTTCCGTACTCATCACTATAAGATCCGTGTAATACTAAAAAACTTTCATTTCCTTCATGAGTGTGTTGAGGTATCTTAGCTCCAGGCATTACGTGGATAAGTTCTAGCTTCTCATTATTTTCCTTTGGAAGAAGTGATGCAACTTTAACGTCTTTAAAAGATTTCCATTTTACGTCATTATTTTTTAAATGACTTCTAAGAGTAATAGGTAATTGGCTAAGTAATGGATCGTGTTCATCGCTGATTTTAGATGGTGACTTAACATTTTTTGTCCGATCTAAAACCCTGTCCCATAAATTATTAGAAAGGGGAATTTCTTCAGATCTAAATAGAAAATAACCTCCAACTTCGTTCATGGCAGAGTTGAGCAATCTATTTTCCGGATCAATTTCAGCTAAACATTGCTTAAATAAAAGACTCGCAGGAGAATTTACAGGTGTACTGAGTATTTCGTATGTCATCAATTAACCATACTTTCGTTGTTAGATATTAGATTAGCCATACTGCCATCTTGTTCCAATTTGCCGCGGATCTTCTCTAAAGCCAGTCGAATCCTAGATTTTACTGTACCTAATGGGATTTTCGTGATTTCTGCAATCTCCCCGTGTGATTTTTCTTCAAAAAAATTCATTTTTAACAGATCCAATTGATCCTTTGGAAGGTCATCTAAATATTTTGCAATCATTTCAAATTTTTGATCGTGCTCTATATTTTCATCAGCTTTCGACTCTACAGGAGGCAATATGGCGGTATCAATATCCTCTAAAATGGCTTTTCTTGTTTTTCTTAAGATATCAATTTTTTTATTTCGAGCGATGGTATAAATCCATGTACTGGGGGACGCGACAGAGGAGTCATAATAATCAGCTTTAGTCCAGATTATGGTCATAGTCTCTTGAATTATCTCCTCTGCGATGGCTTCATCTGCACCAGATTTCATTAAAAAGGATTTTAGTCTTGGACCAAAATAATCAAAAATTTTCTTAAAACTCTGAATATCCTGTCTTTCAGCTATATTCTTTAATGCATCCACAAAGGGACTTTTCTCTTTTGCCATAATCTCTCCAATATTCATCATTCCATTTATTATTTTAAAAAGCAATCTTAATTGGTATATTCTCTGACATCAAATCAGCATGTTTAAACAAAAATTATTATATTTGGTCTTAGGCTTGAGCTTATTAATAAGTAATGCGTTGGCTAATCACTCCATAGATTTCGATCATGGCAAATGGTCCTTTAAAAAAATAAACAACAAAACGTGCTCTATTTTTCAAGTTCCAACATCTGAAAAGGGCGATTATACAAACAGAGGCGCTGTTCTCTTTTATGTTTTTAAAGAAGGAGCCGCCGAATACGTCAGAGTAGATGCGGGTTACCCTTATGACTCCCAAAAATATGTAAAGGTAACAATCGACTCAAACAGCTACCAATTTTTTGGAGAAGATGACTCTGCTTGGTCGATGGCAGACGATACTGTTATAATCAAAGCACTGAAAGCGGGAAAAAAAATGACAGTTGTTGGTTATTCAAAAAGGGGAACAGAAACAACAGATACATATACGCTTATAGGCTTTACTAGCGCATATAATTCTCTTCAACAAGACTGCTAAGAAAATGAAAAATAAAATTGTTTTAGCCTACTCAGGTGGATTAGATACAAGCGTTATTTTAAAATGGTTACAAACAGTGTATAACGCCGATGTCATTGCCTATGCAGCAGATCTGGGGCAAGGGGCAGAGCTCACAGAAGCCAAAGCTAAAGCAAAAAAACTTGGCGCAAAAAAAATATACATCGAAAATTTAAAAGAAGAATTTGTTCGTGATTATGTTTTTCCTATGTTTCGTTGTAATACAATCTACGAGGGGGAATATCTTTTAGGAACGTCTATTGCTCGACCACTCATTGCGAAAAGACAAATTGAAATTGCAAAAAAAGAAAAAGCAAATGCCGTCTCGCATGGCGCCACAGGTAAAGGAAACGACCAGGTTCGCTTTGAGTTTTCTTATTACGCTTTGGAGCCAAAAATAAAAGTGATTGCACCTTGGAGAGAATGGGACCTGTCATCTAGAACAAAACTCTTAGAATTCGCAGCTCAAAATAAAATTCCTATTATGAAACATAATAAAAAAGAGTCACCTTATAGTGTGGACGCAAATGTATTACACAGGTCCGCAGAGGGAAAAATCCTTGAAGATCCTTGGAAAAGACCACCGGAAAACGTTTTTGGTATCTCTAAAAGCCCTCAGTCAGCTCCGAATAAAGAGACAGTAATTACCATACAATTTAAAAACGGTGATCCTATAGCTATTAATGGAAAAAAACTCTCGCCCTTTAATTTATTAGAAAAGTTGAATAAATTAGGCGCTGCTAATGGAATTGGAAGAGTAGATATCGTGGAGAACAGGTATGTTGGAATAAAATCCCGTGGTGTTTATGAAACACCAGGTGGAACAATTCTTTTAAAAGCCCACCGTGCTATAGAAAGCATTACTCTAGATAGAGAGGAAGTTTTTACAAAAGACGAACTCATGCCCAAGTATGCACGATTAGTTTATAACGGCTATTGGTTTGCTCCAGAGAGAGCGATGATGCAAAAAGCAATTGATGCCACTCAGAAAAGAGTCAATGGGCAAGTAAGGCTAGCTCTATACAAAGGGAATGTGATTGTTATTGGAAGACAGTCCCCCAATAGTTTATACGATGAAGATCTTGCAACCTTTGAGTCGTCTAATTACGATCAACGTGATGCAGAGGGTTTTATTAAACTCAATGCTTTAAGATTAAAAAAAAATAAACTTAAATTTTAATTACTTTAAATAGACCGTGGGTCGTCAAGACCTGCATGACGATAAGCGGAAGTAACAGTATTTCTTAACAAACATGCAATTGTCATTGGACCAACACCTCCTGGAACTGGAGTAATCATAGATGCTTTTGCTGAGGCACTTTCAAAATTTACATCACCAACAATTTTACTGCCCTCACTCCCGTCTTCTTTTGTGACAGGTATTCGATTGATACCAACATCAATCACGACAGCACCTTCTTTTAACCAATTTGCATCAATCATCTCTGCCCTACCAATGGCGGCCACAATAATATCTGCTTGAGCGCACACATGTTCTATATTTTTAGTTTTAGAATGGACTACTGTGACGGTACAAGACTCTTCAATTAAAAGTTGTGACATCGGTTTTCCTACGATATTTGATCTTCCAATCACAACAGCATTCTTTCCTTTTAAGTCTTCCACTTTATCTTTTAAAAGTAATAGAGAGCCTAAAGGAGTGCAGGGAATAAATGCTTTTTTTAACATAGCCCCACCAATAGATAGTCTACCTGCATTAATAGCATGAAAACCATCAACGTCTTTTTCAACGACTATGGCATCAATGACTTTTCTCTCATCAATTTGTTTAGGCAGTGGTAATTGCACTAAAATACCATGGACTGTGCTATCGTTATTTAGCTCATCAACTAATTTTAGCAATGTCTCTTGATCTGTGCTCGCATCTAATTTGAAATCTTTGGTTTTGATATTGCACTCAGCGGCCATTTTGGATTTTTGGCCAACATACACTTTACTGGCAGGATTTTCGCCAACTAATACGACTGCTAAGCAAGGATCTACTTGTTTTTGAGTGATTAATTTATCGGCGTCCTCTTTAACCTCAGATCTAATTTTCGCTGCGAAAGCTTTTCCATCAATTTTGTCTGCCATTTTTTATTCTCCCTTTATTGCCCTCTTGGCCAATATTCAATTAATAAATCTTTAAATAAATAAATAATTAATATCAATAGCACTGGCGAGATATCTATTCCTCCAAAGTTAGGCAGATATCTTCGAATATAATTTAGAGGAGGATCAGTGAGTTTCTTTAAACTTTCAAAAACTCTCCATAAAAATACATTTTGACTATTTAAAATATTAAAGTGAAACAACCAAGATACGACTACGTAAAAGAATACAATTAAAGTGTAAAAATCTAGTAGTCTTACCAAAAAGAGTAGTAGTGAATTCACTGTGATAAATTATAAAAAATTATTATTCGCGTCTATTAAATAAGAAATTTCTACATCGCTCTGATTGGGGATTTGAGAAAACTGTGTCAGGATGTCCTTCCTCTTCCACCAGGCCATCATGAAGAAAAATTACATTATTTGAAACTTTCCGAGCAAACTCCATTTCATGAGTTACCACTAACATCGTTTTTCCTCCCTCAGCTAATTTTCTTATCACAGATAAAACTTCATCAACCAATTCTGGATCTAAGGAGGAAGTTGGTTCATCAAATAGTAAAATTTCAGGCGAGATGGCTAAGGCCCGAGCGATCGCTGCTCGTTGCTGTTGTCCTCCAGATAAATGTGCGGGGTATTCATTAGCTTTCTCTTCTATTCCAACTTGTTTTAATAAGTCCATTCCCATGCTCTCCGACTCTTGTTTATCTTTTCCTAATACATGAATTGGAGCTTCAATAATATTTTCTAAAATTGTCATATGAGTCCATAGGTTAAAGCTCTGAAAGACCATACCTAGTTTTTTTCTGATAGAGGTAATTTTTGATTGGATGTCTTTGTTGGGGCTATCAAGATCCTCTTTTTGACAATCGATAATATCCCCTAGAACGTTAATTGTCCCAGAATTAGGAGTTTCTAAAAAATTGATACATCTTAAAAGAGTACTTTTTCCAGAGCCTGAGCTTCCGATAATACTTATGACATCACCTTGATTAGCAAGCAAATCAACCCCTTGTAGTACATTATTATCTCCAAAACTTTTTTCTAATCTGCTTAACTCTAATATTTTCATTTCTTAGTTAATATCTCATTTTTTCTAATTCATTAATATTGTTAGAAGATAAATATAAATAATAATAGTTATATATAATAAAATTATGCCCTAAATTATTTGTTAATTTTTATAAGTCAATAAAATCAACGTTTTTTATAGTAAATTTAATTTTTTTAATTTTTAAGATTATGCTTTTATGTGAATTAAGCATATATTTATAAGTAGTTTATATAAGATTAGTATGAGCACTGAAGAACATAAATCTATTGATCAAGACGAAGGATCAGTTAATGAATATGCGGACAATGATTCAAAAACTGTCAATGTTGGTGCCGGAGTAAGAATTGAGGGACGAATAGATGGAGCCGAAGTTTCAGACATATCTGGAACTCTGAGTGGAACAATTAACTCCTCAAACATAAATCTAAATAGTTCAGGAATTTTTAATGGAGACATGTCAGGAAGTGACATAACTATCTCAGGTAACGTTGAGGGAGATATAAACAGTGATCAATATTTGATTGTTAACCAATCAGCCAACATTAAAGGGACTATAGAATATTCATCACTGCAAGTGAGTTATGGTGCCAAAATACAAGGAACAATTAGGCATAGAGGCAGTGTCCATTCATACTCAACCAATTTGGATCCTATTGAAAAAGAAGATAAAACTGAAAATGATCTTAATGATCAAAAAGAGGATGTTTAATGTCAATATTTGGTAGCAGTGAAAAAAAAGTTGAGGAAAAAACAACTTTTAATTTTGATATAGATAAAGAAAATATTAACCAGTCGAATTTAGCTAAAGATATCAAAATAAATGGCTCGATTGAGGCTAAAGATTATATTGATTTTGCTGGATATCTAACTGGTACAATAAAATCATCAACAATTTATTTAAAATCTAATGCATATGTTAAAGGCACTATCACTGGAGATACAATTACGATAGAAGGAGAGGTTGATGGTGATATACATGCAAAAGATCTGCATATTAAATCAACTGCTAAAATTAAAGGGAATATTCGTTATAATAATATTGATATTCAAAATGGTAGCATTATCAATGCAGATCTTTTTTACTCTTCTTAGATTTTAGGAAAATTTCTATAGCGATTTCAGAAAAAGTTTATCTATTTATTACAATATAGTTTATATATATTTATTATTATTCTATCTCATAGAGGAAGAACAAGGAGAAAAAAGATGAAAAAAATAATACTGTCAGCTCTTGCTGCCTTCTTTATGGTTAGTTCTGCTTATGCTGACACCGTAAGAATGGGCACTGAGGGAGCTTATCCCCCATATAACTTTATTAATGATAATGGCGAAGTTGATGGATTCGAAAAAGATGTTGGCGACATGCTTTGTATTCGTGCAAATCTAGATTGCGTTTGGGTTATAAACGAGTGGGATTCTATTATTCCTAATTTAGTATCTGGTAACTACGATACAATTATTGCTGGTATGTCAATTACTGCAGAGCGTGATGAAGTGATTGACTTTACACAAGATTATTTTCCACCATCTCCATCAGTTTACATGGGCATGAGTGGCGCAGACATTGATGTAGATAGTGCAGTCATTGCAGCTCAAACTGCAACTATTCAAGCCGGTTATGTAGCTGAAAGTGGAGCAACCCTAGTTGAATTTGCAACAGCAGAAGAGACAATTTCTGCAGTACAAAATGGTGAAGCGGATGCTGTTTTAGCTGATGGTGACTATCTCGCATCCATTATTACAGAGTCAAATGGTGAATTCGCTAATATAGGAGAAGTTTCTATTGGCGGCGGTGTAGGAATGGGTATCCGTGAATCTGATGGAGAGTTAAAAGCAAAAATGAATGCAGCAATTAGCTCTATGAAGGATGATGGATCGTTAAATGCACTAATTAAAAAGTGGTTTGGTTTCGAAGCCGCAACTTTTTAAGACTATTTAATTTAAATTACAAAACATGAGGGCGGTTATTCCGTCCTCATCCATTTTTTCCTCACACTATTTATTCAATAAACACTCAAACATAATATAAAGTCCAACATACAATGATTATAGTTGGTGCAGGAATTGTAGGAGCATCTTTTGCGTACCACGCACATCAAAAGGGTGTAGATCAAATTACTGTTTTATCATCTGATCTCCCTGGGGATAAAAATCAAGCTACTACCAATACCTGGGGTTGGGTTAATGGATATGCCAATAATGATAAAAGCTATGCCTCTTTTCGTCAGGCCAATTTGAACTACTGGCCAGAATTAATAAATGACATTTCAAACATAGAGCATTCCTCTAAGGGTGCATTTATTTGGGACCTCGATGAGAAAGAATTACATCAAACCATAAAACAACATCAAAGTTGGGGCCAATCAGTAAAAATATCAACTAAATCGGAGTTACAAGGGTATTTACCAAACCTAATAAACAGTCCAGCTTTGGCTGGCTTTGGCATGGATGACTTGGCTATTGAGGGTGTTAGGGCAACACAAGAACTTTTAAAAGCAAGTGAATCAAAAATAATAAAAGTTAATGTTAAAGAGTTGGTTTGTGAGGACAATATGGTTAAAGGTGTAAGAACTGATGATGAAATTATTTATGATAACGAAGTAGTAATAACTGCAGGACTAGGCACTCCTGATTTATTATCAACCATAGATATTCATTTTGAAATGCGATCGAGTTTAGGTTTGTTAGCTTATACAAATCCGTTACCAAGTTTATTAAATCACCCAATCACAGGTTTTGAATTCCATGCTCGGCAAGATGATAAAGGCAGGTTAATAATAGGTGGAAGATTTGATGATGACGTGAGCAACGTGCAAAACATAAAGGAAACTGCTGAAAAACTTGTTCAAGACATGGCAACTAGGCTCAACTATAATGGAAAGATGATCTTAGATTATTTTACTCTTGGAAGCAGACCATTGCCCATTGATGGAAGGCCAAAGATCGGCCGCCTTGTAAACAGTAAAGGTCAAAAAATTAATGGAATTTATTTAGCAGTTATGCATTCAGGCATAACTAATGCACCACTAGCTGGCAAGCTTGGTATCTATGAAGTTATTACAGGGAAAAGAAATAATTTAATTCAAGATTTTTTTCCACAAACATTCTATAAATCAGAGAATTTAATAGATGTTTAGTTATTGCGTAGACCCTAAAACCCTTGAAGGGTTAATGTGGTTATCATGTTATATCACCACAGCAAAACATATGTCGTTTTATTATTCATTTTTTGTTGTGATGGGTTTGCTTTCTTTGGCAGCCCCATTGGCGATGGCATTTGGATTTGCTGGAGCCACTGCTGCTAGATCATCTTTAAAAATAGTTCGAGCTTTTGGAAAAGGATATCTTGCAATGATTAGAGGCATACCCGATATCGTATTCTTTTTATTCATTCCAATAGCTCTTGATCAGGCTTTTGAATATTTACGACACAAAGTTTTATGCTCTGATGTTACAGAGGCAGTTAGGCAAGGTAACGATTTTGTTGTATGTGCAGCTGCAAAACTCCCTTTGAACACGGCTAATGAATGGGTTCACGACATTTATGGATTTTCTCTTGCTTTACTTGCTTTTGGCTTTGTATTTGGGGCTTTTGCGGGCAATGTTTTATCCGGTGCTATGGCTGCAGTCCCAAAAGCTCAAATAGAAACAGGAGAAGCCTATGGTTTTTCATCAAGTCAAATTTTTAGAAGAATTCTTATTCCACAAATGTGGATTTATGCTCTGCCAGGTCTATCAAATTTATGGATGATTTTAATCAAAGCAACTCCACTACTATTTCTTTTGGGTATTGAGGACATCGTCTATTGGGCTAAAGAACTAGGTGGAATTAAAACGGGCGTATACGAATACCCTCATCCAGATTGGCGTGCTTGGTATTTTGGTGTACTGATGATTTTTTATTTATCTCTAACTTATTTATCTCAATCCGTTTTAGATAAACTTTCTACACGGCTTTCTAAAGGGCAAGCAACTATGGCAGGTAAGGCAGTTTAATGTCGAGCTGTTTACAAACTCTTTCTGATTACGGCCTCAGATCTATAGGGTATGGAGAGAGACTTTTACCAAAGGCCGATATAACACTTTGTGAGCAATTTGTATTAATCGGATCGGGTATGATTTGGAATATATATTTTGCAATCTTAGCATTATTGTTTGGTTTTTTCTTTGCCACTGTTTTGGCTTTAGGGAAAAATTCAAAATTATCTTTGTTAAACGCTCCATGTCGAGCTTTTATTTTTATTTTCAGAGGCTCGCCTTTATTCATTCAATTTTTCTTTGCGTATGATTTATTTGTACTTTTACCAAGGCTAGGAGTTGATATAGATTTAGGATTTCTTGTTGTAACTGTTGAAACACGTTGGCTTACAAAGGCTTGGTTAGGCGCTTTAATTGTTTTGTTTTTAAATACATCTGCCTATGCAGGAGAAATCTTTTACGGTGCACTGCGTGCTGTTCCAAGTCAGGATTTAGAGTCTGCGGATGCATTTGGTTTTACAGGGATTAAAAAATTTAGACGTATTATCTGGCCAACTATGCTTCGTTTAGCTTGGCCCTCCTATACCAATGAAGCAATTTTTATGTTTCATGCAACAACATTGGTTTTCTTTACGGGTTTTCCTGCTTGGCAACAAAAAGGGGATGCAATTTATTATGCTAGCTATTTTGCTGATAAGACCTTTAATCCCTTTGTTCCTTATCCAATTGTTGGCTTTTATTTCATATTATTAACTTTAATTATAATTGGTTTGTTCGGTCTGATTAACCGACAGTTGAATAAACATTTACCAACCAATGAACGAAAAAAATTAAAGATTAATAAATATAATCTAATCAGGTAGACTACTATAATCGTATCTCTTATATTTTTTTAAAGAATTTGATTTTATTTCTTATGAATATAAAAATTATGAAGAGTATAATTAAAGGTGTACCCCAGAGCAAATAATGATTCTTTTGGGGATTAAAAGATATTTCCTCACCATAAATCTTTACTAGTTCTAAATCAATCTCATTAACAGTCATTCCGGAATTATATTTTTTTTGAATTTGTTCTTTTAAATTTATAGCAAATTCTGTATCGGACTCTTGTATGCTTTGTCCCTCACAAACCAAACATCTAATTGTTTTGTAATAATCGCTTAATTCATTTACGCCAGCAAAGCTAATCGCAGACATATGAATTGTTATAATTGTAATTATTAATTTATAAATATTGCTCGATATCTTCATAAAACAAAGGCCCTTGTATTTTTTTTTGGATAATTTTATTTACAATAAAATATGTTTCTGGCACGCCAATTAACCCCATTTCATAAGCAATAGTCCCATCATCCCTTAAGATGTGTTCAAAAGGGTTACCGTGTTCTTTAATCCATTCTTTGAAATTCTTTTCGTCATCTCTAAAATTAACACCAATAATTTTTATTCCCTGTATTTTCATTTCCATTAAAAGAGGATGTTCTGCCAGACAAGGCTTACACCAAGATGCAAAAAAATTTACAACGTAAAATTCACCCATTGCTTTTTCATCAATCAATTCACCATTATAAAAATTAGGTGTCTCAAACACTAAGTTAGATATTTCTTCTTGTTTGTTGTTTTTATCTGTTGTTTGATTTAAATAAAAAATTACACAAACAACTAGTACCATTACTCCCATCACAGGTATTATTAAATTTTTTTTCATTTCCTTTTAACTATCGATAAAAATATTGAAAAAATTAGCATAATTGAACTCAACCATAATAAATTTATAAATGGTTTATATACTAAATTAATTCCTACCTGATCACTTTCAATGGTTGATATTGTTGCATAATACTGGCCAAAAAGGATATTGGTAGTATTAACCTCATTTGTGACTTGCCCTGAGGGTTGATAGATATTTTTTGAAGGAGAGAGCTGTCTATTCTGCTGCCCATTAGAAATTAATAAGTCTACTGATATCTTTTGATAATTCTGAAAGCTTTCATCTTTAATATTTTTAATTAGTGCAATTTTATCATTTTGAAGTGCAATTTCATTAGAGCTATTTTTTTCAAATAGTAGATTTTCTTCATAATCAAATTGCTCTGTATACACAGCGGCAATTATAAAGACTCCAATACTTAAATGTGCTAACCACTGAGAGTAAAAATTTAAATTTTTCTTCACATTAGTATTAAAAACTAAAATACTCTTTATAAATAAAGGTCCTGTAATAAAAACACTTAACGCAAAGTAAAAATTTTCAAATAAGTAAAAAGACACCAAAGAAATTACCAAAGATAAGACTAAAATATAGGGTAAATATTTATCTTTCTTCTCATGTTTCCCCCAACTAATCTGAGGTGCAAAAGCCATAAACAAAATTAATGGTGCTAGTAACAAATTAAAAGCAAAATTATAATAGGGTGCACCCACAGAGACTGATGTTTCAAGGATCATTTCGCTAAATAGAGGGTAAACTGTTCCAATAAAGACAACTAGTGCCGAACAGATAAAAAATATGTTATTTAATAAAAGAAAACTCTCTTTACTAAATAAATTAAACGAGTCTTCGTTAAAATTTGAAATACTTTTTATATTTAATCGCACTGTCATGGCTAATAAATATCCAATTATTATTATCAAAAATAATCCCCTAAGCGGGTCTGTTGCAAAACTATGAACAGATACAATTAAATTCGAGCGAACTAAAAATGTTCCAAATACGGATGCGATAAAGCAATATAGCCCTAAATTTAAACTCCATAGCTTAAGTTGATTGCTTTTAATAGAAACTTTTAGAGAATGTATTAAAGCAGTGTTCAATAGCCATGGGATTAAGGAGATATTTTCTACTGGATCCCAAAACCACCATCCTCCCCAACCTAATTCTGAGTAAGCCCAATATGATCCTAAAACAATACCAGCCGTCAGAAAAAACCATGATATTTTTGACCAAATCAGCATCTCTTTAAATAATTTTTCTGAAAAATCTTGTTTTATTAACATGTGAGCAGATAACACAAAGGGAATAACCAAACCAATGTATCCCAGAAATAACGTAGGTGGGTGAATGACAAATAAAAAATGCTGTAAAATAGGATTTAGACCCAAACCTAATATTTCTTCATTTGGTTCTATATAAGTAAAAGGGTTTGAGCTAATCATTACATAAAGCAGAAATAAAGTAGAGATGAATATAATATTCTTGTGTATCTCAACTGTGTGATTTTTGTTAAGAAAAAAAATACCAAATAAGTTGATTAAAAATACCCATAGCAAAATTGAACCTTCATGACTGCCCCATGCAGATGTTACTTTGTAAAATAATGGATCATCAATATAAGAATTTTCAATGACGTTAAGCAGTGTAAAATCTGAAATTGAAAATGCATATATTAAAAGTATGAAGGGTAATAGATTTATAAAATAAATTATTCTTAAAGATAAAACCTCTGAGCGGATTAATTTTTTTAATAATTTAACATAAAATAAGACTGTCAGAATTAACGATACATAAACGATCCCATTACCCAAAAGTGATATCAATTAATCGCCCCTCCATTTTCCTTCTTCTTTTAATTTATCTATGGCGCTTTGGGGCATATAATTTTCGTCATGTTTTGCTAATACAATTTCTGCAATAAAAGTGCTATTAATAAATTTACCCTCAACAATAATTCCTTTTTTTTCCTCTACCAAGTTTGGAAGTGTTTTCGAAAAAATAACATTGATGGAATTTTTGTTTTGATCAATTACTTCAAAAACCCAACTCCCATCTATAAATTTTAAACTATTTTCTTTTACAAGCCCTCCAACTCTTAAATACTTATTTTCTAATTCATTCATATCTTTTAAATCTGTTGGCTCAACAAAATAAGCAATCTGGTCTTTTAAGGAGTAACTAATTAAAAATATAGAAGAGGAGAAGCAGATGAAGATGATTAATAAAAAAATAAATCGTTTTTTAATCTGTTTATTTAATTTGATTATGTGCACTAATCTTATTAAAGACTTTTTTCTTCAAGAGCATAATTATAATCGTTGTCACAGCGCAGATGATCCCAAAAAAAACATAGCAAATTAAGACAAACTCTAAACTAGTCATTTAATAATTTAGACCTCTCTATCTTCCTTTTTTCTATAATTATATAAAATATGTTAGAAAACCAATACATCGTTAACATAAAAATACCTAAAAAACTCACCAGCAAAGTAATTAAATAATCATTGGTCATACTAGGACCACCTATTCTTAAAACGCTACTACCTTGGTGAAGTGTTGTCCACCAATCAACGGAAAACTTAACAATTGGTAGATTTACCATACCTATTATTGCTAATATTGATGCAGCAAAATCTGCTTTTTGGAAGTGTTCAAAAGAGTATAAAAGAAGAATGTGCCCTAAGTAGATAAAAGCTAAAATTAACATTGAAGTCAACCTTGCATCCCATACCCAATATGCCCCCCAGGTTAAATTTCCCCATATTGAACCAGTTACTAAAACAATAATGCTCATTATTAATCCTATAGGCGATAAAGATCTCGCAATTGTAAATGCAGTAGGAGATTTAAAGATTAGACCTATGATACTAGTAATTCCCATCGATAAAAATATTGCCAAAGATAGCCAAGCGGCAGGTACATGGATAAACATGATTTTAAAAGAAATTCCTTGATAGTAGTCGTTCTCAATAAAAATGATTAAAAAAGCTGCAATACCAATTAATAAGAGTGATAATAAAACAATATATTTAGATATGGAGTTCATAAAAGTTGAGAGAGTATTTGGAGTTATGGCGAACATTAGACTGATAATTTTTTTAAAGCAAAACTAGTTAGTAAAGGTGAGAAAGCTAAATTTAACAAAAAATAAGCAACAAAAAATAAATACATTTTATTCGTATTAAAATCAATTACATCAGTAATTGCCATAGAAAATATTAGGATAGGGACAAAAAGAGGCAGCGTTAAAATACTTGTAAGAGAGAGTTTATTATTTTTGGATATAGTAATAGAGGCAGTCATGGAAGCAATAAAAATAATACTTAGAAGCGATAGAGATAAAAGAATATTTATCTGTGTTAAATAAGACAAATCTATATTTAATATTATCAAAATGAGGGGGGAAAAAATTACGAAAAAAATTATTAAATTTAAATAGATCATCATATTTTTAACAAAAACAATTATCTCTAGAGAAAAAGGGGAGAGTATATACTGCTGAAGTTTCGCCTCATCAAAATCTAGACTATATATTTTTTCAACTTTAAATAATGAAATGAAAAAAATCATTACATATAAAAAAGATAAAGGAGCATTCATGCCCATTGATTCATTTCTCAAAGATAAAGAGAAGATAGAACACGCAATAATTAATAAACAGAACAAAACAAAACTAAAGACACTTCCTTTTAGCATCAATTTAAATTCATTTGCAATTAACTTAAAAAAATTTTTTATCATGCTAACTGAAGTGTTTTATAATTATGCAAATTAATTTTTTGATGACTTGTTACGATAATTATTCCTTTGTTTTCTAACTTTTTTTTAAATAATGTGTCTATTTTAGTAATAGATCTTGTATCTAGGCCGCTGTAAGGATCATCAAGTATCCAAACTGGTTTATTTACTAACATTAGCAGCAACAGTTGAAGTTTCTTTTTCTGACCGAAAGAAAGTTGATAAAATTTTTTATTAAGATTCAATTCTTGAAATAAAAAGTTTACACTTTTATTTTTTATAGATTTGTCAAAGTTCACATTATGTACTGAGAGCCAGTAATCAATATTCTGATTTAATGTTAAAGTGTCATAAGCAAAATTATTTTCACCAATATACAAGAAACACTCTGATGCAATATGATTATCAATTGATGTGCCATGGTAAGTAACATTTCCTTCTAGTGGCTCTGTAAAATTTACTATGTTTGACAAAAGAGTTGTTTTACCAACACCATTAGCCCCACTTATCAGCAATAATTCCCCAGGAGATATTTTAAAATTAATATCTTTGTATATTAGAATATTTCCTCGAGCAAAAGATAAGTTGTTAACTTCTATCATAAAAAAAAGCGGGTGATTATAACCCGCTTTTGATGTTTTAAATATTTAAAACTTTGAAAATTATCTTCTTTTTCTTGAAGCTTTTTTCTTTTTTGCAGCTTTCCTTTTCTTAGGGGCTGCCTTCTTTTTTGCAGCTTTTTTCTTTTTAGGAGCTGCCTTTTTCTTCTTTGGAGCTGCTTTCTTTTTTGCAGCTTTCCTTTTCTTAGGGGCTGCTTTATTTTTTGCAGCTTTCCTTTTCACAGCTTTTTTCTTAGTGGCTTTTTTCTTCTTAGGTGCTGCTTTTTTCTTGGCAGCCTTTCTTTTAGGAGCCGCTTTCTTTTTTGCAGCCTTCTTCTTTTTAGGCGCTACCTTTTTTGCAGCTTTTCTTTTCTTAGGCGCTGCTTTTTTCTTGGCAGCTTTTTTCTTTTTTACAGCCATTATAGCCTCCTTACTTTTTACACTTACTAGTAAGTATAAAACGAATATTTAAAAATATTCATTTCTATAAAAAAACTTTAAAAAAGTATTTAATTAAGTCAACATTTTATTTGTGGTAACTTCTTTTCATTAAATGAATCAAATTGAAATAATTTTAGGTCCAACAAATACAGGTAAAACTTTTTATGCATTTGAACAAATGTTTTCCTTTAAAAACGGTGTTTTTGGTTTCCCTTTAAGGCTTTTGGCAAGAGAAAATTATGATAAAGCATGCAAACTTTATCCTATAAATCAAATTGCATTAATAACTGGAGAAGAAAAAATAATTCCCTCAGAAGCTAAATATTTTTTTTGCACTGTCGAATCAATGCCAGATGATTTTTTTGAATTTGTTTGCGTAGATGAGATCCAATTAGCATCTGATTATGAAAGAGGACATATTTTTACCCAAAGACTTTTATATTCTCGCGGTGAGCAAAAAACTATTTTCTTGGGCTCTATTACTATGGAAGAAATTATTCGAGAATTAATTCCTGAGGCAAAAATAATTTTCAAAAATAGATTTTCCGAGTTAAAATTTATTGGCCACAAGAAGATTCAAAACATTAAACCTCGTTCAGCAATTATCGCTTTTAATTTAATTGGCCTTTATGAAATTGCTGAACAGATAAGAAGTTTAAAAGGAGGTGTGGCACTAGTCGCTGGTGCGCTTAGTCCTAAAACTAGAAACTCTCAAGTTAAATTATATGAGGATGGAGAGGTCGATTATATTGTAGCCACTGACGCTATAGGAATGGGATTAAACTTAGATATTAACCAAGTGTATTTTTCTGGTCTTGATAAATTTGATGGGAAATATGTCAGGCCATTAAACGATATGGAAATTGGCCAAATAGCTGGAAGAGCAGGTCGCTATACTAAAACAGGATATTTTGGTTCTACGCTTGGAGCTAAGTTTACAAGTCTAGAATCTATAGAAAATATTCAATCTCATAAATTTGAAGCTATAAAAAAAATATTTTGGAGAAACCATCTTTTATCATTCAAGTCAGAATATGAATTAGTAAATTCTTTAAAAAAAAAATCTGATAATCATCGATTAATTTTAAAAAAAGATGCAGAAGACCAAAAATTTCTATTGAGATTTTTAAAAGACAACAAGACAAGTTTTAAATTTGACAATCCAGAAACACTTAAACAATTATGGAATATATGTCGTATACCAGATTATCAAAATATTTCTGATGAAAAGCATATTGAGCTGTTAACAAAGATATTTAAAGAGCTCATAAAAAATAAATGGACTTTAAGTGATAGCTTTCTAGAGCATCAAACTTCATATTTACAAAATTACAATGGGAGTATCGATGACCTTATATATAATTTAAATGAGACTAGAACTTGGTTATACATCACTAACCAGAAACATTGGATAAGTAACTCTATTTGGGTTGAAACCATTAAAACTATTGAAAACAAACTATCTGAAGAGATACATTTAAATTTAATGCAAAAATTTGTTGATAAAAACAAAAGTGAGATGATTCAAAATTTAAATATTAGTAAAAAAAATATTTCTTTAACTGATAATAGATATGTTAAGATAAAAGAAGAAATAATAGGAGTTATAAGAGGTTTTAAAATCTTTTTTGATGAAAAGTTTAAAGATATTTTAAGTAACAACTACCAAGTAATTATTAAAGAACAAATTTTTCCATATATGTCTTTTAACGTCGATACTTTTATTACTGCCCCTAACGAAAGTTTATCAATCAATTCAAAAGTTGATAAGAAAGGAAATTTCCAGAATTTATACCTTCAATGGGGAGATGCAAAAGTTGCAATATTTAAAAAAGGCAATGACCTTACACACCCAATTTTAGAACCCATCCTAGACGATCAATTATTGTCACTAGATCAAATTAAGAAAATTGAAGAGAAAATTCAAAAATGGTTTGAAGAGACCTACTTGTCTAAATTGGATTTGTCCGATCAATTAAAGAAATTTAACTCTAAACCAGAGGAAAGAAGTTTCATTTTTAAGATTATTGAAAACCAATATAATTTTTATCAAATAAATATACTAGACGAATTTAAGCTTATTGATGAACCGCAAAGAAAAGAAATCCATTCTTTAAATTTTAGACTTGGAAAAAACGTTATTTTCAATTCTGAACTTATAAGACCCGAATATATGAAGTTAAAGTTCCATCTATGGAATTTATATCATAATGAAAGCTTAAATATTGATGAATACATTCCTAAAGACGGGAATGCCACTCTTAATGTTCAAAATAAATTAAATAAAGACCTAATCACTTTTTTAGGCTTTATATCCCAAAATGATTTATTAATTAGACTCGATATTTTTAATGAATTTGAAAAACAACTCTTCAAAAGAGAGAATAGAGGTCCTTTTTCTCTTCCGATGGACTTATCTAATCTATTAGGAATTAAAAAAGATAAATTAATTAGTATTTTAAAAAGTAGGTCTTTTAATATTCAAGACATTACAGAAAACGACTTAGTTATTTCAAAAAAAATTAAAACTAATAAAACAATGGAGATAAGACAAAATAAAAACAAAAAAGTATTGAAAAAACCTTTAAAAAAAGTAAAAAAACCTACATCAAGAAAATTATTTAATAACCCTTTTGATCAATTAAAAAATATAAATGCTAAGTAAATTTTTCCAATCCTTTAATGAAAAAGAGGATAAAAATGAGGATCATTCCTTTGAGTCAGATCTATATAACCTAATTTATGAAATTATTATTGCAGATCATGAAATTACAGAACAAGAAATTAATTTGGCCTCTGAGTTGGTTGAGTATTATTTTAAAATACCATCTCAAAACAACAAAGAGCAATTTAATAAACTTGCTGATCAACAACATTTTAACACCGACTTATCACAGTTTTCTTACAGGCTTAAAAAATCTTTAAGTTATGAACAAAGAATGGATGTGATTTTAATTTGTTGGCAAGTATTAATGGTTGATGGTAAAGAAGACCAGTTAGAAGTTTCTACCGCTAGAAAAATATCTACGTTGCTTGGTCTTGAAGATAAGGATTTTATATTAATCCGAAATAGAGTAAAAGACAGTCTATGACTTACCTAGTTAATGATAAGTGTATTAAATGTAAATACATGGATTGTGTTGAAGTGTGTCCTGTAGATTGTTTTTATGAAGGTGAAAATATGCTTGTCATTAACCCTGATGAGTGTATCGACTGCGGTGTATGTGAGCCCGAGTGCCCAGCTGAAGCGATTATCCCAGATGACTTGGACGATGGTACAAAATGGTTAGATGTAAATGAAAAATATTCACAAGTTTGGCCTAATATAACTACAAAAAAAGATGCCCCTGCTGATGCAAAACAGTGGGAAGGGGTAGAAAATAAATTTGAAAATCATTTTAGTGAAAAAGGTGCTGATTAATGCCAGTTAAAAAAAAGGCTACAAAAAAAAAAGTAAACAAAAAAGCTACAAAGTTTAAAACAAAAAAAAAAGTTGAAGTCAAAAAAAAGTTTCCTGCCAAAAAAAAACTACCTGTAAAAAAAATACCCAAGAAAAAAGTAGTAAAAAAGGTAGGAAAAAAAGTAATAAAAAAAATCGTTACTCCAAAAGCTCCGAAGATTAAAAAAGTAATAGTCCCACAAGAATTTAAAGCAGGAGAGAATATAGTTTACCCTACACATGGCGTAGGAAGAATTCTTACTATAGAAAAGTTCCAATATGATTTAGTGGAGGAGCAATTATATGTAATTCAGTTTTTTCAAGACAAATTAACAATTAGAGTCCCCTTTGCTAAAGCAAAATTAATTGGTTTAAGAAATATTACTAGTAAGCCTTCTATGACTAGAACTCTTTCTGTTTTAAAGCAAAAACCTAAAATTAAAAAGGCGATGTGGAGCAGAAGGGCTCAAGAATACGATCAAAAGATAAATTCTGGCGACATAAAACTTCTCTCAGAGGTGGTTCGTGATTTATTTAGAAAAGATGATCAAACTGAGCAGTCTTATAGTGAGCGTCAGATGTTCCAAGTAGCTTTTGAGAGATATACAAGAGAATTTGCTATATCTTCGAGCTTAAAGTTCGAGGAAGCATCAACAAAAATATTAGAAATTTTAAATAAAAGATAAATTAATTAGTTTCTTCGTCTGTTTTATCAGTTGGAATATCAATACTGATGTCCTCTGCTAAGTTTTCAGTTTCTTCAGTCTGGGTTTCGGTTTCTTCTGACTCTTCTATTAGATCTTTTAATTCATCATTTTCTTTAGCTGTTTTTGAAGGTGCAGCAACAGCGATACCTGCTTTTCTTCCTCTTTTTGGCTTTGTAATATTTATTGCTTCTATTGATTTACCACATTGCGGACAATCCAGTTCTTCTTGGTAAAAGTCGTAATACTTTGCACCGCAGTGAGGACATGTTCTTTTGTGACCTAAATCAATTTGCTCTTGTTGCATTGTGGGCAGATTTATACATTATTATTGTAATTTATACAAATTTTTAATATGTTATCGCTCTATTATGGCAGTTCCAAAAAGAAAAACCACACCCTCAAAAAGGAATATGAGACGCTCTCATCATAGAGCGGGCACACAGCTTTTTGCAGAAGACAAAAAATCAGGTGAATTGAGAAGACCCCATCATATTGATCTCAGTACGGGCATGTACAGAGGAAAACAAATTATTATTAAAAAAACCAAAAAAGAAAAAGATGCTGAGGGACAAGCACCAGTCAACACAGAAGAAACCACAAAAACTATTGAAGCACCAGCTTCCAAATAGCTAATCTCTAATTACTTTATATATTGAATTTTCTGAGAAGCTCTGTTGATAAAGCTTTTTTTTTAATTCATCAGTTTCTAGCCTTGAAAGCTTTTTTCTTATTATAAATCTTTTTAAAATATCTAATTCTAAATCTGGATTTTCAGAGACTTTCTTTGAGACATATTCATCAATTAAGCTTTGTTCGAATCCTTTTTGATAGAGTTTATTTTTTATTTTTTTGATAGAAAATAAGGATTGCTCATAATAATGAAATACTGTTTCAATAAAGTGTCTCTCATTTATAATCTTCAATTCATCTAATTTTTGTATGATATTTTCAATTAGTTCTTGTTTAGATATATTTTCTGGGAAAATAACCTTTTGATAAGTTTTTTTAATTCTGAGTTTTTTTTCTAGTATTTCAGAAATTTTTTTTTTAGTAGCTGGATATTTACCCAAATATTTTAGTGCCTCATTATATAGGTACTCTTCAGCTTTTTTTTTCATAGTTTATATTTTAAGAATTATTATTATGAAGTACATAAACAAAGGCGCTTGTAGCTCAGTAGGATAGAGCACCAGATTCCTAATCTGGGGGTCGCAGGTTCGATTCCTGCCAAGCGCGCCAAAGAGAAATGATATTAATTTTTTTCGTGTAAGAAATCTAAAAGTCTGTCTAAATATTTCTCGTCAACATTATAAGCTTTCTTGTAATGCTCTATACAATAAGGTTTTGTTGGAATATTTTGACATCCACAATAGTGAAATCCCTCTTCAAGCGGATCACCAATTGGCCATTGACAAGATTTAAAGTTACCGGTGCCAACAATACTCTTTTTAAAACTAAATTTTTCCCTTCTTCGAACAGGCTCTTTTCTTACCGTATTTTGAGTGGATGAATTACTAGTTTCCCTATACATGGTTACTGAAGAAAATTGTTGATTTTGAGTTGATTTTTTTCTGGAGTTTTGGCGCCTCTCAAGGCCCAGTCTAAAAGCCTTACCAATAACGGCATTTTTAGTAAATCCAAGCTGCACGCCAATTTGGCTTGTAGCAACCCCTTCATTCCAAAGCTTTTTAAGATCTTCTACTTTCTGGTTATTCCAAGACATTTTTTTTATACCTACTCTATTTAGTTCCTTATATGGGTAGTTTTATACTATATATAGTAGTAGTAATCTAGCCTAAAATGATTAAAAAAATGTTAATAAATATGAAATCTCTTAAAAATTTCAATTTCGAAAAAATCCAAAATGTTGGGATCAGAGTCGATTTTAATGTGCCTATTGATAAAAATTTTAAGATAACTGACAAAACAAGATTAGATAGGGCAAAGGACACCATCAATTTTATTAAAAATAAACAATGCAACATTCTTCTTCTTTCACATTTTGGAAGACCAAAGAAAAACTTTGATGAAAAGCACTCCTTCACAAAACTTATTAAGCAGTTTGAGGAAATCTTAGAATTAAAATTAAATTTTATAAGCTATGAAAATTTTTTAGAAAATGGTCTTAATCAATTCAATCATAATAGGTTTACCGTAACTCTTTTAGAGAATATAAGATTTTTCGAAGGTGAAATAAAAAATGATTTGAGTTTTAGTAAATCAATTACTGACAATCTAGATTTATACGTTAATGAAGCATTCTCTGCCTCCCATAGGCTTCACTCATCAGTAAATCAAATGGTTAAAAATATTTTATCTACACCTGGGTTTAATTTCGAAAAAGAAATTAAAGCAATAAATGACATCAAAAAATCTCAAAAGAAAAAATTAGCTATAATTGGAGGTTCAAAAATCTCAACTAAAATAAACACACTTTTATCTTTAACGTCTTCTTGTTCAGATATCTTTATAGGAGGAGCAATGGCTAATAATTTTTTAAAATATAATAAGTTTAATGTTAGCTCTTCTTTAATTGAAGAAGGTGCTGAAAATATGATTGAAATGATCTACAGTTCTTCAAAACAAACAGGTTGTAAAATTCATCTCCCTGTTGATGTGATGCTCGACTCAAATCAAAGTGTGTTAGTCAATGAACTTGATAAAAACTCTGAATTTAAAATTTTAGATATAGCCGACTCTTCTCATATAGTTTTAGAAAATCTTGTTAAAAAAAGTGATATTATTTTGTGGAATGGCCCCATGGGTATGATTGAAGACTACAAATTTTCGAAGGGATCTATTAATCTATCTCATCTTCTTGCTAAATCTCAAGCTGATGTTGTTATTGGTGGTGGAGATACAATCTTAGCCATCAATATGGCAAAAGAAAAATCTGAAGACTTTTATTTTGTCTCAACTGCCGGGGGTGCTTTTCTTGAGGCACTAGAGGATAAAGAATTACCGGGAATTGAAGCTCTTAAGGCTGATTTATAAAATGTTTTTTTAGAAACGGAATTTGAATTATAGTAAAGACAATTGTAATTCCCATAATACCAAAGACTTTAAAGTTAACCCAAACATCGGTTGTTTGAGTTCGCCAAACGATTTCATTTAAAACAGCTAGAAGTACAAAAAAGCTGGACCACATTTTGTTCATTAGCCCCCACCCCTCATCAGTTAATTTTAAAGAAGAATTCAATAATAATTTTAAAACAGGTTTATTAATAATTGTACTTCCAATTAAAACGATAGCAAAAAGTGCGTTTATGATTGTGGGTTTCATTTTAAAAAATATTTCATTTTTAAGAAAAATACTCAGGCCACCAAATACAACTAAGATAACTGTACTTACTAACATCATTGTAGAAATTTTTCTTTCTTTGAAATAGATAGCTATGAGAGAAATAAATGTAGCCACTATTACAGCAGCTATACTTAAATAGAGATCTTTATCTGATTTATAGTAAACAGCAAAAAAAACAATTAAGGGAAAAAATTCAAATAGCTGCTTCATATTATATGAGTCTATCTAAATATTCTTCAAATTGAAACTCTCTTAAGTCACTCATTCCTTCACCGTACCCTTCAAATACAACAGGTATGTCAAAATCATTTATTATCGTTAGAAGAGCTCCATATTTAGCATTAGAGTCGACCTTATTTAAAATAATTCCATCTAATGTTATATATTCTCGAAACCCCTCAATAATATGCTTGGATGCAAGTCCGGTATTAGCATCCAAAGTCAAAAAAGTTTGAATTAAATTAAATTGATCAGATTTCTTTGAAATTATATTTGAAATCTTTTTTAGTTCTGCCATTAAATTTTTATTGTTGTGTTGTCTTCCAGATGTATCAATTATTACAACATCATTTTCTTTCATTTTATCAATACCTTGGAAAATGACAGCTGATGGGTCCTCCATATTATTACCCTTATGTATGGGTACTTCAAATTTTTTGGTAAAATGCTCGAGTTGATCTATAGCTGCTGCTCTGAATGTATCTGCTGCAATAACAGCAGGATTTAAGCCGTTTTTTTGAAATAGATTTATAAATTTACCGATGAATGTTGTTTTTCCTGAACCGTTATTTCCTGCAACTATATATAAGCTCTTACTTTGAGGAGAAAAACCGCCGAATTTTTTTTCTGCAAATTTTGTTAGTAGCTCTTTTTTAATAACTTTTTTAATATCTTCTTCCTTTGATTTATTGTCTTTTATTTTTGAAATTATTAATTCAGCAAATTTTGGCTCAACACCATTTTCAAATAAAAGATCTTCTATTTCATCAACATTTAATTTTTTTTGAAAAATTTTTTTTAAAAAAAACATTAGACTCTTACAATTTCACCAACCGGTACGCCAACTAACGGAACCTTATGTTTGATATAGTTTTGATCATACCCAACAGCTAATCCTAAATTTAATTCCTCAATAAGAACTTCTCTTGGTAAGGAAAGTTTAGATTTCACTTTTTTTAAAATTAACTCACCTAGTTCTCTTAAATTTTTTGCTCTTTTCTTAATAATTAATTTGGAAACCTGAGGCATTCTTGATGCAGGGGTATTATTTTTGGGAGAAAAAGGAAATATATGAAGGTGAGATATTTCATTTTTTTTCAGTAGTCTGTATGTATTGTCAAACATTTCATCTGTTTCTGTAGGAAATCCAGCGATTATATCTGCACCAAATGAAACATCTTCTCTAATTTTTTTACAATGCTCAACAAATTCAAATACATCTTTTGAGTTATGTCTTCTTTTCATTCTTTTAAGTATCATATCATCTCCAGATTGAATACTGAGGTGAAGATGAGGCATCACTCTTTGATTCTTCAATACTTCATCAAATTGCTTATCAATCTCTACACAGTCTATTGAAGATAGACGTAGACGTTGTAATTTAGTTTTATCTAAAATATCTAAAATTAAATTGCTCATGCTATATTGGTATTCAAAATCACTCCCATAATCAGATATATCTACTCCTGTCAAAACTATTTCTTTGACTCCGTTCTCGACAACTCTTTCAACTTCGTCAATTAAGTAAAAAGGATCAAAGCTTCTATTATTACCTCTTCCAAAAGGAATAATACAAAACGTACATCTATGATTACATCCTTGTTGAATTACAAGGCTTTCTCTGATGCTAAGGTTGTTTATTTCTAAAGATGGGCGGATATCTTGAGGTGAATCAAAGATGTCCTCTTTAAAATCAATTTGAGACTCTTCATTAGACAAAGATATCCAAGTTTCTGTTTTTAGCTTACTGATATTATCAATAACTTTATCAACTTCACTCATTGATGAATATTTATCAGGTGATATTTGAGCGGCGCACCCTGTCATTACAATTTTTTTATCAGGATTTTCTTTTTTAATTCTTCTAATAGTTTGTCTTACTTGTCTTTCAGTTTCATTTGTAACTGCACATGAATTTATAACAATTATATTTTCATTATTATTAGAAAGTAATTCCTCAATTTTCTTTCCTTCAAAATTATTTAGTCGACATCCAAAATTAACTACCCTAGACATTTATAAATTAATGGTTGATTTATAAACTAATTCAGCTGGACCTTGAAGATATACCATCTTATCTTGAATTTCTGTTTTTAATCTTGATTGTTCTGTAATTACTTCAATTTTAGAGGATACAATATCATTATAGTTTAAAACAAATGCTGTTGCACACGTACCTGAACCACAGGCAAGTGTATGCCCGCCACCCCTTTCCCAAAATAATACTTTGATTTTAGATTTATTGAGTACCTGAACAAAAGTAATATTTGCCTGATCAGGGAAAATTTTATTTTTTACAAGCAAAGGTCCTAGATGATTTAATTTAATTGATACTAAATTTTTAACTAACACCACACAATGGGGATTACCAATATTTGCTGTCATTATTTTTACTAATCCAGGTATTTTAATACCTTTAATATGAATACCTTGCGTGTCCATTTTTTTTGATAAGGGTATTTTCTGCCAATTTAAAGTTACTTCTCCAACATTGATTTTGTATTCTTTTTCAGTTTTTTTACCCTGATGAATAAATTTATGACTTTTGATAATTACGTTTTTAATTTTCTTTTCTTCAACTAAAAATTTATAGACACAACGCAGCCCATTTCCACAATTTTTTCCAAGTGAGCCATCTGAATTATAAAAAGCAACTTGATGGTACGCTCCTACTTTTTTCAATAAAATCAATTGATCACAGCCTATGCCAAATCGTCTGTCACATAGTTTTTTAATAATTTTTTTTGATTTTCTAATTAAATCAACGTTTTTATCTATTATTACAAAGTCATTTCCTGCCCCATGAGCTTTCATAAAAGGTATTTTCATAGACCAGCTATAGTGATATAAAAACCCCACTTAATAAAGAAAAAATTAGTCGGCCGATGAGTATCATTCGCCGATTTTTTTTATTTTTTAGATGCTAGAAAATATAACAAATAAAATAACTGGAATTTTTCAAAGCCTCTCAAATAAAGGAGCCATTACTGAAAAAGATTTAGAGTTAACTTTACGCGAGGTGAGAGTAGCTCTATTAGAAGCAGATGTTTCTCTAAGAGTTTCTAAAGATTTAATTAAAAAAATTCAAGACAAAGCGCTTGGCCAAAAAGTAATTGAAAATGTTCAGCCAGGACAACAAATTATTAAAATTGTTAGCGATGAGCTTACAGAAATTCTTGGTACACAAAGCAGTGAACTAAATTTTAAAAATAAACCCTCAATCTTTTTAATGTGTGGTTTGCAGGGTGCAGGTAAAACAACATCGATTGCAAAGCTTGCCCATTACTGTCAAAATTCTCTCAATAAATCTGTAGCACTAGTATCAACTGACTTAAGAAGACCCGCAGCGATTGAACAACTACGCATTTTATCTCAGAAAAATAATATTCAATTTATTGAACCAGTTAACCAAAACATAAAAGATATTGTCAATAATGCAATGGAACAAAGCAATAAACTTTTATCAGATATTCTTATAATCGATACCTCTGGTCGTATCAGTACGGACGAGGAATTACTTTTAGAACTAAAAACTATTCACGATATTGCAAAACCACAAGAAAACTTACTTGTATTAGATTCTATGATGGGCCAGCAAGCTTTAAGTGTTGTAGAGTCTTTTAACTCCACAGCCCCTCTTACAGGATTTATCTTAACAAGACTGGATGCAGACCCAAGAGGAGGGGTTGCCCTCTCAGCAAAATATCAAACAGGTTTGCCTATTCGTTTCTTTGGATCTGGTGAAAACATTGAAGATTTTGAAGTTTTCCACCCAGAAAGAATTGCTTCAAGAATACTTGGTATGGGAGACGTTGTATCACTAGTAGAAAAGGCACAGAAAGACTTTGATGAAAAAGAAATGGAAAGTCTGCAGTCCCAGATGTTGAGTGGGAAATTTAATATGAATGATCTTTTGAAACAATTTTCACAAATGAAAAAAATGGGAGGTATGTCTGGACTGATGTCACATATGCCAGGTGTAAGCAAAATTAAAAATATGATGGAAAGTGGAGATTTTGACGAAAAAGTTATTGATCATCAAATAGCAATTATTTGTTCAATGACTAAAGATGAAAGAGTTGACCCAGACTTACTAAAAGCTTCAAGAAAAAGAAGAATAGCAACTGGGTCTGGAAGACAAGTACATGAAGTCAATAGGCTTCTCAAACAATTTGAGCAAACTAAAAAACTTATGAAACAAGCTCAAAAACCAGGTTTTGCAAATAAAATTAAAAATTTATTAGGCGGAAACAAAATGCCAACGATTGATTAAATATAGAAGGGAGAGATCATGGCGACTAAAATAAGACTAGCAAGAGGGGGTTCAAAGAAAAGACCTTTTTACAGAATAGTGGTGGCTGATGAAAGAGCACCTAGAGATGGAAATTTCATTGAAAAAATAGGTAACTTTAATCCAATGGTGCCTAAGGACCACAAAGAAAGAGTTATGCTAAGCAAAGATAGAGCTGAGCATTGGTTAAAAGTAGGAGCATTGCCAACAGAAAGAGTTCAAAAAATTCTCTTTGAATTAGGAATGATGGAAGCCCCAAAAATAACTGAGAAGACTAAAAAACATTTACCAAAGGCAAAAGCTCAGGAAAGAGTTAAGTCTAAAGAGGAAGCGGCATTAAAAGCAGCTGAGGATGCAAAAGCTGCTGAAGAGGCGGCGAAAGTAGAAGCAGAAAAACCTGCTGAAGAGACATCCCCTGCAGATGAGCAACCTCCTGTTGAAGAGACTGCAACTGAAAAACCAGCTGAACAAGAGGCAAAATCAGAAGAAACACCAGAGCCTGAGGAGAAGAAAGAAGAAGCCCCTGAAGTGGAAGAACCTAAAGTAGAGGAGGTTTCAACCGAGGCTGCTGAAGACAAAACTGACAATAAAGAGGAACCTAAAGAATAATTTTCTTGTGACTTCCTTTAATAAAAATTTCATACAAGTTGGCGTAATTGGCAGACCCAAAGGAACTAAGGGTCTGCTAAGGTTTCACAGTTTTTTAAATGATGATCGCGATGTAAATCAGTTTAAAGAGTTTTATTTAGACGACGAAAAAATTATTGAATTAAAACTCGTCTCTTTCGATAAAAAAAGCCCACTTATAACAATCAATAAAATAAATAATAGGACGGATATTGAAAAGTTTGTTAACGAAAAAATTTTTCTAAAAAAAGAACAATTATCACCTGTAAAAAGTAATGAATATTACTTTCATGATTTAGAGGGATTAGATGTAATGGACAATAAAAACCAGAAAGTAGGCGAAGTAACTTCAGTCGTGAATTTTGGAGCAGGAGACTTATTGGAAATTTATTTTACGAAGAGCATGAAAAAAGAATTTTTTAGATTCACTGAACAAAATTTTCCTTTGGTAAACATCAAAGAAAAAAAAATAATAATTAAAAATTAATGATCAAATTTAATATCCTCACTTTATTCCCAGAGGCTTTCCCTGGTATTTTACAACATGGTTTGCTAGGCAAGGCTCTTTTAAAAAATCATTTTAAAATCAATACTATCAACATAAGAGACTATAGTGATCTGTCTGCTAACTCTGTAGATGATAAACCATTTAGCGGCGGCGCAGGGATGATTTTAAGACCAGATATAATTTCTAAAGCTATTGAGGCAAACTTTAATAAGGACGAGCTAGATTCCTTTACAAAGATTTGTTTTTCTGCCAAAGGCAAAAATTTTTCTCAAAATGACTTAATTCAAAATAAGTCAAATCAAAATTTTATTTTATTAAATGGTAGATATGAGGGAATAGACCAAAGAGTGATTGACTATTATGAATTTCAAGAGATCTCAGTAAGTGATGTCATTTTAAATGGAGGGGAAGTTGCATCGTTATTGTTTATTGAAGCATTTATGAGATTACAACCTGATGTCTTGGGTAACGAAGATACTCACTCTAATGAGTCTTTTCAAAATGAACTGGTTGAACACGATCAATTTACAAGACCAAACCCATGGGTAGCTCCTGACCATACAGATATAGAAGTCCCAGCTGTTCTTTTAAGTGGTAACCATGCAGATATACATTTATGGAAACATCAGAATTCAAAGGAAAATACTAAAAAAAATAGGCCAGATTTATTTAAAAAGTATTTAAAAAAAAACAAAAATGATTAGAATATGGCGCTCTAATACCACCCACAAATTAGTATTGGATGGAGCACACAATGAATGAAACAATTAAAAATTACGAACAATCACAAATACAGCAAATTTTAAAAAGCTCAAAAGTTTCAGATTTCGCACCCGGTGACACAGTAAAAGTTAATGTAAAAATTAGAGAGGGAAACAAAGAAAGAGTCCAGGCATTCCAAGGCATATGTATCGGTAAAAAAAATAATGGCCTTAACTCATCTTTCACTGTTAGAAAAATTTCTAGTGGTGAGGGTGTAGAAAGAGTTTTTCCACTTTACAGTAACGTCATTGACTCAATTGAACGTATCAAAGTTGGAGATGTTAGAAGAGCAAAATTATATTACCTCAGAGGCCTATCTGGTAAAAAAGCAAGAATAGCTGAGAGAACAGATGGTCGAGCATATGATGATAAACAATATGTATCCTCAATAGAAGACGTTATAGAAGTTACAGAGGAACAAATTGAAGAAAAAAAATCTGAAACTCCCGTAACTGAAGAGGCACCTGTAGAAGCTGCTAAAGAAACCAAAACAGAGGAAGCATCTCCTCAAGAAGACTCTAAACTTAAAGATGAGCCAAAAGAAGAGATACCTGCTGAAAAAAAAGCAGAAGATGCTGAAACTAAAAGCTAAGTTAAGTAGTATCTTGAGCAACCAAGGCCCAAAAACACTTTTTGATAAAATTTGGTCTGAGCATCTTGTCGGTCAAAGAGAAGATGGAACAAGTCTTTTATATATTGATCGTCATTTAGTCCATGAAGTGACCAGTCCACAAGCCTTTGAAGGATTAAAAATCTCTAATCGTCCTGTACATCGACCAGAAGCAACAATAGCTGTTGCAGATCACAATGTTCCTACAATAAATAGACAAAATATTGAGGATCCACAAAGTAAAATACAAGTTGAAACTTTAGCAAAAAACACCAAAGAACATGGAATTCAATATTTTGATTTAATGGATCAGAGACAGGGTATTGTTCATATAATTGGACCAGAGCAAGGGATTACCCAACCTGGAATGACAATAGTCTGTGGGGATAGCCACACCTCTACCCATGGAGCATTTGGGGCACTCGCTTTTGGTATTGGCACAAGTGAAGTAGAGCACGTATTAGCTACACAAACAATAGTTCAAAACCCCGCTAAAAACATGAGAATATCAGTAAATGGTGACCTTCCTTTTGGCGTCAATTCGAAGGATTTAATCCTATATATAATTGGAAAGATTGGAACAGCGGGTGGAACTGGACATGTAATCGAGTATGCAGGATCCTCTATTATGGGACTCTCTATGGAGGGAAGAATGACCATATGTAATATGAGTATTGAAGCCGGAGCACGTGCTGGTTTAATCAGCCCTGATCAAACAACTTTCAACTATATTCAAGGAAGACCTTATGCACCTGGTGCTGATCATTGGGATCAAGCAGTGGAATACTGGTCATCTCTCCCATCAGATAATGATGCTAACTATGATCATGAAATTGTTATTGATAGCTCGGAGATTGACCCAATGGTGACGTGGGGTACTAGTCCTGAAGATGTTGTATCTGTCAAAGGATTGGTACCAAACCCAAGTAGCGCTCAAACAGAAAATAAAAAGAAAAGTATTGAGAGATCCCTTGAATACATGGGTCTCAAACCTGGAACAAAAATAACAGACATAAAATTAGATAAAATATTTATTGGTTCTTGCACCAATGGTCGAATTGAAGATCTAAGAAAAGTTGCTTCTATTGTTAAGAATAAAAAGATCGCTTCACATGTTCAAGCTATGATAGTCCCAGGATCAGGCTTGGTTAAAAAACAAGCAGAAGAAGAGGGAATAGATATAATTTTAAAAGATGCTGGTTTTGAATGGAGAGAGGCTGGATGCTCTATGTGTCTTGGTATGAATCCTGATCAATTAAAACCTGGCGAAAGATGTGCCTCAACTTCTAATAGAAATTTTGAAGGTCGGCAAGGTCGAGGTGGAAGAACTCATTTAATGAGCCCAGAACTTGCGGCAGCTTCCGCTATTACTGGGAATATTTCAGATATAAGAGATTTCACTTAAGATGGATAAGTTTAATTCTTTAAAAGGGATCGCAGCCCCTTTACCAATCGTAAATATTGATACAGATATGATCATCCCGAAGCAATTTCTTAAGACTATAAAAAGAACTGGCCTTGGGGTTAGCTTATTTTATGAGATGAGATATGATAATGATGGAAATATAATTAAGGATTTCGTATTAAACACATCGCCTTTTGATCAATCTAAAATATTAGTAGCAGGGGATAATTTTGGATGTGGCTCTAGTCGAGAACACGCCCCTTGGTCTCTTAAAGATTTTGGAATTAAGTGTGTAATTTCAACAAGTTTTGCTGATATTTTTTATAATAATTGCTTTCAAAATGGTATTTTACCGATTGTTGTCAGTCCTGAACAACTTGATCAATTAATGATGGCAGCTACAAATCAAGTTGAGTTTAGCATCGATCTCCCAGAGCAAACTATTAAAGCGGGCAATCATTCAATTAATTTTGAAATTGAAGAGTTTAGAAAAGATAGACTTTTGCAGGGATTAGACGACATAGGCATTACTCTTGGATACCAAGACAAAATTAGCGCCTATGAAGAAGACAAAAAAAATAAAAAACCTTGGTTATTTAAGGATAATTAAATGAGCTCTAAAATTTTAGTTTTACCTGGTGACGGGATAGGCGCGGAAGTTGCAGACCAAACAATCCGGGTTATTGAAAAATTAAACGAACAAGGTCTTGATGCTATTTATGAAAAAGATTTAGTTGGAGGGGCCTCTTATGATGTCAATGGTGAGCCTTTAACAGAGGCTGTCTTAGAAAAAGCAAAAAACTCTGATGCTATTTTATTGGGAGCAGTTGGTGGATCTAAGTGGGATGATGTAGAAAGATCAAAGAGACCTGAAGCTGGACTATTAGGTTTGAGGAAAGAGTTAGAACTCTTTGCAAATTTGAGACCTGCCCTTGTTTTTGATGCACTTGTTGATGCTTCAACATTAAAAAATGATGTAGTTAATAATTTAGATATAATGATAGTAAGAGAATTAACTGGGGGGGTATATTTCGGTCAACCTCGAGGAATTGAGGATACATCAAATGGTAAAAAAGCGATCGACACACAAGTTTACCATGACTACGAAATTGATAGAATTGCCAGAGTCGCCTTTGATTTAGCTAGAAAAAGAAATAACAAAGTTACTTCTGTTGAAAAGGCTAATGTTATGGAAACAGGTGTTCTTTGGAGAGAGGTTGTTAAACAGACTCATAAAAACTTTTCTGATATTACCCTAGAAAATATGTTAGCCGATAACTGTGCCATGCAGTTAGTTAGAAACCCAAAACAATTTGATGTAATAGTTACAGATAACCTTTTTGGTGATCTTCTTAGTGACTGTGCTGCCATGTTAACTGGGTCACTGGGAATGTTACCATCAGCATCATTAGGTGCAGAAAAAAATGGAAAAAGACATGGTCTTTTTGAACCTGTTCATGGAAGTGCTCCAGATATTGCTGGCCAAGATAAAGCAAATCCTATTGCTACTATTTTAAGTTTATCAATGATGTTGAAATATAACCTTAATAAACCTGAATTATCGAATAAAGTAGAAAATGCTGTTCAACAAATCCTATCTGAGGGTTATAGAACAGGAGATATTTATACAGATGAAAACCAAACACTTGTTTCTTGCTCTAAAATGGGTGATTTAGTTATAGAAAGAATTTAACTTGGCTTCTTCAAAAAAACCTAAAATTGCTGTTGTCGGAGCGACTGGAAATGTTGGAAGAGAAGTCTTAGATATAATCGATGAAAAAGAAATTCAATACTCTGATTTAATCGCTTTAGCTTCATCCCGCTCTAAAGGAAATACAATTGATTATGGAGAAAACAAGTCGGTAGTAGTAGCTGATTTAGCTGAATATGATTTTTCAGATACTGACATAGCTATTTTTTCTCCAGGAGCAAAAGTATCTGGTGAATTTGCTCCAAAGGCGGCTAAACAAGGATGTATAGTCATCGATAATTCCTCGCACTTTCGAACAGACCCAGATGTCCCATTAGTGGTTGCTGAAGTCAATCCAGAGGACTTAAAAGATTTTAGAAAAAAAAATATCATAGCTAATCCAAACTGCTCAACCATGGGGATGCTAGTAGCAATTAAACCTTTACACGATCAATTTAATGTAAAAAGAATTGTTGTTTCAACTTACCAATCAGTTTCAGGGGCTGGCAAGGAAGCTGCTGATGAATTATTTAATCAAACAAAATCAATTTATGCTAATGAGGCAGTCGTTAAAGAGAAATTTACTAAACAAATTGCTTTTAATGTTATACCGCACATTGATGTTTTTTTAGAAGATGGACAAACTAAAGAAGAGTGGAAAATGTTCAATGAAACAAAAAAAATCCTTGATCAAAATATTGAATTAACAGCAACCTGTGTTCGTGTTCCAGTTTTTGTTTCTCATTCTTTAGCAGTAAATGTTGAATTTAATAAACCGTATGATGAGGACCAAGTAAGGGAAATTTTTAAAAAATCACCAGGTTTAAAAATGATTGATTATCGCGCTGATGAAGGATATGTCACCCCTATTGAGTCTGCAGGCTTAGATCCAGTGTATATCAGTAGAATTCGAAGAGATCCTACTATTCCAAATGGTTTAAACTTCTGGTGTGTTTCTGATAATTTAAGAAAAGGTGCTGCTTTAAATACCGTGCAAATTGCAGAAATGCTAATTAAAGATTTTTTAAGTTCTTAGCTCTAAATTTTCCTCTCTCTATTTTTGCATAAGCTTTGTTTTCAAGCAAGATACTATAAATATCATTTGTAACATTTTCTAAAATCTCCCTAGTTGTATTTTTTTTTGAAATATAGTGTGCATATAACGCAGTAGACTGATCGCCCGCCCCATGAAATCGTTCTTTAAAATTTATATAAGGTGTTTCAATTATAAAAATATCTTTTTTATTACATAGTATATTTATCAATTTTTTATTTTTTGGCACACTCCTAATTAATACTTGGCTATTAAATCTCTTAGTGAAAGATTTAAGATCAGCTATAATTTCCTCTAGGTTATAATTATTTACAACTTTATTATTTAAGTAAGACCACTCAAAGTAATTTGCTGAGATGTATTTGACTTTTGTCATTATTTTTTTAAAAAAATTAGCAACATCTTTTTCTACATAAAGCCCTATTCCAATATCTCCCATGACAGGATCTAATATAACTCTATTTTGTATTTTAATTATTTTACTGATTGATTTTGAAACTTTTAAATTGGGCGTATAGCCGACTATCGTCAAATCATTTAAACTTAATTTATATGTTTGCTTCACCTTATTAAAAATTATCCATGGATTTAAATTATTATCACTAATTTGAAGTGTACTTTTAACACCTTTATGAGAGGTTAAAATCACAGTGGGTATTTCAAAAAATTTATAACCTTTATTGCTTAAAATTGATCGAGCTGCATGATTTCCAACCTTGTCATTTAAGACAGTCGACTGAACACTAACTATATTCTTCATGTTTTATATTGTTATTTCTTCAATGGTTGTCATTGGATCAACAATAATATAAAAAATACGCATTAAGAATTTTAATTAAAGGAAATAAATATGACTTTTGAATTACCTAGCTTACCCTATGCAAGTGATGCTTTAGCTCCATATATGTCATCAGAAACTCTTGATTTTCATCATGGCAAACATCATCAAACATATGTAACAAATTTAAATAATCTTGTGAAAGATACTGATATGCAAAACTCTTCTCTTGAAGAAATAGTTGTAAAATCAAGTAAAGATCCATCTATGGCAGGAATTTTTAATAATGCAGGCCAGCATTGGAATCACATTTTATTTTGGCAATGCATGAAACCCAATGGTGGTGGCTCAATGCCATCAGAATTAGAAAGCAGAATCACATCTGACTTAGGTGGGATTGACCAATTCAAAGAGGCATTTATCCAAGCTGGAATTACACAATTTGGTTCTGGATGGGCTTGGCTTGCTATTGATAATGGCAAATTGGTTGTCACTAAATCACCTAATGCTTCTAACCCTTTGGTTGATGGGATGAAGCCAATTCTAGGCTGTGATGTATGGGAACACTCTTATTATATAGATTACAGAAACAAACGACCTGATTACTTAAAAGCTTTCTTAGATAGCATGGTAAACTGGGAATTTGTTGCTTCCCAATTAGATTAAATTTAAGGGCTGCTTGTAAAAAGCAGCCCAAATTTTATTTAAGCTGATAAAAGTTTAGAATTAGTATTAACTTTTATTCTCCTTGGTTTTTGGTGTTCGGGTATCTCTCTTTCGAGATTTATACTTAACAGACCATTTTTTAAATCAGCTTCTATAACTTTTACGGTATCAGCTAATTCAAATTTTCTCTCAAAATTTCTGTTGGCAATTCCTCGATAAAGGTATTCTGATTTATTATCAGTTTTATCATCACCTATTTCTCCTTTAACAGTTAATAAATTTCCCTCTTGGGATATATCAATTTGGTCGTCACCAAATCCAGCCACTGCCATAGTTATCTGGTAAATATTTTTGTCATGTTTGACAATGTTGTATGGTGGATAGGAAGACCCTTTGTTATTTGTAGAAAAAACAGTATCAAAAAGTCTATCAAACTCATCGAAACCAACTGATGATCTCCATAGAGGAGATAAGTCAAATGTAGTCATAATTAACCTCCTTAAGCGTTAATTGTTAATTGCAGTTTTTTAAAACCTGCGTTAATTAAGAAATTCCTAATGGCAATTTCTCCTATTATTTATTTGGTATTTCAAATTAGAATTTCAAGATATTTAAATAGACTATTTATTCATTTTTTTTGATGATAAGTTCTTCCAATGTATTCAATTGTTGCTGAGAAGCCTGGTGATATAAGCGTTCTTCAAAAAAAAAGTATTGATTTCTTTGAGCCTAAGTCAAATGAAGTATTGATCAAAAATAGAGCAATTGGGGTCAATTTTATTGACATTTACTTTAGGGCAGGTTTATACCCTTGGCCAGTAGACAAAGATCTTGTTCTTGGCTCTGAGGGTGCAGGGGAAGTAGAGGCCGTAGGCCTAGATGTTAAGAATTTTAAAATAGGCGATCGTGTAGCATACGCACAGCCAAACAATGCTTACTCAACTCATAGAATAATATCTGAAGACCTTGTAGTTTCCATACCTGAAGGCATATCTTATGATCAAGCTGCTGCTTCAATTCTAAAAGGATTAACTGTTAAATATCTTCTTTACGACAGCTTTAATTTGCAAAGCGACCATGAGGTCTTATTTCATGCTGCAGCAGGAGGTGTGGGATTAATTGCAGGACAATGGATAAAAGAAATTGGTGCAAAATCAATTGGTACTGCAGGTAATTCTGAAAAATGTATGTTGGCAAAGCAAAGAGGATTTGACGAAGTTATAAATTATTCTGAAAAAAATTTCTTAGAGGAAGTATTAAAAATTACAAACAATAAAGGCCTTGATGTGGTTTATGATAGCGTAGGGAAAGATACTATGTTTAATTCATTTAAATGTCTAAAAAAGCATGGGATGTTAGTTAGTTTTGGACAATCATCAGGCCCTTATAAAGATATACAAATGACTGATTTGGCTTTTGGATCTTTTTATTTAACTAGACCAACACTTTTTCATTTTTATGCAAACAGAAACTGGCTTGAAAACGCAAGTCAGAAATTATTTGAAATGATAGTTAAAGATAAAATTAAATTAGATAAAATGACAAAATATGATCTTGATAATGTAGCTGACGCTCACACGGATATGGAAAGTAGAAAGACTTCAGGCTCTATTATCCTAAAGATTTAACCTCACTAAATACCTCTTTTAAAGTTTTCTCTAAAGTTTCAAAGATTATATCCATTTCTTCTTCAGTTGTAATAAAAGGCGGACATAAAACTATAGAAGGACCCAGTGGTCTACATATTAAACCGTTTTCGATACACTTATTAGCAACGCGCTCACCAATAGAAATTGAACCATCAAAAGGAATTTTATTTTTTTTGTCTTGAGCCATCTCTAAGGCGCCCATTAAGCCTATGCCGCGTGACTCTCCTATGAATTCTAAATCTTCAAATTTTTTTAAACAACCCATGAATATGGGTTCAAGGTGTCTAACATTTTCAATCATTTTCTCATTAATTATAATGTCTATTGCTTCTAAGGCGAGGGCACAACCAACGGGGTGTCCGCCAGCAGTGAAGCCATGAAAAAACTCCTCTGCTTGATAAGAAGCCTCCATCATTTCTTTTGTCATTTTTTCTCCTAAAATGACTGCACCAAGTGGAAAGAACCCTGAAGTTATACATTTTGATGCAATGATAATATCGGGATTAATTTTATAAGTTTCAGATCCCCATAAATTACCGGTTCTACCAAAACCACAAATTACCTCATCAGCGATAAATGGAATATTGTATTTTTTTAAAATCTTTTGAACTATTTCAAAATATCCTTTTGAAGGAGGTATGACACCTCCTGCACCCATGACAGGTTCGGCAAAAAAACCAGCCACTGTATCAGGCCCTTCCTTTTGAATTAAATTTTCTAAATCCTCACCCATTCTTTTTGTAAACATTTCCTCACTCTCATTTTCTAAACAATATTTCCAATAATGAGGACAGGCAGAATGAATAAATCCATCTAAAGGTAAACCAAATTCACTATTATAGGGTTTTCCAGTCATTGACGCTGAGACAGCCGTTACACCATGATAAGAATTTATTCGAGTAATTATTTTTCTTCTTTTGGGATAACCTTTTCTTTTATTTATAAACCACAATAATTTTACAGTGGTATCATTTGCTTCTGAGCCTGAATTTGTAAAAAAAACTTTACCGTCATTAAAAGGAGAGATTTCAATTAATTTATCTGCAAGCTCTACTGCTGGTTCAGAGATCCTTCCAAAAAAAGCATGATAACCGGAAAATTTTTCATACTGTTTTTTTGCAGTCTCTACCATTCTTGGGTGATCAAAACCAACTACTGAGTTCCACAAACCTGAATTTGCATCCAAATATTTTTTTCCATCTTGATCGTAAACATAGATGCCTTTTGCTTGGTTAAGAACAATAGGACCAAGTGAATTTAAATTTTTAAGATCTGTGAAGCCATGTAAAACTTTATCTGTATTAATCATCTTCAATCAACAACCTCATATAAATTTTCTAAATAAGGGATATTTCTAAATGGTATATCTACTAACTCTGTATCAGCTAGAAAGTATCCAATAAAAAAAAAGAGTATCATGAAAATTAACTTGAGCATTCTTAAAAAGGATAATATAGAAATCAAAAAAGGGTTAGAACAATTTGTCCTAACCCTTTTAGAAAGAAGTGGCCCACTAAGAAAAAAGCCGCTTCTATAAGGCTGTAAAAAGAGATTAATCTCTTAAAATCATTATAAATAGGCTCAAAAACAACATCAAGAAAATTGAAATAACCACAATATATAGAATAAATTAGATCTATATGCTACTAAACTTAGTTAAATCAAAAAATGAACTTCTTTAGATTCCCAGAAAGCATTCCTACTATTTTTTACACCATCATTTGGATATGCTTGTTAGCAGCAATCAGTTTAGGTACACCTTACTATTTTACTGATGATTTAAATTTATTAATTTCTTTAAAAAATAATAATTTAGTTTCAAATTTTTCAGATTTTATAAATCTACATTTAATATTATTAAATCTTGCTATCAAGATGTCTAATGTATTTGCTTTAGATAATTACCTTTTATTAAGATTTCTAAATTTTATTTACTTAGGATTAGTAATTTTAGTCACCTATAAAATTATTAAATTTAAATTTTATGATCTTCATTATTTAATGCCACTCACTGCAGTATTATTTAGTGGCACAATTTTAATTTCATTAACAACCATTAATGGCTCTCTTCTTTCAGGATTAATAACTTTATTAATAATTTATTATTTAATGAGAATTTTTGATGAAGAAAAGATTTTAAATGTACTCTTTTTTATTTTTTTTAGTTTAATTGCATTAACTTTAAATAATTTCTTCTTTATTTTTTTAATCTCGTTCTTGACTATATTAAAATTATTCAATCTAAAATTAGAAAAGAAAAAACGATTGAGCTTAATTTCTTATCTTTGCTCAATATATATAATAGCTTTAATATTTTTAATTATTAAGGGTATTAATGAAACAAATAACCTTTCCACCTTTAACTATGATTTATCCATTTTAATTAAGAGAATTATAGAGAGTATTATTTTTTTACTTCCTTTAATAAGTCTGTTGATTATCGCTATATTTTATAATGTTTTCAAAAGAGTTAATTGGAACAAGGATTTAATAACATTTTTTTCATTAATAATTATTTCTTGGTTTTTATTTATTTTTTCAAATAAATTAAATTTATCAATATTGGTGTTTATGGTACCAATAATGTCCATTTATATTTTTAGAACATTAGAATTTGTAGAATTAAAATGGTCAAAAATTTTTTTAATTAGTCTTATTTTAATGCCAGCTATCATTATTTATATTGATACATCTCTTTATCAAAATATGTCAGACATACCCCATATTAATTATCTCTTCTATAGTTCAATAATTTTGGCCTCATTAATTAATCCTATTTTATCATTGCAGAAAAAATCTATAACTGCCGTATATAAAACTATCTCATTTTCCCTAATTTTAAGTTTATCTTTTTCTATAATATTTTTTTACTCTCAATATATGTCAAAAATATTAAGTTTTGTAATACCTGATATCTTAGTAAATGAGCTCAATTGTGATATACAAAAAACTGAATTTATATTAAAAGAGGACTATCCCTTGGATCTTATGTTATTTTTTAGTGATAGAGTTAAACCAGATTATTTTTCTGATTGTCAAATAGTACTAACATTTAGCTCGCTTGATAATACCCCTATTAACGATGGTGATGCTATAAATAAAAATATATTAGATTTGACATCAAAATCTTATATTAATCTCAACTTTAAAAAATTATGACTTTTCTAAATCAACTGAATTCACAAGAAAAAAGAGTCAGCATTTATATGCTAATTGGTGCTCTTTTTTTTTTATTATTCGATTACTCTATAGCTTCATTCTTTGATAGCTTAAATTATCAAACAAAGTCATTTTTTGGAACTCTTACTCATTTTGGAGATTCTTTATATTTTTTCATACCCACGATTTTAGTATGGACAATAGTAAAAATAATTAAAACTAAAAATCAGATCCTTAATACTATCAGTGAGATAAGTATATTTATTTTTTTGAATATTTTATTAAGCGGTATAGTCACACAAATATTAAAACATATTATTGGAAGACCAAGACCAGTTTTATTTAATGGTTTTGAACAAAAATCTTTAAGTATTATAAGTTTTGATTCGAAGTGGCATTCATTCCCATCAGGTCATACGGCAACTATATTTGCATTTATCTTTTGTATGGTTCTATTATTTCCAAAAATTAAGAACATTTTGATAACACTCGCTATTATAATTGCCTCTACAAGGGTTATAGTCGGTGCTCATTTTATAAGTGATATTTTTGGAGGAGCACTAGTTGCATATCTTTCCTCGATATTTATCTCAAAAAATTTAGCTAGTAAAAAAATATTGTTTACGACAGAAGGTGAAAAACTTATCCCAAATTCGAATGTAAATATAATTTCAAGTTATATTGCCAATGTTTATAAAAGTATTTTTTCTCTCTATTTGAATTTCAATTTTTACTTTAAAACCCTCACAATAACCTTGTTACTCTCTATAATTTTCTTCTTATTCCCTTCTTTAGACATAACAGTTAGCGGTTTATTCTTTGGACAAGATAGTAAATTTATCGCAACCGAGTCCGATTGGTTTATTTACTTTATTCGCAAAATGCTCCTACCACTTATGGCATTACTAGTTTTCTTTGTTCCTTTAGCTGCAGTTATTAAACAAATTTATTTTAAAGAAAAAATTTTAAATATTCCGGTCAGGGAATGGGTTTACTTATTCTCTTGTCTTATCTTAGGAACAGGTGTTGTTGTTAATTCTATTTTTAAAAATCTTTGGGGGCGAGCAAGACCTAATGATACAATCCAGTTTGGCGGCCAAGAGCCATTTACCATACCATGGTTAAATGTAGATTATTGTAGCACTAATTGCAGTTTTGTTTCAGGAGACGTATCTTTCTTCACTCTATCATTGGCTTTATTAATTATCTTTAATAAATCTTCATGGAATACATTTGCCTATGCATTCATATTCTTAATCTCTTTGTTAAGAATTATGGAGGGGGATCATTTTTTGAGTGACACAGTTATGAGTTTTATAATCACTTATGTAATTATAAGAGGATTAAATGATTTTTTTAAGAAACTCCCAGAAGATTTAAATTTAAATAAATTAAAATTGTTAAAGTTTAGAAAGAATTAACCTCAACTTAAAAAACTCAAATTACGATAAAAGACTCTATTTGATTAGCTTTTCTTTTCTAAACTTTTCAAATTTCCTAGCTCCAAGTTTCAAGTTATCAATCCAATTTAAATTAGCATTTTGATCAGCATTATCAGAAATAAATTTAAAGCATCTAAATTTTATTTTATTTATATAACAAACTTTTGCAATTGCGTATGCCTCCATATCAACTACATCTACTTGCATCTCAATTTCTTTTTTAACAAAATTATCACCTGTTCCACACGAAAAACCATCAGTTGAAAATATAATTTCATTTAAATCATCAAAGGGTGTATCGCCTAGTTTAAGATCTAGTAAACCTCTACAATCCATATCTCTTTGAAAAAACTTTGTGCACTCTATAATACCTTTTAAATTTTTATTAACTGCACCTGCTGTACCAAAATTTACTATTTCTTTTGGTTGAAGATTAGCAATAATTTCAGACGTTCTAAAAGCAGCATTAATCTTACCAACACCTAGTAAATGAAAATACTCTAGACCGACCACTTCCTCTCTAAGTGCTGCAACAAAAACTGTGTCCATTGACATATTATTAGTTATTTTTGGCTTTGCTGCAATAGTTCGAACTCTTATTATATGGTTCAAAGTTATTTATAAATATCTAGGATTAGCGTTTATTATTTAAAAAAGTTTATTTTACTTAAAATTTTTTTAATTTAAAATTATTTACCTAAAGCTTAAAAATGAGACATTATTTTGTTTTTTATATATCTTTTTTAATTTTTCCGCTTTCATTAATTGCTGAAAATTTAATTCCCGAAAAATTTCATGGCACTTGGAGCAATGATTGTTCAAAAGAACAGGATGTTTTTATTATCAGTGAAAGCAGTTATTTTAATCTTTATGAGAGTCAGGATGAAACTGATGAGTATACTTATTTCTATCTTCAGTTTACAGACTCAAAAGTATATGAAAATTGGACTTATCTAGATGGTGAGATATTTGAATTCAATAATATATTTATGAAACTTGATAATGATATTTTAGAGATCGTTTTTGAAGATTTGGATAACCCAGAGGGGTCATATGACTTTCTAAATAATACGAATAATACTTTTACATATGCTAAATGTGATAGCACTCCTGCTAGCATAACTCTGTTATTTGGAGAGGTTTTGTCTTACATGAATTCAAAAGCATCTTTATCCTGTTCTAATTTTAGCAAAAATAAAGGAAAGTGTTTTGAAGATCTATTTAGTTTTTTAGATATTTCAAAAAATAATGCTCTCTCAAATGCAGAGATTAATAGAGCATCAAAGCTTTTAGTTTTCTTTAGTACTGTTAACGGACAAGAATTTAATGAAGCAGGAATGTTTGGAATAATTTCAAGTTATGCTATTACCCCTTTGCTTACAAAAGTGATTTTAACTAATTTTGATTTTGATAATAGTGCAGATCTAACATTAGAAGAAATGCTACAAGATAGAGAGAGTCTATTTGATTTAGATTTTAGTAAAAACGATCAAATTGAAATTGATAATCAAAAAATTAATAATCAAATCAAAGATTTCATAAACAAACTTCAAGGACTGGGAAGTCTTTTATAGTCATATTTGGCGGTTCCGCAAGGATTCGAACCCTGACTAAATGATCCGAAGTCATTTGTGCTATCCGTTACACTACGAAACCAATTATTGATTTTATTAATTTTTAAATCCTTTAAAATAAAATAATGTCTACTTTATCTAGTTCAATCTTCTATATTCTAACAGGATGGACCTGTGCAATAAATATTTATAAATTCTTCTATCAAAAAAAAATAAAGGATTTTTCTAATAGTAAAGATCAGCAAAATGATGGCCAATTGAATGAAATGAATTCACATTTCAAAAAAGCAGATAAGTTGGGTAAAATTTTTCTTACACTATGGTGTTTTTCTGCAGCGTGGTTTTTCTATAATTTAAATGCATAAGGTTACAAAGAAATGATTAACCCAGTATTTGATAAAAAAAAACATACAAAGTGGGAGTATAGAATTTACACCCAATACTTGGATGATGAGGAATTAGAGTCAGAAAACGATTGGCTCAATAAAGGTGGAAAAGAAGGTTGGGAGTTAGTAAACGTCATAAAAGAAAAATCAGACGTCTCTTCGAAACACAAAATGATTTACTATTTTAAGAGAGAGAAGATATCCTAATAATTCCATAGAGGGTTAATTAAATGAACGATTATAGATATTTAATCTTTGGTATAGTTATAATTATAATTACTTATATATTGTACCTAGGTCTAACATCTTAATGTTCCAATATACTTTTAAAATTTATTACGAAGACACAGACGCTGGTGGAGTGGTGTATTATGCAAACTATTTGAAATTTATTGAGAGAGCACGCACTGAAATGATTAATGAATTAGGTTTCACACTCACCACATTACTTAAAGACTATGATCGACTTTTTCTTGTTAAAAAAATTGAATGTGACTATATTGAGTCTTGTAAACTTGAGGACACTTTAAATGTTCAAAGTAGAGTTTTGGCTCTTAAAAATGTTTCATTTGAACTTGAACAAAATCTCTTAAGACGTAATAAAATTATTTTTAGATCCAAAATTTTGATAGTTTGTGTAAACTCCCAAGGAGCTCCTTGTAAGATACCCAACGAGCTTCATAGTTTAATGAAAAATAATGATGGATAAATTATTTGAACCAACTAATCAATTTATTAAATCAACAAATCTTTATAAATTTCAAACATATTTAGAGAAAAAATTTCTTAAAAAATTTTCAAGTTATAATAAACTTTGGCAGTGGAGCAATCAATATCCAGAAAATTTTTGGGAGTCTCTAGTTGAATATTTTAATATTCATTTAGAGAAGAAAAAATCATTCAAAGCTTACAATAAAAAAAATTCCTTTTGGAATTCTATTTTTTTTAATAACTGTAGTCTTAATTACTATGACTTAATTTATAAAAATAATTCTTCAAATACTGCAATTGAATTTATTGGAGAAAATAAATATAAAGAAATAATAACCTACTGTGATTTGAACGTGAGAGTCAATGCTTTAAGCAACTTCTTTCTAGGTTTAGACATTAAAAAAGGTGATGTTGTAGTTGGATATCTTCCAAATATACCAGACACGATAATTAGTTTCTTATCAGCCGCTAAAATAGGTGCAGTTTGGTCATCTTGTTCCGCTGATTTTGGAACACAAGCTGTGATTGACCGGTTTTCCCAATTAAAACCTAAACTGCTAATTATTGCTGATCATTATTTTTACAATGGCAAAAAATTTGATTATTCAAAAAACTTAAGATTATTAAAACAAAACTTAAACAATCCATTAATTTTAAAAACTAGTTACCCTTCCAATAAGAACACCTCTCAATTTAAAAAAATTATATCTCAAAAAAAATATAAGAGAATTAATGAGCATGTCTTATTAGATTTCAACCATCCTCTTTATGTTTTATTTTCTAGTGGGACTACGGGACTTCCCAAATGTATTACACACGGTCATGGTGGCTCACTTCTTCAGCATTTAAAAGAATTGGCACTACATACTAATGTTAAATCAAAAGACAAGATGCTTTTTTTAACAACATGTGGATGGATGATGTGGAATTGGACTGTTTCAAACTTATTATTGGGATCTACAATTGTTCTTTATGATGGATCTCCATTTTACCCAAATACTAATCGAGTTATTAGTATGACAAAAGATACTAAATCAACAATGTTAGGTGCTGGTGCAAAGATTTATGAAACTATTCAGAACAAATACAAATCTAATAAAAAAAACATTTTAAAAAAAATTAGCTGTTTTATATCTACTGGCTCTCCTCTAAGTCCAGATACTTTTAAATTTATAAATAAAAGTTTAAACTCTCAATCATTCATACATTCAGTGAGTGGTGGTACAGATATTGTCTCGTGTTTTATGTTAGGAATACCAACTCTACCCGTTTATTCTGGCGAAATTCAAGGACCAGGTCTTGGTATGAACATTGATGTTTTCAATGAAAAGGGCAAACCAACAAAAAAAACTGGTGAGTTGGTTTGTAAGACACCCTTCCCATCTAAACCTATTTATTTTTGGAATGACAAGCTTAATAGAAAATATAAATCTGCTTACTTTGAAAAATTTCCAAATATATGGGCCCACGGAGATTATGTAAAAAAAACAAATAATGGAGGTTATGTAATATTTGGAAGGTCAGATGCTACATTAAACCCAGGTGGAGTAAGAATAGGTACCGGTGAAATCTATAATAGTTTGCAAAAATTTCACTGGATTGAAGATTGTTTGGCAACAGGATATATGGCTGAAAATGATGAAAAAATTGTACTTTTTTTGAAATTATCAACTTCAAAAATTACTATTGATTTTAGGGAGGTATTGAAAAAACATCTTAAAACATCCCTTAGTCCAAGACATGTTCCCTGGAAGGTATTTGTAGTAAAAGATATTCCAAGAACAAAAAGTGGAAAAAACTCTGAAATAATTGTCAAAAAAATCATCAATAATGATAAAGTGCAAAATTTAGGATCATTGGCAAACCCTGAATCAGTAAGTGAATATAGGACGATAAATGTAAATGAATGATGTTTTTATAATTGATGCAGTCAGAACACCCATTGGGGCCTATCTTGGAAACTACAAAAAAACTGAGTCAGTTGATTTAGGAGTTTCTTGCCTTAAGGACTTATTTGAAAGAAATAAAAAAATTAATACAAAAGAAATAGAAGGGCTTATTTTGGGACAGGTCTTAACAAGTGGTCTTGGTATGAATACAGCCAGGCAAGTTGCTTTAAATTCAGGAATGCAACAGTCCTCTTTCGCTTATGTTGTAAATCAAGTTTGTGGTAGTGGCATGAGAGCCACCATGGATGGGTCATCTAAAATTTATTCAGGGGAGTCTGACTTATTAATTGTCGGAGGTCAGGAAAGTATGTCTAGATCACGTCATGCTTATTTAAGTAGGACAGGTGAAAAAAAATTAGGGAATAATGTTTTTATTGACACCTTAGTGAACGATGGACTAACAGATGCATTTTCAAAAGAGCATATGGGCATAACTGCAGAAAATGTTTCAAGAAGATATAATGTCACTAGACGAGACCAAGATCAATTTGCTTATCAGTCATATCTGAAAACATATAAGGCTATAAAAAATAATTATTATAAAAATGAATTGATTAAATCAACTTACAAAGATGAGGTTCGCAAAGATACAACACTTGTTAAACTCGGCCAACTTAAAGCTGTTTTTAAAAAGTCTGGCACTGTTACGGCCGGAAATGCTTCTTCGCTAAACGATGGCGCTAGTTTTTTAGCCTTAGCTTCAGAGATGTATATTAAATCTAATAAAATTAGACCTATAGCAAAAATTCTATCTTGGGCCTCATCAGCCGGAAACCCTGATTATATGGGAGTCACTCCTATTATAGCAATTCAGAAATTAATGAAGAAAATGGATGTTAATATTGGTTATTTTGATCTCGTAGAGATTAATGAGGCATTTTCTGCAACTTCAGTTGCAGTTCAACGATCACTAAAAATAGATCCAAACAAATTAAATATTGCTGGGGGGGCTATTGCACTAGGTCACCCAATTGGTTGTTCTGGTGCGAGAATAGTCACAACCTTGGCTCATCAATTAAGGCGAACAAAACAAAAAGTTGGTGTCGCAAGTATGTGTATTGGTGGTGGACAAGGATTAGCAATTGCCATTGAAAAACTTTACTAAAAAATATCTGTGAGTGTTTCTCTTAAAGCAGCTATATTTTTATGTTTTGCTTCCTTATTTTGGTCAGGTAATTTTATTATTGGAAGATTATCTTCAGTTGAAGATTTAGTATCACCTTTATCTTTAGCATTTTATAGGTGGGTAATTGCTTTTGTTATTTTAACCCCTTTTTGTTTAAAAAAAGCCTTAAATGATTTACCCCTTTTAAAGAAACAACCCGGTATGATTTTTTTAATAGTTTTAACTGGGCCAACTCTTTTCAATACACTCACATATGTGGGTTTAACTGCTACAACAGTTATTAATTCTTTGTTGGTAATATCAACAACTCCAATGTTAATAATACTTTTAAATAAATTTATTTATAAACATCAAACGAATTTGTTTCAAATGCTGGGTGTAATAATATCACTAATTGGTGTTAGTTATGTAATTACAAAGGGAAATTATCAAAATATCTTTGATTCAAAATTTTATTCTGGAGATCTATTTATATTACTTGCTGTAGTTTCCTGGGCTTTGTATTCAATATTCCTAAAAAAAAATGAGACAGGAGTTTCAGGCTTTAGTTTTTTATATCTATCATTTGTGTTCACAGTAATTTTACTGTCACCTGTATTTTTATATGACATTATTATACTAAATAATTTCATTAATTTTGATCAGAAAACTTTATTAGTAATTGGTTATACGGGTACGTTTCCTAGCATCCTTTCTTACATGTGTTGGAATACTGGTGTTGCCTTAATTGGCCCCAATAAATCTGGTCCTTTTCTTCATTTAATGCCTATTTTTGGAGGAATTCTTGCATATTTAGTCTTTCAAGAGACTCTGCAGAGCTATCATTACGCTGGAATTTTATCTGTGATTATTGGTATAATGATAGCTAATAAAAGATAATTAATTATTTCTTAATATAGGAGGGAAATTTTTATGGCTAAAAAGACTAAAAATAGCAAAGCAATGAAAAGAAGAAACTTTCTGAAAGGTGCCGGTGCTGCAGCACTTGGTGCTGCAGCAGTTTCTTCATTTCCAGCTCCAGCTATATCTGGTGGACACATGGAATGGATCGCATGTTCTGCTTTCGGTAAGGCTAGTGGACTGGGAAAAGCTATTGACCGATTTGCTAGTTACATAAACAATGCTTCTGACAAATTAAAAATCACAGTCTACCACGGTGGTGAATTAGTACCACCTCTTGAGTCATTAGATGCAGTTAGATCTGGAGCAGCTCAAATGGCTTATGGAGCTGGCTACTACTGGACTAACATAAGCATGGCCCCATCATTTTCTGCAGCTCTACCTTTCGGTTTAACTGCTCAGGAGCAAAATGCATGGTGTTATTACGGCGGCGGTATTGAAGCAGCTGACAAAGCCTATAACTCTATTGGTGTAAAATTTTTGCCAATGGGTAATACTGGAAATCAAATGGGCGGTTGGTTTAATAAAGAAATCAACTCTCTTGCAGATTTTGAGGGTTTAAAAATAAGAATGCCAGGTCTTGGTGGCGAAGTATTAAAATCTTTTGGTGCAAACACTGTTCTATTAGCAGGTGCCGATGTTTTACCTTCTCTTGCATCAGGAGCTATCGATGCTACTGAATGGATTGGTCCGGCAGCTGATCTGGGTAAAGGTCTTCACCAGGCTGCTGAGTACTATTACAACCCAGGATGGCATGAACCAGCAACAATTTTAGATTGTTCTATTGATATGTTTGAGTGGGAGAAGCTCGATGATGCAACTAAAGAACTCATAACTGTTGCGTCAAAAGCTGTAAACATGGAAGTGCTTTCATTTTTTCAAGCAGTAAATGACAGTTCTTATCAAAAACTCATCAATGAACATGGTGTTCAAATGAGACAGCTACCAGATCCTGTTATGAACGCGCTAGGGCAAAGAGCAGGTGAAGTTTGTAGTGCTATCGCTGCTGAAGATCCTGTCTCTCAAGCGCTTTTTTCACATATTGTTGAATTCAGATCTTCTATCTTGAGATGGACAAATACATCAGAGAAAGAGTATATGAGAGTAAGAAGCCTACCATTTACTTACCCATCAGCATAAATTTTTCGATTAAAATCATCCCCGTTAATTTTCGGGGATGAGTTTTTTTCTAAAACATTTCATTTGGTAGCCAAGTAGCGATCTCCGGATAAAAACCAACAATTAATATTGCCAATATTTGAATTCCAATAAAAGGAATTACTCCTTTGTACATATTTTTAGTTTGAATACTGTTTGGTGCCACCCCTCTTAAGAAAAATAAGGAAAAACCAAAAGGAGGTGTTAAGAAACTTGTTTGTAAATTCAATGAAATAAGAATACCCAGCCACAAGGGATCTGCTCCATTTGCAATCAATATTGGACCAACTAAAGGCACGATAACAAAAATTATTTCTATATAATCTAGAAAGAAGCCTAAAAGGAAAATGACAATCATTACCAAAATAAGGGCTGCATAAAGGCCTCCTGGTAAATTACCAAGAAAATGTTCTATCATTTCATCACCTCCAAAGCCACGAAATACTAATGAAAACATTGATGCCCCTATTAAAATTACAAAAACAAAAGAACTAAGCTTTACAGTCCCTAAAGCAGTCTCTTTAACATTCTTAAAATTTAATTCTCCTTTTAAAAGTGCTATAACGGCAGCACCTACAGCACCAACAGAAGCTGACTCTGTGGGTGTTGCAATACCAAAAAGTATAGAACCCAAAACTAGAATAATAAGAGTTATTGGAGGAATAACTGATTTAGCTGCTTCAATATAAATCTCTGCTCTTGATCTGCTTGTTTCAACTGGTGGACAAGATAGAGGATTAAATCTAGCGTAAAAGAAAATGAATATTATAAATAAGACCACCAACATAAGCCCAGGCAAGATAGCGCCAGCGAATAAATCAATTGCTGTAACAGGATCAGGGGCTAAATTACCAACTAACATCGCTGCTTCTTCGTTTGCGCCTTGTAAAATTGTTGCAAGTAATACTAAAACAATTGAAGGAGGTATTATTTGACCCAATGTTCCTGCAGCACAAATAGTTCCTGTGGCTATTTTTTGGTCATAGCCGGCTTTCATCATTGAGGGTAAGGAGAGCATTCCCATTGTCACAACTGTTGCTCCAACAATTCCTGTGGAAGCAGCAAGTAACATACCTACTATCACTACACCAATACCCAGACCCCCTTTTGTTGAGCCAAAAAGCTCTCCAATAGACTGCAAAAGACCTGCAGCTATTTTTGTCTTTTCTAACATTATTCCCATAAAAATAAATAGAGGTACCGCTACAAGAGGCTCATTAATCATTGTGCCAAATACGCGTTGAGGAAAAAACCCAAGCATTCTAAAATTAAATATTTCCAAAGCATCCCCGAGAAAACCAAACATAAGAGCTGTTCCCGCAAGAGTGAAAGCAACAGGAAAACCAAAGAGCAATAATCCCAATGTTGTGACAAACATTACAATTGCTAAAATTTCAGGACTAATCATGATTTTTTTCTAGAGTCATCGAAGCTTGTAAGCGTTTGCAAAGACTTAATTACATTTGAAATTAATTGTATAAATAAGACTAAACAAAACCATAGTATTGCACTTTTTAAAATAAATAAGGCAGGCATACCACCAGCTTCTCTTGAGACTTCCCCCATTAAAAAAGAACGATATACAAAAGGATAGCTATAACTCCAGATGATATACAAAAAAGGTAGTAATAAAAAAATATTACCTAAAAGATCAACAATCGCTTTATACTTTTTTGAAGCCTCTCTATAAAAGACATCAATTCTTACATGTTCATTGGCTAAATATGTAAAGCCAGCTCCTAGCATAAATATAAAACTATGAAGCCATACATAAACTTCTTGCATCCAAATGAAACCAATATTGAAGCCGTATCTAAGTACAACAACTGTGAACACCACTATTACCATAGAGAAAACAAAGAACGCACAAAGGTATCCAACAAATGTATTAAAGCGATCAATATATTTGGATATTTGAGCTAAAGCAGACATAGCTCGTGAGTATACATAGACAATATAGATAATAAAAAGGGTAAATTCATAGGTCGTGGTGCCAACTTTAAAAATAAAGCTTTTCTCATGCGGGGTGAGATTCGGCACATTTAAACAAAATGTTCACGACCTGCACTGATATTAATCGATTTAATGGCGTTTTCAGACCTTTAATTTTTACTACAAACATATTTGATCAACACTTTTTCCACAATTTGATTAATTTATATAATGCATGAATTAATAAAATAATAGCTTTTTACTATAAGATTTTTTTTGAATATATTTCTTTCCTATGGCTCCGTTATCACCACATTTACAGATTTATAGGCCTTTTTTAACTATGATATTCTCTATTTCTAGCAGAATAGGCGTTATAGCATTTGCATTTTCAATTCCTTTTTTTGCAGTCTGGTTAGGTAGTGCAAGTATACTTCCTCAGCTCAATGTTCTATTAACAATGTTCATCAACTTTTTACCTGTAAAGTTGATATTTGTTTTTTGGTTTTTTATTTTCAACCATCATTTATTGAATGGTTTTAAATATTTTTTATGGTCGTTTGTAATTGGAATGGAAATCAAAAATGTTTATTTAATTACATACATCATATTAGTATTAAATATTATTATGACATTAACATTTACATGGATGATATTCTGATGAAAGCCTCACAAAAATGGAAAATTGAAAGAATTATGTATCTTGCATTAATTCCTATTAGTTATTGGTTCATATTATTTTTTATAAACTCTCTATCTGACTCAAATTCTTTAAATTTGTTATTATCAAATACGTCCAATAAAATTTTGTTGTCAATTTTTTTTGTTATATCAATGTTCCATATTAGAATTCAATTGGGTAAAGTTTATGAAGATTATTTTAAGTTTAAGCAAATGAAATTTTATTCCTTTTTGACAGATTGCACCATTAGTGTCTCATTTTTAATTTTTTTACCGGTATTATTTTTTTAACATGAATTTCACTGATCATAAATTAGACGTTGTTGTTTTAGGTGCTGGAGGTGCCGGCTTAAGAGCCGCTCTGGGATGCTCTGAGCAAGGCCTTAAGACTGCATGTGTATCAAAAGTTTATCCTACTAGAAGTCATACTGTGGCAGCTCAAGGTGGTATAGGCGCCGCGCTTGCCAACATGGGTGAAGATAGTTGGCAATGGCATATGTTTGACACTGTAAAAGGCTCAGATTGGCTTGGTGACCAAGATAGTATCGAATATCTATGTGCAAATGCAGTTGACTCTATTGTTGAGCTGGAGCATTACGGCATGCCGTTTTCGAGAACTGAGGACGGTAAGATATACCAAAGACCTTTTGGTGGGCACATGACGAAAAATGGTAAAGGTGAACCTGCTAGTCGAGCTTGTGCTGCAGCTGATAGAACAGGACATGCATTACTTCACACGTTATATCAGCAAAGCCTTAAAAATAACGTTGATTTTTATAACGAATACTTTGCCATTGATTTACTAAAAGATGATAACGACTCAATTTGTGGACTTTTAGCAATCAATGTTGAAGACGGGTCATTGCACCGATTTGTTGCAAAAATGACTATTTTAGCTACTGGAGGATATGGAAGAATATTTCAATCTTCAACGAGTGCACATATTTGTACAGGTGATGGTGCAGGTATCGCCCTCAGGGCAGGACTTCCATTGTCCGATATGGAATTCATTCAGTTTCATCCCACTGGAATATATGGTGTAGGTGTTTTAATATCAGAGGCAGCTAGAGGTGAGGGCGGTATTTTAAAAAATAATGAGGGCACTAGGTTTATGCTTGAGTACGCTCCAAATGCCAAAGACCTTGCAGCTAGAGATGTTATCTCAAGATTTATAAGTAAAGAGATCAGTGCTGGTAGAGGATGTGGACCTAATAAAGACTATATAAATCTTCATTTAGAGCACCTTGATGCTGATATGCTTGCTAAAAGATTACCTGGTATCTCTGAGTCTGTTAAAGCATTTTGTGGGAGAGATATTTCTAAAGAACCAATTCCAGTTATCCCAACTGTTCATTATTGCATGGGAGGAATCCCAACTAATTTCAAAGCAGAGGTTTTGAAACCTAATGACTCTAATACAGAAGAAGTATGTGAGGGATTAATGGCAATTGGTGAAGCAGCATGTGCATCAGTTCATGGAGCTAATAGACTTGGAACAAATGCTCTAGCAGAGCTTGTTGTTTTTGGAAGAGGTGCAGCCATCCAAGCAGGACAAGTTATTGATAGTAAGGAGTCATTGAGGACTCCATCTCTGTCACAAACAAATTTAATAATAGAAAGACTTGAATCAATTAAAAATAATAAAGGTGATGTATCGGTTGGAGAGTTAAGAGAAAATATGCAAAAGACTGTCCAGAAAAGATTTGGTGTTTACAGAGAGAGTGAAACCTTAAAACTGGGCAACGACGAATTGTATTCAATGTCCCAAGATCTTAAACATATTAAAGTCAAAGATCAGTCAGATGTTTTTAATACAGACTTAATTGAAGCTTTAGAACTTCATAACTTAATGCAAGTCGCTGGTAGTGTCGGTGTTTCAGCTGAACAAAGAACTGAAAGTAGAGGCGCTCATGCTAGAGAAGATTTCCCAGAAAGAGATGACGAAAATTGGCTTAAACACACACTTTTTTGGGGAGATGCTACTGATTATAAGGTCACTCACAGGCCCGTAAGAATGACGACACTAAGTAATCAAATTTCTGTTATACCCCCACAAGTAAGGGTTTACTAGATGGTTCAACTCACTCTTCCTAAAAACTCAATTCCAATCAAAGGAAAATCATATTCCAATGTAGATCTCATTGATGAGCAGGCTCAACAAAACCATGATATCAGGATCGTTAATGTTTACCGATGGTCAGGTGAAGAAGATACGCCCCCTCAAATAGATCGATTTGAAATTGATGTAGCTAAAGCAGGGACAATGGTTTTAGATATATTAAACAAAATTAAAGCCGAGGTTGATCCAAGTCTAACTTTCAGAAAATCATGTAGAGAAGGTGTTTGTGGATCATGTGCAATGAATATAGACGGTGTCAATACACTTGCATGCCAGAAACATATAGAGGAATGTTCCGATGAAATTAATATTTACCCTCTTCCTCATATGAGAGTTTTAAAAGATTTAGTGGTAGATTTGAAAAAAGCTTTTGAACAATTTAAATCTATAAAGCCATGGTTAAATAAAAAATCCCCAAATAATAAAAGAGAAAATATACAGTCAGTCGAAGATAGAGATAAGCTAGATGGCAAATGGGAATGTGTAATGTGCTTTTCTTGTAGTACCTCTTGTCCAAGTTATTGGTGGAATGAAGATGAATATTTAGGACCTGCTGTCCTACTTCAAGCAAACCGCTGGATAAAAGATAGTAGAGATGAAGAGAAAAAAGAAAGGTTGAATGAGTTAGATGATAGTCTTAAACTATACAGATGTCACTCAATCATGAATTGTACCAACTCCTGTCCGAAAGGATTAAACCCAGCTAAAGCTATAGCTGAAATAAAGCATGAAATATCCAAAATGGATAATAAGTGAATAAAATTTCACTAATTGGCGCTGGAAACATCGGCGGCACCCTCGCACATTTAGCCGCTTTAAAAAAACTTGGAGACGTAACACTAATAGATGTTGTAAGCGGGATGCCCCAAGGAAAAGCTTTAGATCTCAGCCAATCTTCTGCTGTTGAAGGTTTTACAGGGTCAATAGAGGGCACAAATGACTTTTCTAAAATGAAAGGATCTGACGTCATCATCATAACTGCCGGTTTACCTCGTCAACCTGGAATGAGCAGGGATGATCTTTTAGAGACCAATGGGAAAATAATTAAAAAAATAGCTCTAGATATAAAAAAATATGCCCCAAAAGCATTTGTTATTTGTATCACAAACCCCTTAGACGCAATGGTATATGTACTTCAAAAATATTCAAAACTTCCGAAAAATATGTGTGTTGGAATGGCAGGAGTACTAGACTCTTCTCGAATGAAATATTTTTTATCAGATGCTTTGAACATTTCTGTGAATGACGTTGAAACATTTGTATTAGGTGGACATGGAGATGACATGGTTCCTCTCATCAACTATACAACAATAGGAGGAGTGCCTTTAATGGATTTCCTAAAGCTAAAAAAATTTCCTTACTCAAAAATTGAGAAAATAGTCAATCGAACAAGAATGGGTGGAGGAGAGATAGTGAAATTACTTAAAAGAGGTTCTGCTTTTTATGCACCTGCTAGTTCAGCCATTCTGATGGCAGAGGCATTTTTATTCGATCAAAAAAAAATATTACCCTGCGCAGCCTATATTAATGGTCAATATGGTCTTATCAATATGTATATGGGTGTTCCTACAGTTATTGGAAAAAAAGGAATTGAAAAAATTATTGAGGTAAAACTTACCTCTAAAGAAAAATTAATGCTAAAAAAATCTGTTAGATCTGTTCAGGTAATGGTATCAGCAATCGATAAGCTTTTATAATTAAAAATTAAATGACATTTTTATAAGATAAGCGTATACATTATCCTATTAATGAGATCTTATAATTCATTTCTCACAACTAACAATGCTGCTCAAGTTATTTCTATTTATAAAGAATATATAAAAGACCCAAGTCTAGTTGATAAAAGTTGGCATGATTTTTTTAATACTCTTGCACCTGAAGAAATTTCCATCTTAGCTGATTATCAAAAAATTGATTGGTCACAAACTTCAAGAGGTAAAGACTTTAATCAGATTTCGCTTGATCAAGCAATCACTGACTCTTTGAGACTAGTTATGATGATTAGAGCTTACAGAGAAATCGGCCACTTAATTGCTGACTTAGACCCTTTAGGTTTAATGATAAAAAATAGTCCATCAGGTTTAGACCCTGAGTATTATGGTTTTCAAAAAAAAGATTACGATCGTAAGATTTTCTTATTTGGTTATTTAGGTTTCAAAAAGGCAACTGTTAAAGAAGTTTTTGAAAAATTACAATCTATATACTCTGGAACACTTGCAATTGAATACAAGCACATACAATCGGCTGAAGAATATAAATGGCTTAAAGATAGAATAGAGGAGAAAAAGGATATGCAACTTACTCCAAGAGGTAAAAGGACGATATTAGAAAGATTAGTTTCAGCAGAATACTTTGAAAAATTTTTAGATACCAAATACAGAGGAACAAAAAGATTTGGTCTTGAAGGTGCTGAGTCTACGATACCTGCCTTAGAACAAATTTTAAAAAGATCATCGGAGTACGGCGTCGAAGATTTTTCATTTGCTTGCGCTCATCGTGGCAGACTGAACATTTTAGCAAATATAGTTAAAAAACCTCATGTACAAATATTTGGTGAATTTATCCACGGTGGGGAAAATGCTTTAAGTGACCAGGGGTCCGGTGATGTAAAATATCATTTAGGCGCAAGTTCAGACAGAAGTTTTGGGGGTAATTTAATTCATGTTAGTATGGCTGCAAATCCCTCACATTTGGAAGCAGTAAACCCAGTAGTTGCTGGTAAAATTAGAGCGAAACAAAGACTTATTAGAGATAATAATAATACAAGAGTTTCTGGTCTTTTAATTCACGGAGATGCTGCAATTGCTGGTCAAGGAGTCGTAGCTGAAACTTTTACAATGTCACAGCTAAATGGTTATAGAATTGGTGGATTAATACATTTCATAATTAACAACCAAATTGGTTTCACCACAAGTCCTCAATATAGTCGTTCGGCACCCTACTCCTCAGAAATTGGAAAAATTGTTCAGTCACCAATCTTTCATGTAAATGGTGATGACCCTGAGGCAGTAGTATTGGCCTCAAGAGCTGCAACAGAATTTAGAAATACTTTTAAAAAAGACACAATGGTTGACATGTTTTGTTATAGGAAACACGGTCATAATGAAGGAGATGAACCTTCATTTACCCAACCTTTGATGTATGAGACTATTAAAAAGAAAAAATCAGTTGCAAGTATTTATGCAAATAAACTTTTAGAGCAGGAGGTTGTAAATCAAAAACAAATTGACTATTTAAAAGATCAGATTTGGTCTGATCTTGAAAAAAAATTCGAGAAGGCAAAAAATTATAAATTGAAAACAAAATTATGGATGGGCGGTCAATGGAGTGGTTTAAGTCGTGCTCCTAAAGACCCCTTAAGAAGAGGAAAAACCTCTGAGTCTGAAAAGTCTTTAAAAGATACAGGTATAAAAATAACTAATATTCCAGATAATTTTAATTTGCACCCAAAATTGCAAAAATTTAATAATGCTCGCATCAAAGCTATAAAAACTGGAAAAGGGATTGACTGGTCTTTCGCAGAAGCTTTAGCGATAGGAAGCTTACTAAAAGAGGGATATCAAGTAAGACTCGCAGGTCAAGACTCTGGAAGAGGTACTTTTAGCCAGAGACATTCTGTTTTCTATGATCAAAAAACTGAAAAAAGGTATATTCCTTTGAACAATATTTCAAAAAAACAAAAAGAATTTGAAATAGTAGATAGTTTTTTGTCTGAATTAGGAGTACTTGGTTTTGAATATGGATATTCACTAGCTGATCCCAACACACTTGTTATGTGGGAGGCTCAGTTTGGAGATTTTGCTAACGGTGCACAAATTATTATCGATCAATTTATAACCTCAAGTGAGAGAAAATGGATGCAGATGAGTGGTTTGGTTATGCTTTTACCCCATGGTCACGAAGGCATGGGCCCTGAGCATTCAAGTGCAAGAATAGAAAGATTTCTGCAAATGGCTGCTGAAGACAACATTCAAATTGTAAATTGTACTACCCCAGCTAGCTATTTCCATGCTTTAAGAAGACAGATACATAGAAATTTTAGAAAACCATTAGTAATATTTACACCAAAGTCTACATTACGCCATCCAAATAATATTTCTCATATTGAGGAATTTATAGGTAAAACATCTTTTCATAGAGTAATTGACGATGACATTAAAAATCCAAAAAGAGTTGTTTTCTGTTCTGGTAAAATATTCTATGAGTTAGACGATTATAGATCTGAGCATAAAATCAAAGATGTTAAAATTATAAGAATTGAACAGATATACCCTTTCCCTTTTGACAGATTATCAGAAATACTTATGAAATATAAAGACTGTGAAATGATTTGGGCCCAAGAGGAACCAAAAAATATGGGCACTTGGGGGTTTGTAAAAAGTAGAATAAGACATGTATTTGTTCGAAATAATTACGAGAAAAAAATACATTATGTTGGTAGGCGCCCCGCAGCAGCTCCAGCAACTGGTATTTCAAAAAGACATATTACTAACCAAATGCTCATTAAAGAATTAGCACTTAAATCACCATTAAAACGTGTTATAAAAGAAAGAAGTGGTGTGAGTTTTATGAAATTTAAAAACCTTCCAAAAGAATAATGAAAAATATAACTGTACCTGAGCTTGGAGAGTCTATAATTGAGGGAACAATTACATCATGGTTAGTTAAAGAGGGTGAAAACTTTAAATCTGGAGATAATTTAGCTGAAATAGAGACTGAAAAAATCACAATTGAAATTCCAGCTCAATCCTCAGGAAAGTTAACTAAGATCATTGCCCCTGTAGGTGCTACGGTAAATGTTGGTCAGTCTATTGCTGAGATTACTGATGAGGTTATAATTGATAGCGCTGAAAGCAAAATTAATCAGATTAAAGAGAAGAAAGAAACTGCAAAGGAATTAAAACTTCCTAATAAGCCTGATATTATTAAGAAATCTGAGAATTCTCCAAGCTCTGAAAATAGTCTTAAAAATTTCGATATTGAAACAGCAAATCAAAATGAAAAAACCATTCCAATGTCCAAGCTTAGACAAACCATTGCTAGAAGATTAAAAGATGCACAAAATACTGCGGCAATTCTTACAACATTTAATGAAGTTGACATGTCGGCTATTATGTCTTTAAGAAAAAAAGAACAAACATCTTTCAAAAAAAAATATGGTGTCAAACTAGGCATTATGTCTTTTTTTGTTAAAGCCTGTACGGATGTCCTTAAAGAAATACCAGAGATAAATTCAGAAATATATGATAATAAAATAATTTACAAAAATTATTTTGATATAGGGATAGCAATTGGATCAGAAAAGGGTTTGGTTGTTCCAATAATTAGAGATGCTGGAAATCTATCAAACAGTGATATTGAAAAAGATATCCTCGATTTAGCTCAAAAGGCAAATTCAAATAAACTTACAATGAATGATTTATCAGGTGGAACTTTTTCAATTACAAATGGAGGAATATATGGCTCAATGATGAGCACACCCATTATTAATCCTCCTCAAAGTGCTATATTAGGCATGCATTCTATTATAGATAGACCTATTGCAGTAAAAAAGAAAATTGTCATAAAGCCGATGATGTACATAGCCTTAAGTTATGATCACAGGCTTATTGACGGAAAGCAAGCAGTTACTTTTTTAGTAAGACTTAAAGAGCTTTTAGAAAATCCAGTTATCATTTAATTTTTTAAAATATTTTTCAAAACAAAATTCAATATTCCATCAGCCTTGTAGTATTGTAGCTCATTGATGGTATCAATTCTTAATGTACATTCTAAAATTTTAGTACTTTCATCGCTTTTAATAAATATTTCCAAATCTTGCAAAGGTTTGGTTTCACCAGAGAGTTTTATATCTACAAGATCAGAAGATCTTATATTTAAATCATTAAGCTTGTGGCTATTAAGTTGTATTGGAAGGACACCCATTCCAACTAGATTTGATCGATGTATTCTTTCAAAGCTCTCTGCAATAACAGCTTTAATGCCTAACAATTTTGTTCCTTTTGCTGCCCAATCGCGAGATGAACCAGTTCCATATTCTTGACCTGCAAAAACGACAATATTTTCAGACCTTTTTGCGTATTCCATGGCAACCTCATATACACTCATTTTCTTTTTATCGGGTTCTAGAATTGAGTATCCTCCTTCAACATCAGACAGTAATTGATTTCTAATTCTGATATTAGCAAAAGTACCTCTTACCATTACTTCGTGATTACCTCTTCTTGACCCATATGAATTAAAATCATTTTGTCTTATTTGTCGCTCCATAAAATAGTTTCCTGCAGGACTCTCTAATTTGATAGCTCCAGCAGGTGAGATATGGTCTGTGGTAACACTGTTTCCTAAAAGTAATAACGGTCTTGCATTTTCAATATGTGTAATTTCTTTGTTATCAGTCTGACCAGTAAAAAAAGGAGGTTGTTGCACGTAGGTTGATGTCGGTTTCCATTTATATAAGTCTCCAGAAGATATTTTAATTTTTTGCCATTCTTTAGGCCCGTTTAAAGCATTAGAGTATTGTTTTTTAAACATTTCAGGTGATACATTTTTTTTCTACTGCTTCACGAATTTCATTATTGCTTGGCCATATATCTTTTAAGAAAACTTCATTACCTTTTGTGTCGATACCAAGTGAGTCTTTCGTTAAATTTGAATGCACAGATCCAGCTAATGCATAAGCTACAACTAATGGAGGAGAAGCAAGATAGTTTGCTTTGACATGTGGATTAACTCTTCCCTCAAAATTTCTATTCCCTGAAAGCACTGAGGCAACTGTTAAATTATTTTCTGTAATGCACTCTGCAATATCTTTATCAAGAGGTCCCGAATTTCCAATACATGTAGTGCACCCATAACCCACTAAATGAAAGCCCAATTGATCTAAATATTTATTCAAGCCTGATTTATCTAGGTAATCAGTAACAACTTTTGAACCAGGTGCCAAAGAAGTCTTGACCCAGGGCTTTACTTGTAACCCTAATTCACATGCTTTTTTTGCGACTAGTCCGGCTGCAACTAAAACATCAGGGTTTGAGGTATTAGTGCATGAGGTAATAGCAGCAATAACAACATTTCCATCTTGCAATTTGTAATTATGGTTTTTAACTTTCTTTTCAATAGGTTTGTTCTTCGAAAATTCTTTAAAATTTAAATCCACACTTTCTAGATTAATTCTATCTTGTGGTCTTTTAGGCCCAGCCAAAGACGCTTTAACATTTTCAAGATTTAAATGAACGGTTTCATTATAATCACAAGTGTTATCAGCCCATAAACCTTGAATTTTATTATATTTTTCAACAACATTTATAAGATTTGAGCTTCTAGAGGTTAATTTTAAATATTTAATAGTTTCTTCATCAACTGAAAAAAATCCACAGGTAGCACCGTATTCAGGGGCCATGTTGGCAATAGTTGCTCTGTCAGCAAGTGATAAATTCTTTAGACCATCACCGTAAAATTCAACAAATTTTCCGACTACTCCTTTCTCTCGAAGCATTTGAACAATTGTAAGAACTAGATCTGTCGCTGTAACACCTTCATTCATCTTTCCAGTTATTTCAAAACCAACCACTTCAGGTAAAAGCATAGATACGGATTGACCAAGCATTGCAGCTTCAGCTTCAATACCCCCTACCCCCCATCCAAGCACTCCTAGTGCGTTTACCATAGTCGTATGACTATCGGTCCCAACTAGAGTATCAGGATATAAATAATTCTTATCATTTTGCTCATTAACCCACACAACTTGTGCTAAATATTCTAAATTAACTTGATGACATATACCTGTTCCGGGAGGTATAACTCTAAAATTTTTAAAAGCTTGCTGTCCCCATTTTAAGAATTCATATCTTTCAATATTTCTTCCAAATTCCATATCAACATTTTTTTGAAAGGCTTTAGGGCTGGCAAAATAATCAACCATTACAGAATGATCAATCACCAAATCAACTTGTGAAATAGGATTTACTTTAGAAGGATCCTTACCTTTTTTTGAGACAGCATCACGCATTGCTGCTAAGTCTGCAACTGCAGGTACACCAGTGAAATCTTGCATTAAAACTCTAGATGGAAGAAAAAAAACTTCATGTTTTTTTTCAGGGTTCTTTAAAACATTTCTAATTAGATTTATGTTGACATCTTTGCCATCCTCTAATCTTAATAAATTTTCGATAAGTATTTTTTTTGATTTAGGGAGAGTTTTTACTTTTGGAAATTCATCTTCTAATAAGGATAAATTGTAAAAGCTATATTCCTTCCCATTTATAGAAAACTTGTCTAAAGTCTGAAAACTATTAACGGACAACATAAATAATTAATACCATTAATAAGTATATTTTTTTATGCATAATACTGATTAATTATCTTTTAAATTTATCCTTTAGTAAGTCGTATAATTTTTGCGAGTCATAACTAAGGTCTCTCCCTGATCTTTTTATTAAACCAATTGTTCTGGTTACAGATGGATCTATCAGAGGTCTAAAAGATAAAGAGGTATAGTCTTTAGAAATAGCTAATTTAGGGGCTAATGTTATGCCTAGTCCTTGTTCAACCATATTTAAGGCAGTAGGAATATGTCTTACTTCATAGGCCCAATCCATATCTTCTTTTTGAAGTGCTAGAGCATTTTCAATATAAATTCTACTGCCTGAGCCTTTCCAAATTGATATAAAATTTCGATCTTTTATCTCTGTTAATTTTATTTTTCTTTTTCTTTCTAATTTATCTCCTTTAGGAAACGCGACTACGTAATCCTCTACAAATAATTTTTCAAAATTAATTCCTGGTTCTTGAATACCAGTAAAATTTATACCAAAATCACACTCTCCCCCTAAAACACTATCAACAACATTATTTGATGACCTCTCTATAATTTGAACCTTACATCTAGGTTCGATTTCTTTAAAAGATTTTAAAGCAGAAAATAATATATTTCTAAGAGCAGAATGGACTACTCCAATTTTAACTATTGATGGAAAACTATATTTTTCATTGAGTGTTTTTGTTGCTGTTTTAACAGCTTCTATTATTCCTCTAGCTCGATCGTAAAAGTTTCTTCCAGAATAAGAGAGCTGAACTTTTCTAGTAGTTCTATCAAAAAGTGTAGTTCCTAATTCGTGCTCTAACTTTTGAATTCTTCTAGAGAGAGCAGGCTGAGATAGATTCAAATTATTTGCTGCCTTGGCAAAGGAATTTGTTTCAGTAAGTTCAATAAATGCTTCTATGTCACCAATTTCAATATTAATGCGCATATAACATAAATATCAAAAATAATTTTTTTTACTATTCTTTTTTGTAGTAGTCTTCTTTACAGCTTTTAACCACCCTTGATAAAGATACTTAATCTCCTTTTTATGAAGTTTTGGTTTAAATATTTTTTCACTTTGCCATTTTTTTGATATTTCTTCAGTATTTTCGATAATTTTTGAAGAGAGCCCTGCAAGATAAGCAGCCCCCAATGCAGTAGTCTCAGTTATTTTTGGTCTGTCACAAGTCAGGAATAAAATATTAGATAAAAATTGAAGGAATTTTTCATTTGTCACCATTCCGCCGTCAACTTTAATTTGTTTAATAGGTAAGCCACTATCTTTTTCCATTGCAATTATTAAATCTTTAGTCTGATATGCAACACTATCTACGGCAGCCTTAACAAACTCAGCTATTCCTGTATTTCTTGTCATACCAAAAATTGCCCCTCTTGCTTCGCCATCCCAATACGGAGCACCCAAACCTACAAAAGCAGGAACAAAATAGATTTGTTGACTCTGATCACTTTGTGAATATAAAACTTCTGTTTCTTGTGCCGTTTTTATTACTTTAAGTGAATCTCTTAACCATTGAATAGCAGCACCAGCAACGAATATTGATCCCTCTAAAGCATAGGTAGTCTTATTATTAATTCTATAAGCAATAGTTGTAAGTAAATTATTTTTTGAAATTTTTGGTTTCTGTCCAATATTCATGATCATAAAGCACCCAGTCCCATATGTAGATTTAATAGACCCTGGTTTAAAACAGGCTTGGCCAATAGTTGCTGCTTGTTGATCACCAGCAATACCTCCTATGTTTATTTTATCTCCAAAAAGAGTCGTATAACCAAAATCGTCTGCACTATCTTTAACCTCAGGTAAAATTTCATGAGGAATATTAAAAACTTTAAGTAACTCTTTTGACCAGCAGTTTTTTTTGATGTCGTAAAGCATGGTTCTTGAAGCATTTGTCGCCTCAGTAAAATAAGACCTTCCATCTGTTAACTTCCAAAGCAGCCATGTATCTATGGTTCCAAATAAAAGCTTATCTTCTTTTAAAAGTTTTTTTGACAACTCTATGTTATCGAGTATCCATTTAATTTTAGTAGCAGAAAAATAGGCATCAATTATAAGTCCAGTTATTTTTTGTATCTTTTTTGCTAATCCTCTTTTAATTAAGTCTTTGCAATAATTTACTGTTCTTCTGTCTTGCCAAACTATTGCTTTATAAATAGGCTTACCTGTTTGTTTATCCCATACGACAACAGTTTCTCTTTGATTAGTTATGCCTATGCCCAATATCTGGCTTGAATTAATTTTAGCTTTTTTAATTGCATTATGTGAGGTTTGTATAACAGAACGAAATATCTCTTCAGGATCATGCTCTACACAACCATCTTTTGGAAAGTGTTGTTTAAATTCTAATTGATCACTTGAGACAATTTCAAAGTTTTTATTAAAAATTATAGAGCGTGTAGAGGTTGTTCCTTGATCAATTGATAAAATAAATTTTTGCACATTTTTATAATATCATAAGAACTTAAGGTGTCTTTTTAAAATAATTTCTAATTTATCCTTCGCCTTTTTAGGAAAATTAATTCCAAGCTTTGTTCTCCTAAATAGGATATCTTCGGCAGTTCGAGCCATCTCTTCTTCAATAAGATATTTAACTTCAAATTCATAAAAATCGTCAAAAATTAACTCTCCACCTGACTCAAATTCATTATAATATTTGTTAAGTTTAGATATTTTATTTCCATAAGTTTCAACAAGACGTCCAATTATTTTTTCAGAAATATTTGTATTATTTCTTTCTTTATAATTTGCACCAGGCAGTGCTTCATTGGCAGTCCATGATTTGTCCGAGAAGTTAAGATACTTTGATAATTTTTCCATAACATGCTCGGATAGTTTTCTATAGGTTGTAAGCTTTCCTCCAAGCACAGTAAGTATTGGTGCTCCTTCTACATCATCAATTTCAAAAGTGTAATCTCTTGAGATTTTAGATGCTTTAATATTATTATCCTCAATCAATGGTCTTATACCAGCATATGTCCATATAATATCATTTTCATTAATTTTTTTCTTAGTGAATGAATTGACAGAGTTAATTAAATAAGTTTTTTCTTCTTCAGTAATTTTTGGATTTTCAAAACTCTTAACCTCATGATCAGTTGTGCCAATCAAAGTATATTTTTTTTGATAAGGTATCATAAAAATAATACGCTTGTCATTTAATTGGAGTATATATGCATGGTCTCCTTCGTATAATTTTTTTAAAACTAAGTGGCTTCCTTGAATAAGCCTTAATTTTTTTTTAGGTTTAATTCCAAAAGTATTATTTAAAACAGAAATAGCGTAAGGACCCGTAGCATTAACAATTACTTTTGATTTTAAAATTTTTTCATTCTCTAAATAAATCGACCAGTGTCCTTTCTCTCTTATTGCTTTAATAACCTTTGTATTTACGTAAATTTTTGCACCTCTGTTGATCGCATCTTCTGCATTAAGTAGAGCTAGCCTCGAGTCATCAACAAATAGGTCAGAGTATATATAAGCTTTTTTAAAATTCTCCTTTATTGGATTTTCTTTAAATTCTTGTTTCAGATAAATAAATTTTGATTTTTCAAAAGATGATTTGCCGCCTAATCTATCATATAAAAATAGACCTATTCTTATGAACCAACTTGGCCTTAAGCTGGGAACATGAGGCAAAACAAATTTTATTGGTTTCGTAATGTGAGGAGCAATTTTCTTTATAATATCTCTTTCTTTCAGAGACTCCCTGACTAATTTAAAATCATAGTTTTCTAAATATCTTATACCCCCATGGATTAATTTAGTAGACCATGAAGATGTTTGTGAGGCAATATCACCCTTTTCTATTAGGCAAGTATTTAAACCTCTTCCTACTGCATCTCTAGCTATGCCTACCCCATTAATACCACCGCCTATGATTAAAACGTCATACATTACTTACTAACATCATATATAAAATTAAAAATGTAAAGTAAGGGTAAAACTATTTTATCCATTTTTAGTTAATATTCTTAAGTTTAATATTGACTTGGGCAAATATATTGTTCTAACTAATTCAAAACATACAAGTGAAATGTTTATTCTAAATAAAAATTAATTTTAAATAAATGTCTAAAAAAATTTTAGTAATTGGTGCTGGTGCTTGGGGAACAGCAATCGCAAATGTTCTCTCAAAAAATAATAGTGAGGTTTATCTTTGGGCAAGAGACATGAGTTTATCTAACAAAATAAATTCAAATAAAATTAATCAAAAGTATTATAAAAATTTCAAATTATCTACAAAACTTAATTCTATATCAGGCAACTTTAATGCCAAAGATTATCATTATATTTTTTATATTTTACCAGCCAGTGCATTTGAGAAGTTTTGCAAAGATTATTTTAAAAATCAAAAAATCAATAATTTAGTAATATGCTCAAAAGGAGTCAGTAAAAACGGAGAATTCATTTCAAATCTAATAACAAAAAAACTAAATTTTAAAAATTATCATTTTTTATCTGGACCAAGCTTTGCGGATGAGGTGTTATATGGAAAACCCACTGCACTCAGTCTATCAAGTCATAAAGCCAATAAAAACATTGGCAATATTTTTAAAGATACAAATATTAGAATTTATTACTCAGAGAGTTTAAAGACGCTTGAGTTTCTTGCTATAATTAAGAATATATATGCTATTGGAGCAGGTATCATTGATGCAGAGTCACTTGGTCAAAACGCCAGATCAGCATACATAACAAGATGCGTATCTGAAATAAAGAGCATGTTAAAATATTTAAATTTAAACGAAAATATGATTTATAGCCTTGGAGGAATAGGAGATTTAATTCTTACATGTAGCTCAAATAAGTCAAGAAACTATAATTTTGGTTTTAGTTTTGTAAAAAAAAGTAAAAGTAAAATTATTACTCGTTTTAAGACCATAGAGGGTCTTAACAGTTGTCTAACTATAAAAAAAAATAAAAAAATAATAATTGGTAAGCTTCCAATAATAGACTCTATCATAAACATTATAAATGGGAGTCCACCGAAAAAAGAAATAAAAATTTTACTTAATAGAAGCTTTAAAAATGAATAATTAACGGTAAATACGTTTTAATTCTAATCCTATTTTTTTAAATTTTCTCTTAAAACTGTAAAATTCTTTATTATGTTTTGCTGAATTTTGTTTCAGCACTAACTTTTGATAATAATGAACCATTTCGTGACCCAGTATTTCTACAAACTCTTGAAAATTTTTAAATTTATTATGAAGAGTTATTTTATAGCAATATTTTGTAGCATAAGGATTAAACTCAAATAATCCAAGAGCACCGTGTATTCTTCTAATACTAATTAATGGTTTTTTTAAACGATTATTAAAAACCTCTCTATTTAATATTTTATATACAGTTGGGATTTTATTAGCACTTGGTTTGAATATTCTCTCATTACCATAATGCTGGATGAGCGTTGCTAAACTTTTTGTTCGTGACATAAATTTACAGATACAATTATTATTTATTAAAAAAAAATCAAGTTAATTCAATTAGGTATTTTCAATAAATACTCTATGTGCAAGATTATCTCATCAATTTTGTCATCAGATATATCTTTGTAGCTCTGACCAAACTTTTCTTTAATACTAAGAGCTATATGTGCATATGCATTTCTTCCATTAGGATGATATCTAGATGGTTTTAAAAGGGGTTGAAGTTCATCACCACTAGATTGAATTTTTTTCCAGATTTTCTTTCTATTAAACTCATTCAAAGAGATAGGCCACCAGGAAAAAAAGACTCAAGTAAAAGTCTAATAACTGCAAAACTAATTCCACAAAAAATAATTATTGTGATTAACTGTTTATTTATCATGATGTATACAATTAAATATTATGAAAAATATTATCATTATTTTTTCTTTAATTCTTCCTAATTTTTTATTTGCCGATATTTTAGAAAAATTTCCTCTTGCTTGTATTTGTGATAAAAAAATAAATGCACTTAAATACTTCGATTGCAAACAAAAAGTTTCCGGTACCCAATTAAATATCATAAAGAATCAAAATAGTGACAACACCTTTATGTTTAGTAGCTTTGATGAAAAAAAATACCAATTAGTTGAAAAAGAACTTTTAAATTTAGTTTTTGATTACAATACAGAAGATTATATTTCTTCTATATCAATAAAAGATAATTTAGATCTAGTTTTTTCAATATCCTACAAGGAATATAATAAAAAATGGTCATACGATTTAAAGTGTGTTTCATTAAAAAAAGAATAAGGTTCCAATTTGTTTATAAATGTTAGATAAAAAATTTATTCTTCCTTCGGCTATTTCTTTTACTGGTTTTCTTTTTTTGGTGTCAATGGACGTCGTCATTAAAATTTTAGGTGAAACATATTCTGTCTTACAATTGTTATTTTTAAATGCATTTTTTTCTCTAATACCGCTTCTTTTTTTCATTTGTAAGAATCATGGTTTTCATTTTTACAAGAACCAAAATTACACTTTCCAAGTTATAAGAGGAATTGTTCATACAATCGGATTTCTTTTTGTTTTAAAAGGGGTTTTACTATTGCCGCTTTCAGTGGTTTATCCAGTTTTATTTACATCTCCTTTAATGTTACTAGTGATGTCTCATTTTTTTTTAAGTGATAATATCAATATAATAAGAGTCTTAGCTATTTTAATTGGTTTTTTAGGAGTCGTTATTTCTGCAGAGCCATTCGGCACTAACACCGTCTCAGCCCTAGGAGTTTTATATGTCTTTTTAGGTGCTTTTTGTATAGCTATTACTCATTTAATAACAAGAAAATACAACTATTTAACGTCTTCATATTCAGCAGCATTTTTTAGTATGATTGTGAGTGTTATAATATTTCTATTTTCTATAAAGTTTAACTTTGAAACAATGACTTTTAGCCATTTACTTCTGTCTCTTCTTGGCGGCGTATTTGCTGGTCTTGGTATTAGCGCAGTAATTTATGGATCTCGAACACTTCCTTCTTCAGTTTTTGGCTTGACAAGTTATGTTCAAATAATTTTTGGTGTGTTATTAGGCTGGATTGTTTTTAGACAGCTACCTACTTTATATAATTATATTGGAATAATAATAGTCATATCTGCAGGATTGATGCTTTTTTATTTTGATAAAAGTAAGAAAAATAATTAGTGCTTTGATATCTCTAATAATTTTATTTGTAATTTCATATTTAATTTTTATCTTTCCGTTTGATATTTTATCATCTTGGTTAGATAACCCATCAAATTTATATGAGACATTATTTGCAACATCAGCAGTTTTTTCAGTTTGTCTTTATTATTTTAGATCCAAAAGTACAAATAAGATAATAAAGTTTTTTGTACATGAAGGATTTGGAATTGGAACAGTATCCTTTTTTATTATCTTACCTTTAATAGTAATTAGTTATTTTCAAATTTTAATAAACTACCAATTAGTGATTATTTTTTTCTCTATACAAATACCAGCTATTATCTATGGATATATGAACTCTAAAAAATTGAAGATAAAAAGACTATTAATCGAGTCAAATCTTATTAATAAAAGCATTAATTTTGTATTCATTAGCGATGTTCATATAGGCTCAAATCATCCCTCCTCATTAAAAAAATTAATATCCAAAATTAATTCACTTGACTTTAATTTCTTGGTAATCGGGGGAGATTTAATTGATAGTAGTGCCTTTCAAATCAATGATCTTTATGAGTTAAAAAAAATTAAAAAGCCTATATTCTTTGTTACAGGAAATCATGAATATTATATTCAAAATCATAAAGAACATCTTCAGGATTTAAAATCAGTTGGAATAAAAATTTTAGAGAATGAGTCATTACAATTAGATGGAATAAATTTAATAGGACTTTCTGACAATATAACAAATAAATCAAAAATTGAGTATGTCGAGAAACTCTCTCAGAAAGATTTATTCAATCTTTTAATAGTTCATAAACCGTCTATTTGGAAAAAAGTATCTAATAATGCTAATTTAATGCTCTCAGGGCACACCCATAACGGACAAATTTTCCCTTTTAATTTTGTTGTTAAGCTCCAATTCCCCCAAAATTATGGTTTATATAAAAAAATGAATAATTATTTATATGTAAGCTCTGGATCAGCTACTTGGGGTCCAAAAATGAGAATAGGATCTAATAACGAAATTATTCATCTAAGATTAAAAAATCAATGATTTCGTTATTGGATAAAAATTAACATTATGTATGCTTTTTCAATGAGAGTTATACTCGTCTATTTTTTACTAATTGGGATTTTATTTGCTGATAATCATATCCTAGAACAAGAAAATTTTGATGCTTGGCAATTCACATGTATAGAGGAACAAACACAAAAGATTTGCGAGTTAAGAGAATTAGTATTTGACCAAAATACAGAAGAAGTCGTTAGCTATCTTTCAATAACAATTAACCCTGATAATTTAACCCAAATGCAAATAGCATTTCCTCATGCTGTAAACCTAAAAATCCCTGTTTCATTACAAATTGATGATAAAGATCCTTTAGAATTAAATTATGCATATTGCAATCAGAGTGCTTGCTTTGTAGCAGAAATAATTGGAGAAAATTTTGTTAATTTTTTTAAAGCGGGAAATCAAATGAGTATAAAGATACTACTTCTTGATAATAGAGAGGCTACAATTACATACTCATTATCAGGTTTTACAGCTGGTTATAATAAATTGTCTTCTTCTATAATTAATTAAAACTTTTAAATTTAATCTTATTTTTTATTAATGTTAAACAAATCAAAGAGGGAACAACCATCAGTGCTGTAATAATGAAAAATAATCCCCAGTCACCACCCAATCCATCAACTAGAGCTCCTGAGGAGGATGCCAATAAAGTCCTTCCTGCAGTTCCAACAGAAGCTAATAAAGCATACTGTGTAGCAGTAAAACTCCGATCAACCAGTAACGAGATAAAAGCAACGAAAGCAACTGTTGCGAATGCAGCTGCTAAGTCATCCAATATAACTGCAAAAGCAAAAAGCGTTTTTGATGGACCGACCCAGGCGAGAATAGAGAATAAAATGTTTGTGGCAGCCATTGCAATACCTGCGATTATTAATGTTTTAAAAATACCAGATCTCATTGCGATAGCTCCCCCAATGAGTGTAAATACAATTGTCGTAATCCAACCTAATGCTTTTGAAAAAATAGCAATATCACCCTTTGAAAAGCCAATTTCTTTGTAAAATACCAAACTCATTCTCCCTAAAAATGCCTCACCAATTTTAAATAAAAAGACGAAAGCAAGAATAGCAATACCTATTCTCAAACCGTTAATACTAAAAAAACTATTTAAAGGGTTTGCTACAACATTATTTAAATAGAAGAGGGTTTGTGAAATAGGATTATCTTCGCCAAATTTTTGTATGTAAAATGAGAAAAGGTAAAATGCCCCACCTAAAATAACAAAGGTTAATCCCCCATTCGTAAACCAAATTTTTTCAAAGAACTTTCCAGTTAAAAAACATAAAACACCTATAGATGCAAATAAATATCCAGCATTCTTTACACTATTAACATTTGAATTTGATGTATCTGTATTTATGATATCCTGAAATCTCTCATTATTAGACTCGGGAATAAATGTTAAACCTACATTACATAGAACTACAATAGCCATTAAAAAAATAAATGTAACTTGCCAATATTGTTCCACACCTGATATCTCAAGTCTCTCAGCTATTTCAAGACAAATATATCCTCCAAGCTTAAAACCAGTCCACCATCCTACAACAGCCATTGCTGCACCTGCAGCCATGCTTGAAGTTTCATCTTTTTTTATTTGTTCAATTCTTAGAGCATCAATTGTTATATCTTGAGTTGCAGATGAAATAGCAATAGCTAATCCAACTCCAATAATTAAGGCTAAGTTTTGAGTTGGCTCTAAGGCACTCCATATAATAAGGCAAATTAAGATTACTGTTTGCATCAACATAATTATTGATTTTCTATGACCCAATTTATTAGTTAAAAAAGGAAGTTTTAATCGATCGATTATTGGTGCCCATAAAAAATTGAATGCATATACACCAAAAATAAGTCCAGCCCAACCTATTGTACTTCTACTTAGGCCCTCTTCCTTTAACCATAGGGAGAGCGCACTTGCAATTAATACCCAAGGGAAGCCACTAATTATTCCTAAAAGAAGAATGCGTATCATTCTTCTATCGTAGTAGGCGCCAAATAATGATTTCAACTTACTAGAATCTAATGACACAGAACTCATAGCTCAGATGATATTGAAAATATTATAAATGAAAACTTTAATCGCTAAGAGAACTTAACCATTTAATTAAATCTGCTCTATCTTGATCTTTTTTTATACCATTATAGTTCATTTTAGTGCCAGCGATGTACTTTTTAGGTTTGAGTAAGAATTTATTAAGCTCCTCGACATTCCAATCTCCTCCAAAAGCAACTAGTGCTCCAGAGTAAGCAAAACCCTCTGACGAACCTTTTTTTCTATTTACAATGCCCCACATTGCAGGACCAGTTTTATTTTCACCACCTTTGACTTGAGTATGACATGAGGCACATTTTTTAAAAATTTTTTCTCCATTCTCCATGCTTGCTGATGTTAGCATTGGTGTAATGTCAGGAAGAACTGCAAAAATATCTACATCCTCTTTAACTGAGGTAGTAACACCTCCTTCAGGGACTTCAATTTTGTATGCTAGTTCATCTGGAAACTCTGGGTGTATAGCCATATCAGCAACTTTTGAGAATACAGCAGCGAGTAAGAGGGCAAGAATTATTGCCCCTAGAATTTTATTAGTTTCCATATTAAAAAGAGAAGTCTATGTTTAAAAATATACCACTTAAAACGGATATTTGTCGCATTAATGAAGGATACTGTAGTTATTATACCCATAAGATTGAAGGCATCTAGATTCCCAAATAAGCCTTTCGCTCAAATTGGAGACTTACCAATGCTCCATTATGTATATAATCGTGTATCAGTTTTTACCGAAAATTTGTACTTAGCTATATGTGACCAAGAGGTAAAAAATTACTGTGAAAAAATGGACCTTCAATATGTTATGACCGATCCTGATCATTTATCTGGGAGTGATCGCATTGGAGAGGCATTAAAAAAAATAGAGGAAGATATCAAATTTAAGTATGTCATTAATGTACAAGGAGATATGCCATTTATTACTGAAAATCATGTAAACTTATTAAAAGAAAGACTGTTACAATTTCAAATAAGTACTTTAGCTTGTCCATTCATAAACTTAGATGAAGCCAATAATAATTCAAAAGTAAAAGTCTTAATTGATAAAAAAAATTGTGCTTTAGATTTTTATAGAATTTTAAAAAACGAATTAAAAGTTAATGAAAATATCTTTCATCATATTGGGGTCTATGGATACCATAAGCAATTTTTATATGATTTTATCTCCTTACATCCAACTAAAAGAGAGCTTGATGAGAAACTTGAACAACTTCGAATTATTGAAACCAATAAAATTGGAATTTCTATTGTAAAAGAGGAAATTTTGGGAGTTGATACAAAAGAAGATTTAGATAGAGTAAACCGTCTAATTTTAAAAAATGAATAAAAAAATATCTTTTCAAGGTGTTGAAGGAGCTTACAGTCACTTAGCTGTTCAAGAGTTTTTTCCTGGAGCAGAGCCATTACCTTGTAAAACATTTGAAATTGCTTTAAATGAAGCTGAGTTAGGAAATGTCGATTTCGCTATGATTCCTATCGAGAATTCAGCTGCAGGCAGAGTAGCTGATATCCACCGACTAATACCTAAATCTAATTTGCATATTAACTTTGAACATTTTCAAAAGGTTGAACATAAGCTTTTAATTCATCCAGATAGTAAAATAGAAAATATTAAAAATATAATTAGTCATGAACAAGCTTTGGCGCAATGTAGTGATAAAATTCAAAAATTGGACTTAGATATTTTAATTGGTGCTGATACAGCTGGTTCAGCAAAAAAAATTTTTGATGAAAAAATATATGACACAGCTGCGATTGCTTCAAGTTTGGCAGGTAGTATCTATGGTTTAAAGGTAATTGATGAAAATTTTGCAAACTCTGTAAATAATATAACAAGATTTTATGTAATGTCTAAAAATGAAAACCTAAAGTTTGATAAGGACAAGACTTATGTATCCTCTTTTTTATTTTCTGTAAATAATACACCAGGTTCTTTATTTAAAGTGATGGGAGGATTTGCAACTAATAATGTTAATATGATTAAACTAGAAAGTTATAATTATGGAGCTGATTTTGTAATTACACAATTTTATTGTGAAATTGAAGGACATCCTGATCAAGAAAACACTAAGTTTGCGCTTGATGACATGTATCATTACTGTTCAAAAGTTAGAAAATTAGGAGTTTTTGAAAAATCTCCTTATCGAGTAAGACAATAACTTCATATTTCTATCAGATACTGTTATAAGATAATTTGAGAATTACATGGGCAATTTTTTATGCCAATCCGGTCAGGTTCGAAAGAAAGCAGCCGTAACATAAGGGGTTGGGTCGTGTAATTCTCCTTTGAACCTGTAATGAAACATCAATCAAACATCCTTGCATTAAAATATAGACCTTCAAATTTTCAAGACCTTATCGGCCAAGAGTATTTGGTTGAGACCATACAAAAGTCTATAGAACAGAATAAGATACCAAATGCTTATATTTTTACTGGTATCCGAGGAGTGGGCAAAACCACAACTGCAAGAATAGTAGCAAAAATGTTGAACTGCACTGTATTTGATAAAAATAACAAACCTGATTTAACTAATTGTGAACAAGCTAAAGCAATCACTGAAGACAGACATCCAGATGTAATAGAGATTGATGCTGCTTCAAACACAAGTGTTGAAAATGCCAGAGAGATTATTGAAAACGTAAAATATAATCCTGTATTAGGAAAATACAAAGTTTACATAGTTGATGAAGTGCACATGCTATCTAAAAGTGCATTCAATGCACTTCTCAAAACACTTGAAGAACCACCTCCTCACTCAAAATTTATATTTGCGACAACTGAGATAGCTAAAGTACCAATTACAATTCTATCAAGGTGTCAAAGATTTGATTTAAGACGTGTTGAAAAGAAAATCTTATATAATTTTCTTATAAATATTTCTAAAAAGGAAGATATTTCGATCTCCAACGATGCATTAAATATGATTGTCAAAGCTGGCGATGGTTCCGTTAGGGACTCATTAAGCATATTAGATCAAGCCAATATTTTTAAATCACAAAAGGAAATACAAGTTGAAGAAATAGTCAATATGTTAGGTTTCGCAAAGCAAAGCGACTTATATGAGTTAACAAAATTTGTTCTTAATAATGATCTTTCTAAATTAATATCAATGCTTGATGAAATGTATCAAAGAGGTTCGCAGACAACTAAAGTTATTGAAGACTTAATGAATATAATAAACTGGTCTTGTAAATTAAAAATTAACAACGAGCTCTTAAAAGATGAGTTTTTAACAGAAGAGGACAAGAATTTTGCTTCGTATGTTCTTCAATTTGATCAAGGTAAATTAAATATTTTTTGGCAAAGTTTAATGAAAGGATACGATGAAATTAAAATTTCCCCTCAACCTCACACAACATTAGAAATGGTACTTCTTAGGTGTGCATTTTTATTAAATGATAACCAACGTATAGACTCAGAAGAAAAAAAAAAGTCTGAAATAAATCAAAATACGACTCAAGCCTCACCTAATCTTGATCAAGTTATTCAAAATAAAGTTAATCAAGAATCCAACTTACCCCTAAAAGATAAAATAGATCTTCACCAATATTTTTTTCGATTTTATGGGAAAAACTTTTCTCCATTAATGGCTGGAATTATAATAGAAAATTGTGAAATAATTGAATTTTCTGAGGAAAATAAAATATTAAGAATAAATGTTATTGATGAAAACTTTAATGGAAGTGAGGAGTTATATAGAAATTTGAAAAATGAATACACACTTGAAGTGATTGTAAAAAAAGAAATTGTAACCTTAGAAGAAATTAAGTCTTTATATAAAAAAGAGTTAATTGATCAAGAAATGGAAACTGAGGAATTTAAAAAAGTTCTTGCTAAATTTCCTAATGCAAAGATTATAGATATAGAAGAAATAGAAAGAGGTGATGACAATGATGGGTAATATGGGCGGCATGATGAAAAAAGTTCAGGAAATGCAAACAAAAATGCAAGAAATGCAAAAAGAATTAGAAACAAAAACTGTTGAAGCAGAGGCTGGTGGAGGAATGGTTAAAGTTAAGATGAATGGAAAACAAATTGTTCAATCTATTGACATAGACCCATCCTTACTATCATCAGATGAAAAAGAAGTCTTAGAAGATTTGATTAAAGCAGCATTGAATCAGGCTAAAGAAAAAGTCGAAGAAATGTCAGCTGAAGAAATGAAGAAAATTACTGGAGGAATACCCCTTCCCCCAGGTATGAAGATGCCATTTTAAATTGTCTCAAGACGAACTTCAAAAATTAATTAATCTTATTTCAAGGTTACCGGGGATTGGTCTGCGCTCAGCACAAAGAATTGCATTATATTTAATTAAAAATAAGCAAGAACTGATGCTGCCCTTAGCTGAAAGCGTAAAACATACTGCATCAGCAGTAAAAAAATGTAACAACTGTGGAATTTTAGATGTAATCACCCCTTGTAATATCTGCTCATCAGAAAATAGATCAAAAACAACTATCTGTATTGTCGAAGACATGGCAGATGTGTGGGCATTTGAAAGATCAGGATATCATAAAGGCCTTTATCATGTCATTGGTGGGCTCTTATCAGCTTCAAAGAATTTCACAGAAAAGGATTTAAATTTAAATAAACTCAAAGAAAGAATTATAAATAATCAAGTACAAGAAATCATTCTAGCACTGAGTGCTACTATTGAGGGGCAAACTACTGCCCTAGTAATAAAGGACAAACTAGAAAGTCAAAATATTAAAATTACCCAACTAGCATATGGTGTTCCTGTAGGAAGTGAAATCCATTATCTAGATGACAATACTTTGGGAGCAGCTCTAGAGTCTCGGAAAAACTTAGGTTAAATTATCCAGAGCTAAAACTAATAAACTTTGATTTATTGTTTCTAATAACTTTATAAATTAAACTATATTGAATGCTATGTTGAAGCTCATTTATGCACCTGATCCGATATTAAAAAAAGAGAGTGTGTCTATACCTCAAGTAGACGATCACCACAGAGAATTGATAAAACAAATGTATGAAGTTATGTACTCTGCAAATGGTGTAGGTTTAGCTGCTCCACAGATAGGTTTAAATATTAGAATATTTATCCTCGATGCCGGCTCTAGAGATGAAGAAAAAAAACCTATTACAATTATAAATCCAAAAATAATATCATTAGAAAAAAATATAGTGCCATATGAGGAAGGATGTTTATCTTTCCCAGAACATTTTGCAGAAATTGATCGTCCTGAAAATGTCAAGATAGAATATCTTAATGAAAATAACTCTAAAAAATCTTCTACGTTTAAAGGTTTTGAATCAAGAATAATACAACATGAATTAGATCACTTAAATGGTATTTTATTTGTTGACCATTTAAGTCGTTTAAAAAGAGATGTCATTATTAGGAAGATGAGAAAGTATAAAAAAGAAAAAGAATCAATCTAAATGAAAAAACAACGCATTGTTTATTTTGGCTCACCAGAATTTTCACTACCTCCTTTAAAGACCCTTTACCTTGGTGGTTATGAAATAGTTGGAATTTATACTCAAGAACCAAAAAAAAAATTTAGAGGGCAAAAAAAATATAATACTCCCGTACATCAATGGGCCGAGAGTCAACTTCTTCCCGTTTTTATCCCCGAAACACTAGATGATACATCTTTAAAAGAATTTCAATCATTAAAGCCGGACGCTGCAATACTTTTTGCCTACGGAAAAAGAGTTCCATTAAATTGGCTAAATATACCATTGCATGGCTTTATTAATATACATGCCTCACTTCTTCCAAAGTGGAGAGGGGCAGCACCTGTTCAAAGGGCAATAGAAAATAATGATAATATGACAGGCGTTAGTATAATGAAAATGAATGATCAAATAGACGAAGGCCCAATATTGGCCCAAAAGGATATTAAAATTAATAATACAACTAATGGAAAACAATTAATTGATCAAATAAGTTACGACTCATGCTCGTTATTATTTAATACATTAAAAAAATACTTTCTCGGTCAAGTTCCATTAAAAGAGCAAGATCATTCACAATCTACTTACGCAAAAAAAATAAATAAAGCTGAAACACAAGTAGATTGGGGACTATCTGCAAGTGTAATTGAAAAAAAAATAAGAGCCTTTTACCCATCACCTGCAATGTGGTTTAAATATAAGGGACAGAGATACAAAATTTTGAAAGCTAAAATTTCAAATAAACAGGATGTGAATGGAAAAATAATAAATTTACCTCTTACTGTAGCTTGTAGTGAGAAAAGTTTGGATATTTTAGAAATTCAAGCTGAAGGAAAGAAAGCATTAAACATTAAAGAATTTATTTTAGGCAATAATCAATTTCAATTAAATGAAAACATAAATAATGGCTAATATAAAACTTACAATTGAATATCATGGCTTGCCATATTGCGGTTGGCAATTTCAGAAAAATGAAAAAACTATTCAAGGCGAAATAGAAAAGGCAATATTCAAATTTTCTGGCGAGAAAAAAACAATACAAGGTGCTGGGCGGACAGATGCCGGAGTTCACGCTATTGGACAATGTGCTAGTTTCGAGTTAGAAAAAAAATTTGATGACTACCAAATTTTAAATGGAATTAATTTTCATCTTGGCACTGAAAAGATTAGGATCACAAAAGTTGAAAATGTAGACGATGAATTTAATGCACGTTTTACAGCGAAAAGTAAAATTTATAATTATCAAGTATTTAATAGTTTAGCACCATCAGTAATTGAAAATGACTTTAGCATACATGTTCGACAACCTTTAGATTTAGACTCAATGAGAAATGCAATAAGGTTTTTATTAGGAAAACATGATTTTTCTTCTTTTAGAGCACAAGGTTGTCAAGCTAACAAACCAATTAGAACCATTGACGAAGCTTCAATTGATACCTTAGATCAAAAAATAATTTTTATTTTTAAAGCTCAGTCTTTTCTTTATCAACAGATAAGAATAATGGTTGGATCTTTATTAGAAGTTGGTTCAAAAAATAGAGATATAAATTGGATAAGTGAATTAATCGACGCTAAAGATAGAAGACTCGCTGGACCAACCGTTCCCTCAAAAGGATTGATTCTAAAGGAGATTAACTATTAATATCCTTATATACACTCAATGTTTTGCACCAAAAATAGGGGGTATAGAGTCTGTAATGACAAACATAGCCCAATATGCATTCATTTCTCAAAACAATGTAACAGTTTTATCTGATGGCTCTAAACTTTCATCTTCAGATTTTGATAATAAATGTAAATTTAAAATCTTTCGATTTGACCAAATTAAATTTCTAAGAAAAAGGATTAAATCAAGTTTTGCTCACAATTTCCTAAAAGAAAATAAGATTGATTTAATCTTTTTCGATAGTTGGAAATCACTAGAGACATTAAATACTTCCACCAATGCAAAAAAAATTTGCTTAGTTCACGGTAATGAAATCTTAAACCTTAGGAAAAAAGATAGAATTTTAAATTCATTAAACAGAGCAGACTTGATAATTTTTAACTCTAATTATACTAAAAACAAAACAATGAAAAATTTCAAAATTTCAAAAAAAATTGATCGAAAAATTATTCACCCAGCATTCGCTAATAAGATCTTTAAAACTAAGATTATTAAAAATAAATATGATTTATGTACTGTTGCTCGTTTAGAGTATAGAAAAGGTCACCATTTAGTATTTGAAGCAATGTCTATTTTAAGAAATAAATACAATATTATACTTAAATACGCAATTCTTGGAGATGGTCCAGAATTATCAAGGCTTAAAGATTTGGTAATAAGGTATTCTCTTAATGGCCAAGTAGAATTTATAAATCCAGATTGCCCTATCGAAAAAATATATAAAACTTCATCTATTCATATTATGCCAACTTTAACCACACCTGAGAGTATTGAAGGCTTTGGTATATCTAATATTGAAGCAGCATCATACGGGCTACCTTGTATAGTTAGCAATAGTGGAGGTACACCTGAGTCTGTAGGGGATAATGGAATTATTGTTAAAGAAAATAATCCCAAAGAATTAGTAAATTCAATTATTGATATTTTAAAAAAGTACGAAACTTATAGCAAAAAAAGTTACATATTTGCAAACAAATTTGACTCTAAAAAAAAAATAAAAGAATATTTAAATATTATTTAGAATTTCTTTGTAGCTTGTTTTTTTTAATTGCCCCTGTTCATCACAGATTAATTTTTTAATTTTAAGATTTTCTATGAGGATAACAGAGCGAGTAAGTCTATGACCCATAAAGCTTTTTTCATGATTTCTTATTAATTTTGAAGACTCTAAAAATTCATTATTTCCATCTGATAAAAATAAGATTTTTGAGTCCCCTAATTCTTTTCTCCACAAATCTAGTACATAAGGGTCATTAGTAGTCATGCAGCAAATCTGATCTATTTTTTTTTCAGTCATTAATCTTTTAGCACCACTGATAAAGGGAGGAAGGTGTTGTATATGACAGGTTGATGTAAACGCACCTGGAGCACAAATTATTAATGCCCTTTTTAATTTAAAGTTATCATGTAGTCCAAAATTCTTAGTGCCATCTGCAGAAACAGATCTTAAAATAATATCAGGAATTAAATCTCCCTCTTTCAATTATGGAAAAAGTTTTCTAAGGTTTTAAGATATATTTTTTCAGTAGTTTTTAGATCATCTACAGAAACACATTCATTAACTTTGTGAAGCGTTTTGTTGATTGTTCCAAATTCGAAAACAGGACAAACTTCTTGCATAAATCTAGCATCTGATGTTCCGCCACCTGTATCTTGACTTGCATCTAATCCAGTCACATCTTTTATTGCTTTAATACAATGCTTTGTGAATGGATTATTGAAAGCTTGGAAGGGCATACCTCTAAAGGTTAATTTCAAATTATATTTACAATTATTTTCTGAGCAAAGCCTAGACAAGTGTTTATCAAAATAGTTTTGTATTTTTGTTTGATCCCAATTGTCATTAAAGCGCATATCACCTACAGTGATTAATTTTTCTGGAATGACATTCTTTGCTTTATTATTTAAATTTATTTGGGTGAACTGTAGAGTTGAAGGTTCAAAGTATTCCGCCCCATCATCAAGTTTTTGATCATCAAAGAAGGAAATCAACTTAGACATACAATGTAGTGGGTTTTGAGCTAGTTGAGGGTAAGCGGCATGTCCTTGTTTACCAATAATTTCAATTTGAACATCTACAGCTCCCTTTCTTCCCACTTTTATTTGATCACCAATTATCTTCTCTGAGGATGACTCTGTAGCTATTGAGCCATCGATTCTTATATTATTTTCTTTTAACCATTTTACGACCTTCTTCACACCATTAACAGAATCAGCCTCTTCATCTCCTGTGATAATAAAACTTATTGTGCCGTTAAAATCCTTGTTTTCCTTTATAAATTTAAAAACACTTACCATACTAGCTGCAGTACAACCCTTCATATCCTCAGACCCACGACCATAAAGATACCCATCTTTGATTGTTGGCTCAAAAGGATGAGTGTCCCAGTCTTCTAAGTTACCGGGAGGCACTACGTCAACATGACATAAAAAATTAAAATGTTTTCCATTGGTGTTGGTTGGCCCATATGTAGCCATGATATTGATGACTTCGTAGCTCCCATCCCCATCAAAATTTAATTGTTTTGTTATAAAACCATTTTCTTCAAATGTTTTAATTAAAAAGTCAAAAATATCTTGCTTTGCAGGGGTAACAGAATCAAATGATATTAATTTTTTTGATAGTTCTATTGTGTCTAACATCTTAATCTCTTAACAATTCATTAACTGAGGTTTTTGATCGAGTTTTTTCATCAACAGTTTTAACAATAACAACACAGTACAAAGATGCATTACCTTTTGAACTTGGAAGACTACCTGGTACAACTACTGAATAAGGAGGAACTTTTCCCATATAAATTTCTTTAGTTTCACGATTATAAATTTTAGTTGAAGCTCCAATAAATACCCCCATAGATAATACTGAACCCTCTCCAACTATCACACCTTCTGCAACTTCAGATCTAGCACCAATAAAACAATTATCTTCAACTATTACAGGGTTTGCTTGTAAGGGTTCTAAGACTCCACCTATACCTGCACCACCTGAAATATGACAATTTTTTCCAACTTGCGCGCAAGAGCCAACTGTTGCCCAAGTGTCTACCATAGTTCCTTCATCAACATAAGCACCTAGGTTAACAAAACAAGGCATCAAGACAGCACTCTTTGCAATAAAAGCTGACCTCCTTACAACACAGTTAGGAACTGCTCTAAAGCCAGCTGATTGAAAATTTTCCGATGTCCAATTTTGAAATTTTGAGGGAACTTTATCCCACCATGAAGTATTCCCATGGCTGACACTTGGGCCACCGCTGATCATTTCCATATCCTGTATTCTAAAACTTAAAAGTATTGCTTTTTTAAGCCATTGATTGACGTGCCAAATATCATCTTTTTTTTCGCATACTCGAAGCTTTCCTTGATCTAATAAGTTTAGAACATTTTCTATACTTTTTTTTGCTTCGCTATCCTCAATAAAATTAATTTGATCTCTTTGATCCCATAACTTTTCAATAACTTCTTGATTGCTCATACTACCTTTATATTACGTTTTTTAAGAAATTTTCCAAATCATCAGTAACATGAGAAATATAACCCTTTTCATCAATAATTTTTTGAATATCTGTTTGTTGTTTAACATCTTTATTTAAGTTGTATTCTAAATTATTAGTTACCCAAACTGTTTGCCATCCCATATTATGAGGCTCTTTTAAATTGATATGAAGATCTTCAAACATAGCCGTTGAGCTGTTGTCTAAATTAAATTTCTCCTGAAATGAGTCATAAACTTCCTTATGGGGTTTTGGCATATAATTACTCTCTGATATATCAAAACATCCATCAAAAATATCTGTCATATTAAGCTTTTCTAATACTTTTTCGACATGTTCGAAGTTAGCATTTGTAAAAATATATTTTTTTCCATTCAAGCTTTTTAATATTTGTGCCAATGGAATATTTGGCTGAACTACTTCATAATTAATTTGATGAACGTAGTCTAAATATTCATCAGGGTTAACTTGATGCTCGATCATAAGTCCTCTAAGTGTCGTTCCATACTGATGATAATATTTAGATCTTAGAGCTTGAGCATCTCCAGAGGCTAAATTTAATTTTTCCTCAATAAACCTTCCCATTAGAATGTGAACTTTATCAAACAAACCACACTCTGCTTTATAAAGGGTGTTATCTAAATCAAAAACCCAGTTAGTAATGTTATTCATAATCGTGTTAAACTAATGTTTATTCTAAAAAAGCCAAGAAGATTTACAAAAATTCAAAAACTTTTTTTTGAATTTCAAATACATTATTATTTGTTTTTGAACTAACTATGAAGTTCTCAAATTTATCATTTAATTCGTCTATAAAAGGGGACTTTTCTTTTATTTTTTTATCACTCTTAGTGTAACAAATAATAACTTTGTCTTTTATCTCTCTCATGGAATCAATCATCTCTATATCTATTTTTTTTGGCCCCAAAGAATTATCAATCAAAACAAATATTTTCTTTAAGTTTTCACGAGATGTTAAATATTGAGATACAAGATCTGATATTTGAAAGGCTTCTTTTTGAGATATCTTTGCAAATCCATAGCCTGGAAGATCAACAACCATCATTGAATCCCCATGATTAAAAAAATTAATTTGTCTTGTTTTACCTGGTGTATTAGAGATATGCGCCAGTTTTTTCATAAAAATTGCATTAATTAGACTTGATTTTCCAACATTAGATCTGCCAATAAAAGCTATTTCAGGAAAGCTTACGTTAGGATATTGACGAGGTTGTGTTGCGCTTAGTAAAAACGTAGTTTGTTTTTTAAAGTAATTTGAGACAAGGCTCATTAACTCTTCATAATTTTTCTTTGTATGATGTATTGTTGGGCCATTGATAAAACATTATTTGTTGTCCAATAAATAACTAGCCCTGCCGCAAAGCCACCTAAAATAAAAGTAAATACGATTGGCAATAAACCAAAAATTTTTGCTTGCATCTTGTCTACTGGAGCGGGGTTTAATTTAAATTGCACATACATCGAGATACCCATTAAGATTGGCCAAATACCTACATTTAGAATTTGTAATATACCTGGAACATTCCAATCAACAAATCCGAATAGAGTAAGTGCTCCTAAAGGGTCAGGTGCAGAGAGGTCGTGTATCCATCCTATAAAAGGAGCATGCCTCATTTCAATAGTTACAAACAAAACTTTATATAAGGCAAAAAATACTGGTATTTGTAAAAGAATTGGTAAGCACCCAGCAATAGGGTTAGCCTTTTCCTTTTTATATAATGCCATCATTTCTTTTTGCATTCCAGCTCTATCATCACCATATTGCTCCTTAAGTCTTTGCATTTCAGGCGCTAGTTTTTTCATTTTAGCCATTGATTTAAAAGATTGTTGTGCAAGAGGAAAAAAACAAATTCTCATAAGAATTGTAAACAATATAATAGACCATCCAAAGTTCCCTACGTATCCAAATATAAACTCTAAAACATTAAAAATAGGCTTGGTTAAAAAATAAAACCAACCAAAGTCTACTGAGCGATCAAATCCATCAAAACCATATTCCTCCATGTATTTATCAATAACATTTACAATTTTTGGTCCTGCAAAAATCTTAAAATTATGAGATATACTAGCATTGTTAGAAACAGATATTTTTTCTCCAACAATATCAGTTTGAAAATTATCTACACTATCCACAAAATTATAACTATACGTTTGTTGAACAGGTTCATTTTGGCTAGGGATAATAGCTGTTTGCCAATACTTATCAGTCATCCCAATCCAACCTCCAACAGAAGAATGTTTAATTTTTTTATCGTCTTTTAGATCGTCATAATCATATTCTTCTAAAACACCATCAGTTATCGATAAGGGCCCTTCATGTAAAATGAAGAAGTTTTGCATTTCAGGAATACCTTGTCTTTTGGATAAACCATAAGGGTAAAGGTCAAAAGAAAGACCAGAATTATTAATAACCCTCTGATCTACATTAAATAAATAGTTTTCATCAAGCGAAATTATTTTCTCAAAAGTAATATTCTGACTACTTGTCCAAGTGAGCTTTACAGGATCATTAATACCTATAGAGTTTTTATCAGCACTCCAAATACTGTTGCTATCAGGCAACTCAATTGTACTATCGGAACTTACCCACCCAGTGTCCAAATAATAAGCATTATCAGATCCTAAAGGGTTCAAAAATTCAATTAAGTCAGATGTTGGATCTAGAGTCTCTCTAAATTCTTCCAAGATTAAATCATCAATTAGCCCACCATTTAAGTTTATAGAACCTTTAATTTTTGAATTATCAAAGTTTACTCTTCCCGTTTCATTTATTACTTCATTCCTCTCAGCTAAAACAGTAGTTGTAGATTTTTGAATACTGAGATCAACCAGGCTTTCACCATTTGTTTGTTCTTCGGTAATTGGTGTTCTCTCTGGTTGAGGTACTAGTAATTGGAAACCAAAAATGATTGCCATTGAAATAATAATTGCTAAAAATAAGTTTTTTTGATTTTCCATATTATTTTCTTACAGGATCGTAACCCGATGAACCTAAAGGGTTACATTTTAGAATTCGAAGAGTTCCTTTTGTTATCCCTTTTAAAACACCAAATTTTTGAATGGCTTCAATTGTATATTGAGAGCATGTTGGAAGATGTCTACAAGTGTTAGGTAACATAGGTGATATAAATAACTGATAGATCTTTATAGGAGTAATAAAAATTATCTTCCAGAGTTTTTTAATATTATTTTTCATATGATATGAATTTTTCAATATCTTGTTTTAAATCAATAAAAGGTACTTTCAAAACTGTTTTTTTTAGTATTAACACAAATTTAACTTGATTTAATGTATTTATAAGACTGCTCGTACGAATAGCTTCTCTGGTTCTTCTTTTAGCTCTATTCCTTTCAACGGCATTTCCAAGCTTTTTACTTGCAATGATACCAACTAGAAAAGAATCTAAATCAGCATCATGGAGAATATAACCATTAAAATATGTACTTTTAAAGTAGTGACCTTTATTTCTAATTTGAGAAAATTCGGATGATTTTTTTAGAGTTGGGAGTCTCAATAATTAAGCTGATAGTCTTGATCGACCTTTAGCTCTTCTTGCATTAATAACTTTACGACCGCCAACAGTTGCCATTCTAGAACGAAAACCGTGTCTTCTTTTTCTAACTAATTGGCTGGGTTGATATGTTCTTTTCATTATTATTACACCTAAAAAATAGGTTCCTACATTTAACAATTATTGATATGAAGTCAATAAATAAAAACAAATTATGCTGATAATTAAAGATATTTCTAATTTGCAGTCCTATTTGAGCGCTTATCAAAATCGAAAATATTCAATTGGTTATGTGCCAACAATGGGAGCTCTTCACAAAGGACATGGTGAATTAATCAAGCAATCAAAAAAAGATAATCACAAAACTATTGTGAGTATTTTTGTTAATGAAAAACAATTTAGTAGTAAAGAGGATTTTGAAACTTACCCAAGGAATAAAGGTTTTGACTATGATTTCTGCACAGACAATGAGGTAGACATACTATTTGAACCCTCATCTGAAGAAATATTTAAAAATGATCAAACGCTACTGAATAATAAAAATTTTAAAGATATTCTTTGTGATAAATTTAGAAAAGGACACTTTGACGGTGTTATCACTGTTCTTGATAAATTTTTTTCAATTATAAAAAGTAATAAAGTTTATTTTGGCGAAAAAGATTATCAGCAACTAAAGATCATTGAGAAATTTATTGAAGAAAAATACAAATCTTTAGACTTAGTTTCTGTCCCAACACAAAGACACGAAGAGGGAATAGCTTATTCATCAAGAAATAAAAAACTAAGTAAAAAGCAAACTCAAGATTTTGTAGATTTTCATAAAAAAATTAAAAATTTTATAATCTCTCTTGAAGAGTCCTTAGACATTGAGACCGCTAACCAAAGAGCAAATGATTTTATGAAATCACAAGATATTGATAAGTTTGATTATTTTGAATTCAGAAATGATACTGATCTTAGTTTTGTAGGTACTTTATCTCAAGCCAGACTTTTTTATGCAATCTTCAAAGGTAAAGTTAGATTAATTGATAATTTAAAAGTTTAAATTGGCGGTTCTGCAAGGATTCGAACCCTGAATTCTTGATCCGTAGTCAAGTGTGATATCCGTTTCACCACAGAACCATTAGCTTGATTTATATACTCTTTTTTTTAATAATAAAATTCAATACAATGTTGATTACGGAATCATTACGGGCAAATCTATGAAAATATTCTTTATTCTATTTATATTTCTACCCAGTTTAGTGCTTGGCTCGAATTTTAATAAAATTAAAAAGGCTCTAAAAGAAGATGGTTTTGGAGAAATAATTCCTGAAGAATTTCATCCATTAATTTCTCAATATGCTAAAAATCCAATTTCAGTGAGTAATAATTCAATTATTGGAGATAAATCTATTATGTTTGAAGTTAACAATGGAGAATGCGGAGAAGAGCCTAAATCTAGTGACTGTGATACTGATAGAGAGAGGTCTGAAATATATTATAGCCACGAAGAGTGGAAAAAAGTGAAGTGGTATAAGTTTAATATTTTGCTTCCTAAAGACTTTAACTCTATTGCCCCAGCTACAATGTCTTTAATTCAATGGAAAAGACATAATCCATCTAAAGTTTTAGTTATGTTTCGTCACACTCATGCAGGACTGACTTTCAACAGGAATAATGACTCTTTTGAGGACTCTGAAATAGTTTTAAAAAGAAATGATGAACTTTTAGGCCAATGGACAGAAATAATTTTTAACACAAATTGGCATCCAGACGAGGACAAAGGTTTCATGAAGGTATGGATAGATGGCATTTTAAAAGTAGATTTTAAAGGAACAAGTAATACATCTAAGGGTGAGGAACTAAATCTAAGATATGGATTATACGCATCTGCAATTTCACGTTACAAAAAAGTATTTAATACCGAGATAATTCCACAGCGAGTCATTTATTTTGATGGTGTGAATGCGGAGTCTAAATGTGAAAAGTTACTTGATAAGACAGAATGCAAAAAATTATTTTCTCAAACAATCGAAAAATATGAATTATTTATGCATGATAAAAATGATAAAAAATTTCACAACCATTCTATTGTTAAATTACCAATAAATTTTTTAAAATAAAAAAAGTTAAAATTCAAAAAAAATATTTTATTTTTATTACGGGCACATTACGGGGTACATAGATAAAATGTTGTTTAAGCTCTCAGAATAATATTGATAATAAATGAATTAAAGAGACGTAGGATTTCCGTCGTCAAGTGTGATATCCGTTTCACCACAGAACCATTAACTTAATTTATATATTCTTTTTAAACTCTAAAATAGGCTTTCACCTGTGGTCGAAACATTAATAAAAGAGCAATAAATTGTATTAATGTGTTTAAACTTAAAATTGTTCTTATGCTCATTTCATTAATTCCAATCTCTGGAAAAGGTGAGAAAGGAGCTGTAAAAGAATGTGATAACGCTCCAAATAAATCAAATATTCCAACAGCATTCCAAGCTAGCAAAATTCCCCAAAGTAAAGCAGAGGGATTTTTCCATATCTTATATGCAAGAATTAATGCAGTTGTCCCAATCACGAAATCGCCAAGAAATGCTATAGTCCAATCTGATGATGCAGATCTCTCACTCCCTATAGCGCCAAGGGTAAGAAATAGACCTGAGCCAACTGCTCTAAATACCATCCAGCCAGTTGCAAAAATTAATATTTTTACTTGAATATGCACTTTTATGACACTAGATAAATAATGTGAATAATACAACTAAAGATAATGACAAAGAGATAATAGCAAAGCTGAAAGAAAAAATTCAAGAATTAGAAAATGAGATATTTATCTTAAAAAATCCAAAAAAAAATAATGATCTTTCAATTCTTAATGATCATTTTTCAGAAGAAATAAATTTAGAAAAATTAAAAGAGGATAAATAATGTCAGCAGATATATTTATGCCAATAATTTACTTAATCTGTCTATTAATTTTAATAGGACCTCGTTTTTTAGAGACTAACTCATCATTTAAACAATTGCTTAGTAATTTAAGTATTTGGGCCTTAATAGTGATATTAATTTCTTTAGGTTATCAAACTTATAATTACTTTACTTAAATTTTTCTTGTTTGACCGTGGGTCATATAAGAAAACTCATCTTTTTTTAATTTCAATTTTTTTGATAGTTGTTTAAGTAATTTAATTGGTTCATCCATTGGTTCATCAGTAAGTTGAAAAGTTCCCCAATGCATTGCTATAGATTGTTTTGAATTAACATCTCTATGAATTTGAATTGCCTCTTCCACATTGCAATGTGAGTCTTTCATAAACCATCTAGGTTCATATGCCCCAATAGGTATTGTAGATAAATTAAATTCACCAAACTTCTTTTGAATGTCATGAAAATCTTTTGAGTAACCAGTATCTCCTACAAAAAAATATTTAAAATTATTAGTTTTTACAACCCACCCACACCATAGTGTTTTGTTTGTATCGTTAAATGTTCTTTTACTCCAATGTTGAACTGGAACAGAGTGGATTTCTAAATTTTTATATTTAGACATCTGCCACCATTCATGTTCAATCACATTACTTGCACCTAGTTTTGAAATAGTTTCTTTTAATTTTAGGGGTACAAAAAAAGTTGGTTGGTTAATGTTCTGTTTTTTTAATAATAGCTTAATAGTTTGCGCATCAAGATGATCATAGTGATTGTGAGAAATTAAAATTAAATCTATAAACGGCAAGTCATCAATATTCAAACCTGGTGGTGTCGTTCTTGATGGACCCATGAAACTTAAAGGAGAGGCTCTTTTAGTAAAATGAGGGTCCGTAAGTATATTAATCCCGTCAATTTGTATTAAAAAAGTTGAATGCCCTACCCAAGTAATTGTTTTTTCAGATTTGTTGGATTTTAAATAAGCTGGATTATTTTTGACTACAGGAAACTCAATAGGGATTGGTTTATTTGACTCTTTCCTCCATTTCCAAAAATCTTTGAAACTACTTTTATGCAATACATAGTTATTAAGAAATATACCATCTTCCATATTGAAAGGTTTGAAAAGAGAATTTGCCATAGTTTTTGTTTTAAAAGATAAAAAAGCTAATGAAAATAATAAAATTTTTTTTATAAAATCTCTTCTTAGCATTTAAAACAATTAAATAAAATTAACTTTTAATAATGTTAACGAAGTTCTTATACATTTGGTTGCACTGTTGCATCATCGTATCAATCTCTTTGCCTACCATGTCTTTCATTTGAGGTAAGGCATCAGCTCCAAGAGATTTTTCTAGGGCATTTTTATACTCAGGAACCTTAGCCCAATCATCAACTGTGGTCTTTCGAATTTCTAAATGAAATTGAATTCCATAGGCATAGTTTTCATAACCAAAAATTTGATACCTCGTCGAGGGTGACGTGCCAATAACTTGAATCTTTGCATTATTATCTAATCCAATTACTTCATAAGAGTGCCATTGAAGAGCTTTAATCTTTTTTGGAAGAAAATTAAACACACGATCATCTTTTGCATTTTTGTCTATATCAATATCTAAAACACCAATTTCTGGTGGTATTGACTCTACAACTTTACCTCCTAGCACCTCACCTAGAAGTTGACATCCCAAGCAAAACCCCAAAAATGGTTTTTTAAGATTGAGGACATATTCTGCAATTGCTTTTTTTTCTTCAATTAACCAAGGATATTCATTTTCCATAAAAGTATCCATTGGACCTCCCATGCAAAGCATTGCATCATAGCTATCAAGATTTGTTGGAATCATATCTCCCTGATCTAGCTGTATGGTTGTGATTTCATGACCATCTGCTAAAAGATAATCTTTAAAAGTCCCAGGGTCTTCAATATCGATGTGTTGAAGAGATAAAAATTTCATAAGATTAGTCGACTGTTTGAATTCAATTTAAGAATTTCAAATAGATTTATTTATTTTAGTCGTCGCCAGTAACGGTATCTTTAACTTTATTGTAACCTGAAGATACTGCTCCTGCTACTGTGTCGTAGGCGTCATTTGCCTTTTCACTTACAGTTGCACAACTTGTAGTAAAAAATAATAAAGAAATTAATATTAATAAGAGTTTTTTGGACATATTCGAAATTATGAAAAAATCACATTAAAAGTCAATTTATTTAAACTTAAAATTGAAATATATTAAAATTAAGAATGTTTGATGAGGAAGAGCCTACAAAAAAACCGAAATCATTAGATTTGGATGACTTGAGTGTTGAGGAAATTGAGGGAATGATTAATGATCATAAATCTGAAATCATTAACCTTGAAGCATTATTAAAGAAGAAAAAAGATAAACTAAAGCTAGCTGATACCTTTTTTAAAAAAAATTAATATCCTTCTATTAAAATTAGGTCACTTTTTGTACTTTTTTGTCTAATATCCATGGCTTTTAAATAATCAATAGATTCATAGCATTTTTTGGCATTTTCAAAGCTGTCAAATTCTACGACCGTAGTTCTATCGGCAGGCCACTCTCCTTCGACAACTTTAAATTTGCCCCCCCTTATTATGTACTTTCCTCCATATTTCTTCATGACTTCTGTGGATAAAACAGGATATTTTTGAAATAATTCGGGGTCATGTATGGAAACCCTAACAATAATGTATCCCTTTTTCATAATTGGAAAATAAGTTAATACTTTTAAACAGAGTTATCCACACTAATTTGTTAGGTATCTAGTTTATTTATAAATATGTGATATTTTCATTTTGGTTTTAACAACAAAAAATCTAAATATATCAAGTTTTTTTTGTATTTTGTTCTTTTTAAAACAAAATTCTCAATTTGCATGTGTAATTATTGAGAAAAAATATTAATCTTTAAAAAGTTATGCACAGGCAATTATCTTCTTTATTGAAGTTTATTTTTTATGTTATTTTTCAGTCTTTTTTTGTAATAAATTTGTCATATTCTGATCACCTCATAGCAAAAGTTACTGGATTTGTTGATGCAACTAGTTCAATTCACGTGCTTGGATATGATAGGAAATATTTTTTTGAAAAGAACTCTGCTCCATTATTTATCGTCATTGAGCCAGATATAAACAAATTTAATAAAATAAATTTAAAGGCATTTCCTCATATAAGTATTGGCTTGTTTGTGTTTCAAGACACTGACGGAGATGGGCAATTCACAAAAAATTTTAAAGGACAGCCTCTAGAACCATTTGGTTTTTCTTTAAATCCTAACTATAAATTTGAAGACGTTGTTTTTGAAAATATAGTTTTTGATATGACTAAGTTTACTCAAGTTGAAATTCAACTTAAACAATAATATTCAATATTTTTTTTATCGCCTCACCTAAAGAAATCTTAGAAGTATCAATTTCTAAATCTGGATTTATTGGTTTTTCATAGACACTGTCTATACCTGTAAAGTTTGGTATTTTTCCTTGCCTAGCTTTTCTATACAAACCCTTAGGATCTCTTTTTTCGGCTACTTTTAAAGGAGTGGAAATAAAAATTTCTTTGAAATCACTTTTTTCAAAAAGTGATCGAGCCATTTCTCTTTCTAATCTAAATGGCGATATAAAAGCAGTGATGACTATAAGCCCAGCATCGCACATAAGCTTTGCGACTTCTGCTACTCTTCTTATATTTTCTACTCGATCTTTATCTGTAAAACCTAAATCTTTATTTAGTCCATATCTAATATTGTCTCCATCAAGAATGTAGGTTTTTTTACCTTGGGAGTATAATTTTTTTTCAAGTTCATTGGCTAAAGTAGATTTTCCAGAGCCAGACAGGCCGGTCATCCAAATTACCTGACCCTTATGCCCATTAATTTTCTCTCTTAGATTTTTATTTATTGATAAATTTTGAAGTTGGATATTTTGGGATCTTCGAAGAGCAAAATTTATCATACCCATCCCAATAGTTTGATTGCTTATGGGATCAATAATTATTAAAGAACCCAAAGTTTTATTTTCTTCAAAAGTAGAATAGGGAATGTCTTTATTAAATGAGACAGAAATTTCTGCAATATCATTAAGTTTTAACTCATCCCCGCCATTAAATTCAAGTGTATTTACATTATATATTTTTTTAATACTCATAATTTTAATACTATTAGATATATTATGAATTTTGGCTAAGTAGGTTCTTCCATTAAAACATTTCTCCTCTGACATCCAAATAACATTCAAATTAAATTGATCAGCCATTTCTATTACAGATTTTTTTGAACAAAGAACATCGCCCCTCGAGGTATCTATCTCTTTATTCAAAGTAAGGGTAACACTTTGCTTTAAACCTCCTGATTTTATTGATTTTTCTCCAATCAGAATATCTTTTACTTTTGCTTTTTGATTAGATGGTAGAGATATTAATTCATCGCCTTTTTTAATTTTCCCACCAGTAATAGTTCCAGAGTATCCTCTGAAATTTAGATCAGGTCGATTAACCCTTTGTACAGGAAATATGAAACCGTTTTTATTTGTGATTTGAGATTTTGTAGTTTCTAAATAATCAAATAAAGTTTTATCAGAATACCATTTCATATTTTTCGATTTTTTATGAATATTATCTCCTTTAAGAGCTGATATGGGTATACTTTTAATTTTGTTAAAATTTAATTTTTTTGAAAATGATAAGTATTCAGAACTTAACTTTTCATAAATATCTTTATCATAGTCAACTAAATCCATTTTATTAATTGCTAAGACAATATTTTTAATTCCAAGCAGAGAAACAATAAAAGAATGTCTCTTAGTCTGTGTGAGCATACCATTTCGAGCATCAATTAGTAAGATAGCTATATCAGCTGTTGAGGCTCCGGTAGCCATATTTCTAGTGTATTGTTCGTGTCCAGGTGTATCTGCAACAATGAACTTTCTTTTACTACTTGAGAAAAATCGATAAGCAACATCAATCGTAATACCTTGTTCTCTCTCAGCTGATAAACCATCAACTAGTAATGCAAAATCAATATCCTCACCTTGGGTTCCATATTTTTTTGAGTCATTTTTTAAAGAAGAAACTTGATCATCAAAGATCATCTGAGATTCATAAAGCATTCTTCCAATGAGTGTGCTTTTTCCGTCATCAACAGATCCACAGGTAATAAACCTCAATAAGTCAAGTGAGGCTTGATTTTTTAAATACTTGTTTATGGCATTTGATTTAATCATTTAAAAATATCCATCAATTTTTTTCATTTCCATAGAACTTCCGTAGTCAGAGTCGATAGCCCTTCCTTGTCTTTCAGATGTCCTAGATTGAAGGAGCTCGAGTACAATATCTTCAAGTGTATTTGCATCAGATTCAATGGCTCCAGTTAAGGGATAGCACCCAAGTGTTCTGAATCTAATTTTTTTTAATTCTATCTTTTCATTTGATTGAAGATTAAATCGATCATCGTCGATCATAACAATCATTCCATCTCTAATAACCACAGGTCTAACTTTTGCAAAATATAAGGGAACAATTGGTATTTGTTCTTGGTAGATATATTGCCAAATATCTAGCTCTGTCCAATTTGATAAAGGAAAAACTCTGGTACTTTCACCCTTATTAACTCTAGAATTATATAGAGACCAAAGTTCCGGACGTTGATTTTTAGGATCCCATTGATGAGAGGGAGTTCTAAATGAAAAAATCCTTTCTTTGGCTCTTGATTTTTCCTCATCTCTTCTAGCGCCACCAAAAGCAGCATCATACTTATACTTGTCTAAAATTTGCTTTAAGCTTTGTGTCTTCATAATATCGGTATGAACAACGGACCCATGATCAAAAGGATTAATATTTGATTTAATACCCTCGGGATTTATGTGAGTAATTAACTTCATACCACTATTTTTTGCAATCCAACTTCTAAATAAATACATTTCACGAAATTTCCACCGAGTATCTACATGTACCAAAGGGAAAGGAGGAGGGCTGGGATAAAAAGCTTTTTTCGCAAGTCTTAACATCACTGAACTATCTTTTCCTATAGAATAAAGCATGACAGGATTTTTAGTTTCACTAACAACCTCTCTAATAATGTGGATACTTTCTGCTTCTAGATCAGAGAGATAGCTGTTTTGAGGTAAGTTAAATTTTTTTAATAATTTTGTATCTTTGATATTTAATTTATTTATTTTAAATAAATAATCAGGAAAATGAATAGGGTGCTTTAATTTATAGTTTACAAGCTTTTCATTAATCTTCTCTTCAACAAAAATATTTAGAAGATTAATATCTGGAAAAATAATAATATTTTTTTTTCTAAGCTTTGAAAAGTATTTTAGCCCATCAGATATATCATTAATTTTTTTAGATTTAACTTTTACCCATAATCTTCCGTTACGTCTATCGTTAGCAAACAAAAATTTTGTATTATTTACTTCAATATATTGAACAAATAAAATCAGTGATCTTTGTTTTTCAAACTTTTTTATAAAATAATCATATATTAATTTGTTTACTTGCGTCTTATGTATTTCTAAATAATTATTTAAATTAAGATTTTCTGGGAAAATAGATAACTTTTCCAGCCACCTTTCATAGGACCTCTTTGTTTTAAATAATTTTTGACCTAATAGAAATTTATAGTGACTATCGCTATCCCAAGCAGGATATTTAATTGATGGGTTAATTTTGAAAAATAAAGTATGATTCATTATAATAAACCGCCTGTCGTATTTATGGAAAAATACAAAAAATATTCAAAATGTACATAAAAAAAATTTTTTTTTTAATATAATGCAAAAAAATGACAAAATACGACAATTTGAATTTTACAATGAAATTAGTGTATGTCTTGAGCAATGTTCACAAAAAATAATTAAAATTTATGAGAGTTTTGACCAAAATGTCGAGTATAAAGATGATAAAAGTCCCTTAACTCAGGCAGATTTAGAATCACATGAACATATTTCTGATTTGCTATCATCTATTTCAAATTATCCCATCATTTCAGAGGAGGGCAACTTAAAGTATACAAATGAGCCTAAATATTGGCTGGTTGATCCTCTAGATGGCACTAAAGAATTTATTAACAAGAATGGTGAATTTACAGTCAATATTGCTCTCATCGAAAATAATTATCCTATTCAAGGTTTTGTTTATGTTCCTAAAGATAAAACTTTATTTTTTGGAGGGCTGAACAAAGGATCATTCAAGTTAAGTTATAATAATATCACAGAAATTTTTGCCAAGGCACCCACTGATAAATTAAAGATTGTTACCAGTAGAAGCCATCTTAACGAAACTACAAGAAACTTTTTATCTCAGTTTAATGACTTTGATATTTTACAAGCAGGCAGTTCATTAAAATTTTGTATGATCGCTGAGGGTCTTGCAGATTTATATCCTAGACTTGGACCTACCTCTGAATGGGATACAGCAGCAGCACAGGCAGTGGTAGAGGGAGCAGGAGGTAGCGTTAAAGATCTCAGTGGTGTTAGATTGCAATATTCAAAAAAAGAAATAATCAATCCTCATTTTATTGTTAGAGGAAAAATCTAAATTTATTTACTTGGATTTTTTTCCTTGTATGTCTTTTCTAAACTTATGTCGTCGACTTCAGTGTATAATTGAGTTGTGGATAAAGAGCTATGACCTAATAATTCTTGAATAATTCTCAAATCTCCTCCATTTTTTAACAAATGTGTTGCAAAACTATGTCTTAAAGAGTGTGGTGTTGCTGTTTTCGGAAGACCTAAATTAACTCTGGCATTTTTTAAATCCCTTTGAAAAGATGAAGCCTTAAGAGGACTCCCTCTGTCTCCAACAAATATCGAAACATTTTTAGATAATTCATAAGGTATTTCGTTTAGATAATTTTCTATTGAGTGTGCAACAATATCTAGGACTGGCACTAATCTTTCCTTATTTCCTTTTCCCAAAATTGTAAGAGAATTTTTATCAACTAAATGATTTTTAGTAATAGATAAAGCCTCATTTATCCGCAGACCACACCCATATAAAAGATAGAGCAATGCAAGATTTCTTTTTTGAATCCAAGTTTTTTTTGAAATTTTTTTTAACTCATTAATTAAAAGTTCTATATCTCCCTCTGATATAGGTTTTGGTAAAGACCTTGGAATTTTAGGATTTTTTAATAATTGAACCTCACTATAAGCAATTTTATATAAGTCATTTTTAAAAGATGAATACTTAAAATAATTCTTAATAGAACTAATAGCTCTTCTTCTAGATCTAGCTGACAAGGGTTTTTTATAAACATTTTCATATTCCCTATTTCCACCAAGGTCTGCTAACCATGCTCTAAATGTTTGTAAATTTAAATCTTTTAAACTAGATAAAGATACTGAATATCCATTATAGAACTTAAAAAAAATTAAAAAATCGCATACATCAAAACAGTATGATCTATAGGTATTTTCAGAATGTCCTTTTATGTCTTTTAAATGTGTGGCCCATTTATCAAAGTCTTGTATTGAGGAATTATCTATTTTTGACCTTTCTAGCAGTTCAATAAAATTCATTACATTATATTATAAAATAGAATCAAAATTTAAAAATGGATTATTATTACCAAGTCATGCCATTAGGGCAAATTAATGAGGGTTTGACTTATAAATACTCTTATTCCATCCAAGTTGGTTCAATTGTTGAGATACCCCTTAGAAAAAAGAAATCAACTGGGTTAATTATATCTCAAACAAATATCAAAGATCTAAAATTTAATATTAATAAGGTTCTTTCAATAAGTAACGTGCACCAATTTGCTATTAGTGCAGAAAATTTAGATTTTTATAAGTATGTGTCAAAACATTGTTTCATTGATTTAGGTATGATTTTGAAAATGGCAGTGCAGCGTTTTCCTGATACACAATTAAAGAGTTATTATCTTTTTAAAAATATAATATATGAAACTCAAAAAAGTTTAATTAATAAATTAAATCTTTCTAAAAAAGATTGGCAAAAATTATCAGAAGAAAAAAAAATTTCTCGAACTACTAAAAGTTTTATTTTTGATCAAATGGCACAAAATATTACATTAAACTCTGATCAAGAAAAAATTTTCAAATCATTTGAATTTAATCAAAAAAATAATTTTCAAGTTCATTTAGTAGATGGTGTTACGGGCTCAGGGAAAACAGAGTTATATTTGAAAGCAGTTGAGTCTAATTTAGAAAATGGTAATCAGTCTTTAATACTATTGCCAGAAATAGCCTTAACTGAGGAGTGGTCAAAGAGATTTTTTAAATATTTTGGCTGCCAACCTTTTATATGGCATTCAAAACAATCAAAAATTCAAAAAGCTAGAATAATGAGATCTTTGTTATCGGGTGAGCCATGCGTTTTAGTTGGCGCTAGGTCATCCGTTCTCCTTCCTTTTAAAAATTTAAAATTAATTATCTGCGATGAAGAGCATGACTCCTCTTACAAACAAGAGGATGGACCAAAATATCAAGCAAGAGATATGGCTATATATAAAGCAAAATGTTCAAAAGCATTGTGTCTCTTAATTAGCGCATCTCCCTCATTAGAGAGCCTTCATAATTCTAATCAGGATAAATTTAAAATTCATAACTTATCTAATCAATTTCATAAAACTCAGTTACCATTAGTGGAAATTGTTGACATGAACCAATCAAAACCAAGTCCAAAGGCTTGGATTTCAAAACAAGTATTCGATGAAACAAATAAGATCTTAAAACAAAAAGGACAAGTATTATTTTTTCTAAATAGAAGGGGCTATGCTCCATCTAAAATATGTGCAAGTTGTCATACACCAATACAATGCCAAAACTGTGCAGCAAATTTAGTTTATCATAAGAAAATTGATAGGCTTGTTTGTCATCATTGTTCAAACTTTTTTGAACCTGATCAAATATGCAAAATGTGTTCATCTAAAAAGTTTGTGTCAATTGGAATAGGATTAGAGAGACTCCAAGAGGAAGTAGCACGTCTTTTTCCCGGATACTCAAATCAACTAATTTCTAGTGATACTTTGAAATCTAAAAAAAATAAAAAAGACATCATAGAAAACATATACAATTTAAAGACTAATCTTTTAATAGGGTCTCAAATAATAGGTAAATCTTTTCATTTTCCAAATTTGAAATTAGTAAATATTATTGATGCTGACTCAAGCCTTTATAGTCCAGATTTTAGGGCTATGGAAAAAACCTACCAACTTTTACAACAAGTTGCAGGAAGGTCTGGTAGAGAGGGGGATAGGGGAAAAGTTTTATTACAAACTTATAGCCCAGAGCATTCAATTTATAATTCATTAAAAAACCAGAGTAGAGATCAATTCATAAAATTAGAACTCCAAAGAAGAGAAGAAAATAACCTTCCTCCCTTTTATAAAATAGCTCAGATTCAATTAATTCATCCTAACGTCTCAGCCTTAAGAGAGGTTTGCCAAGAAATTCTCGATATATCAAAAAATAGTAAACTTGATATTTTAGGTCCTGTTCCCTCATTGATTCCTTACAAAATGAGACATTTTCATGAGAACTTCTATTTCAAGGAGAGGTCGTATCAGGCTTTAAGAAAAAAAACTAATATATTAATGACAAAAATAACCCCCAATTACAGGCGTTTTTTGAATATTGATATTGATCCACTATCAATTGCTTGATGCGTCATTTGTATGATGCCCGTAAGGCTAGTGATGTGATAAAAAATCTTGGTTAACAACACAAAATGAGTAATAAAATCGCATCTAAGAGGTATTCTACTGCCCTATTTGACTCAGTAAAAAATGAAGAATTAGACGCTCTTCTCAAAGATGCTCAAAGTCTGTCGAAGACCATGTCCGATAGTGAAGAGTTATCTTTACTTCTCAAATCTCCTCTCACAAAAAATGAGCTGAAATCAAATATTCTTCTAAAAATAATCGATGGATTGCCCTCAGAAAAGATCTTATCAGGTCTAGTTAATACATTAAAAAAAAATAAAAGACTCAATTTATTTGAAAATATTTTATCAGATTTTCAGGATGTTCTTTTTGAAAAAAGAGGATACCAAAAAGCTAAAGTAACAACTTCTCATGCTATTAACGATGAAATTAAAAACAGCATTCAAGAGTTATTACATCACCAATACGGTTCTAAAATTAATTTAGAGTTCCAAGTAAATAACTCTTTATTGGGAGGAATGACTGTCGTGATTGGATCAAAGATGATCGACCTAAGTATTCTGAATCAAGTTTCTAAATTTACCAATAACGTGAAAGGAGACATTTAATGTCAATTAAAGCATCGGAGATCTCTTCGATCATCAGAGATCAAATTAATAACTTTGAAAGCCAAGCGGATATATCAGAAGTAGGAACTGTCCTAAAGGTTGGTGACGGAGTGGCACAAGTTTATGGTTTGGATAATGTTCAAGCTGGTGAAATGGTAGAATTCACGGGGGGTGTTCAAGGAATGGCACTTAACCTAGAAGAAGACAATGTCGGTATTGTTATTTTTGGTGATGATAGAGGTATCAAAGAAGGAGATACTGTTAAAAGAACTCAAAAGATTGTTGAAGTACCTGTCGGTAAAGGTTTGTTAGGAAGAGTTGTCGATGCACTCGGAAATCCTATTGATGGTAAGGGTCCTATTCAAAGTAGTGAGTCAAGTAGAATTGAAGTTAAAGCTCCAGGTATTATTCCAAGACAAAGTGTGAGCGAGCCCATGCAGACAGGACTTAAAGCCCTTGACTCTCTTGTACCTGTGGGTCGAGGTCAACGAGAATTAATTATTGGAGATAGACAAACTGGAAAAACAGCCGTTGCTATCGATACGATTATCAATCAAAAGGAAATTAACCAATCAGATGATGAATCTAAAAAACTTTATTGTATCTATGTAGCAATTGGTCAGAAAAGATCCACAGTTGCTCAGGTCGTTAAAACTTTGGAAGAAAATGGGGCGATGGAATATACTATTGTAGTCGCAGCATCTGCTTCCGATCCAGCACCTCTTCAATTTTTAGCACCTTACGCAGGTTGCTCTATGGGTGAGTTTTTTCGTGACAACGGAATGCACGGTTTAATCGTTTATGATGATTTATCAAAACAAGCAGTTGCATATAGACAAATGTCATTACTACTAAGAAGACCACCAGGACGTGAAGCGTTCCCAGGTGATGTTTTTTATCTTCACTCTCGTCTTTTAGAAAGAGCAGCTAAAATGAATGATGAAAATGGTGGTGGAAGTTTAACAGCTTTACCTGTTATTGAAACACAAGCGGGTGATGTGTCGGCATTCATTCCAACAAATGTGATTTCAATTACTGATGGCCAGATTTTCTTAGAGACAGAATTATTCTTCTCTGGTATCAGACCAGCAATTAATGTTGGTTTATCCGTGAGTCGTGTGGGATCTGCAGCTCAAACTAAAGCTATGAAAAAAGTTGCTGGTAAAATTAAATTAGAACTAGCCCAATACCGTGAAATGGCTGCCTTTTCTCAGTTTGCATCAGACCTAGATGCCTCTACTAAACAACTATTGGCAAGGGGTGAGAGACTAACGGAACTATTAAAACAAGATCAATACGTTCCTATGTCTGTTGCTGACCAAGTTTTAAGTTTGTACTCGGGTGTCAGAGGCTTTTTGGATAAAATCGATTTAGCTAAAATCACAGATTTTCAAGTTAAGTTCTTAGAAGGTCTTCGCGCTGATCATGCTGATATTTTTGATGAAATTAACAATACAGGTAATTTTAGCGATGAGTCTGACAAGAAAATTGAGGACTACCTAGAAAAGTTCACCTCTAACTATAGTTAATGCCAAATTTAAAAGAACTTAAGAATAGAATATCTAGTGTTAAATCCACTAGGAAAATTACATCTGCGATGAAGATGGTAGCGGCAAGTAAATTGCGTCGAGCTCAAGATTTAGCAGAGTCATCAAGGGTTTACGCTGACAGCTTGAGTTTTATTCTTTCTTCTTTAGCTGGCAATACTAAAAACAGTTCTGATTTGCCAGAAATTTTGACAGGTAGAGAAAATTCTAAAATTAGCCTTTTAATTATTAATTCCTCTGACCGAGGTTTGTGTGGCGGTTTTAACTCAAATCTTTTCAGAAACGCAAAAAATTGGATTAGTGAACAACAAGAAAAAGGTAAATCTGTTAAAATTATTACTGTTGGAAAAAAAGCCTCAAGCTTTTATAAAAAAACAGATTTAGATGTAATTGCAAATTTTGATGATTTAAATTCCAATGACAAACAACTTCAAGTTTCAGAAGAAATTAAATATAAAATTATGGAGCTCTTTGAAAATAATGAAATAGACGAGGTATCTATTTTATTTAATAAGTTTATCTCTGTGATTACGCAAGAGCCAACATATCAGTCATTAATTCCTCTAAGTAACGAAGAAGCAGACGAAGAAGTGACCGATACCAGTAATGCAGTTTTTGAATTTGAACCTGATAAAAATGAACTACTAGAGTATTTGGTTCCAAGAAATTTTTTAACACAAATTTATAGAAGTGTTCTTGAAAGTTCTGCATCGGAGCATGCAGCAAGAATGACTTCCATGGACAACGCAACAAGAAATGCTGGAGATATGATCGATGGGTTGACTTTAACTTACAATCGAACAAGACAAGCATTTATTACAAAAGAACTTATCGAAATTATTTCGGGAGCAGAAGCTGTTTAGGAAAGGAGCTACAAATGGCAAGTAATAAGGCAGGAAAAGTTACACAGGTATTAGGGGCTGTGGTTGACGTCGCCTTTGAAGGAGAATTACCCCCAATTTTAAATGCATTATCTACAAAGGTAGGTGACCAAGATTTGATTTTAGAAGTAGCACAACACCTTGGCGAAAACACTGTGCGAACTATTGCTATGGATGCAACTGAAGGCCTTCAAAGAGGCCAGGAAGTTCAAGACAATGGTGACGCCATTTCTGTACCAGTAGGACCTGAAACTTTAGGTCGTATTATGAATGTTATCGGTGAACCTATTGATGAACGAGGTCCAATTGAATCAAAAAAATCTCTTCCTATTCATAGAGCAGCTCCTGATTTTGTTGATCAATCTACTGAAACCGAAGTTCTTGTAACTGGAATTAAAGTTATCGACCTTTTAGCTCCATATTCAAAAGGTGGTAAAATTGGACTTTTTGGTGGTGCTGGTGTTGGAAAAACTGTTTTAATTATGGAATTAATTAACAACGTGGCTAAAGCGCATGGTGGATATTCTGTTTTTGCTGGAGTGGGTGAAAGAACCCGTGAAGGAAATGATCTTTATCATGAAATGATCGAGTCAGGGGTTATAAACCTTGATGGCGATACTTCTAAAGTATCACTTGTTTACGGTCAAATGAACGAACCCCCAGGAGCAAGATCTAGAGTTGCTTTATCAGGATTAACTCAAGCAGAATATTTTAGAGATGAGGAAAACCAAGATGTTTTATTTTTCGTGGACAACATCTTCCGTTTTACACAAGCAGGTTCTGAGGTTTCCGCTCTCCTTGGGCGTATACCTTCAGCGGTGGGTTATCAACCTACTTTGGCAACAGATATGGGTGCACTTCAGGAAAGAATTACTACTACTAACAAAGGCTCTATTACCTCTGTACAAGCAATTTATGTTCCTGCCGATGATTTAACTGACCCGGCTCCTGCAACATCATTTTCTCACTTAGATGCAACTACTGTGTTGAACAGATCAATTGCAGAACTTGGAATTTATCCAGCTGTGGACCCGTTAGACTCTACTTCTAGAATTTTAGAACCGAGAACATTGGGTGATAAGCACTATCAAGTAGCAAGAGATGTTCAAAAAACTCTTCAAACGTATAAAAGTTTGCAAGACATTATTGCGATCCTGGGTATGGATGAATTATCTGAAGAAGATAAATTAGTTGTATCAAGAGCTAGAAAAATTCAAAGATTTCTAAGTCAACCTTTCTTTGTAGCTGAAGTCTTCACAGGCTCACCAGGAAAGTTTGTTTCATTAGAGGATACAATTAAAGGTTTTGATGGATTGGTCAAAGGAGACTATGACCATATTCCAGAGGCTGCTTTTTATTTAGTCGGAACAATTGAAGAGGCATTAGAAAAAGCAAAAAAAATGGCTGAGGAAGCAATTAAGTAAACATGATCAATTTAAAGGTCGTATCTCCTCAAAAAGTCATTTTTGAAAAAGAAGTTGAAATGGCAGTATTGCCAGGTGCGGAGGGTGATTTTGCTGCAATGCCCAACCATTCTCCGTTCATCAGCTCCCTTCGACCAGGTCAAATGGTAATTATGTCTGCAAACAAAGTAGACGAGAGCTTCTTTGTTTCTGGTGGCTTAGTAATGCTGAAAGAAAAAGTCTGTGAAGTCTTAGTTGATCAAATCGAGTCACTATCTGACGTCAATAGTTCTAACTACCAACAATCCAAAACCTTCCAAGAACTAGAGGGGAATGAGACTGCTCTTGGTACTTTTGAGCAGGTAGTAAACAACCCTCCTTATAAATAGTCTTTAAATTCTATTAATAATTTTTTGTATATAGCCTTTTTAAAAGGAACGATATTGGGTACAAGAAAATTTTGTTTAACCCACTTGTAGTCGGAGAATTCAGGGTGAGCTGTATGAATGTTTATATCTTTCTCGCTTCCTTTGAACTCATATAAAAACCATTTCTGGCGTTGACCCTTGTATTTACCTTTCCATAGAGTTTTTGATAAATCTTTAGGTAAAGAATAGTAATACCACTCTTTACTTTGAGAGATTAATTTAACTTTACTCTTTTTTATTCCAACCTCTTCTTCCATTTCTCTTAAGGCTGCAACTTCAGATTTTTCTTTTGAGTCTATCCCCCCTTGTGGCATTTGCCAAAATTCGGAGGGATGATCAATTCTTTTGCCAACAAAGATTTCTTTATGGTGATTTAAAATCATCATACCAACATTTGGGCGAAAATCCTTAGGATTGATTTTCATTAATTTAAAACGGCAATTGTTTTCACTGCATCTACGGCACGAGACAGTTGATAATCTTTTTCAAGAATTTCACTTGGTGAGATTTCCTCTTCACTTTCTTCATTGGTTTCGTTATCTAAAGCTTCACGGTAATCTGACTCTCTAAATGTAAAATTATTATCAATAACATTAAGCTCGGCTCTTGGAACCACAACATCTGGTTCGATGCCTATTGCTTGTATAGAGTCTCCACTCGGGGTGTAATATTTGGCTATGGTCAGTCTGATAGCGCCACTGTCAATTGGAATTATAGTTTGAACAGATCCTTTCCCAAATGATTTGATACCCATTATAACTGCTCTATCATGATCTTGTAATGCACCTGCAACAATTTCAGAGGCTGACGCAGAACCTTCATTAATCAGAATTATCAAGGGTTTCCCATTAATAAGATCTCCTTTTTTAGCTGAGAAAACTTGAACATCTTTTTTCTCCCTGCCTCTGATTGAAACGATTTCTCCTTGATCAAGAAATATATCTGTCACAGAAACAGACTCGTTCAATAGTCCGCCAGGATTATTTCTTAAATCCAAAACGTAACCAATCGGAGGGTTATCACTCTCTTCAAGTTCTTTGATACTTTTTTTTAATCCACTTGTTGTTTGTTCGTTAAATTGAATGATTCTGATATATCCCACATCATTAATAAGACGATGTTTCACAGATGCAACTTTAATGATATCTCTTTTAATGCTTACATCAAATGGTTCCTCGCTAGATCTAAAAATTGTCAAAACTATAGTTGTTCCGGGTTCGCCTTTCATAATGTCGATTGCCTCTTTTAAAGTCATATCAACAACCGATGTACCATCTAAGTGCGTAATATAATCTCCAGCTAAAATTCCAGCATTGTAGGCGGGTGTGTCGTCAATTGGGGATACTACTTTTATAAAACCTTTATCAGTTGTAATTTCTATACCCAATCCTCCAAAGGCACCTGAGGTATCCATTTGCATCTCTTTATAAATCTCTTCACTCATAAAGCTTGAATGCGGGTCTAAGGCCTGAAGCATTCCATTCAAAGCCTTCTCTATTAAATCTTTATCAGTTACTTCTTCAACATATTGATTTTTTACTCGATTATATACCTCGTTAAAAATACTGAGTTGTTTATATGTTTCTTTTGTGTCTGATAAACTGACATTTGTATTAAAAACAAAAATGAGGATAAGAAGAATTCTTTGCATAAGTGACTTTTTAAGAAGCTGTGTTAATGCTATTAAAGTCTTCGGACCATAATTTTTCCAAATCATAGATTTCACGTACTTCATTTCTAAAAATATGCACTAAAACGTGCCCCGCATCAATGACCGTCCAGTCGCAAAGGGGCTTTCCCTCAGGTTTGTTGCAATAAAGTTTATGTTTTTTAAGGTCTCGGTAAACTTTATCTGAAACTGAGTCCACATGCTTGTTTGACCGTCCAGATGCAACAACCATAAATTCTGCAAACTCTGCTTTACCTTTAAGAGAAATAACTGAGATATTTTCTGCCTTATTGTCTTCAAGACAGTCAACTATCGCTTTTACTGAGATATCTTTATCGTGATTAGGAATTTCGTAACTCACTTGATGATATTTCTACTCCTGAAACGTTAAGGATATGTGAACAGGGAGTAGAATTATTGATAAATGTTTCTAAATTAGGCATAAATAAATGGGGAAATTGTTTTTGGACTGTTGAATTTTCAATAAATTCATCATATCTCGGTCTATAAATAACGCAAATACTAATATTTTTTAATATCCATTCATATTCTTTCCATTTATGAAAATGACCAAGCTGATCAAGTCCCATTATTAAAAAAAAAGAGTTCAGGTCACATTTCGTGCTAATCTTTTGAAGTACATCGTACGTGCATTTCATTTGATAGCGATGTTCAAAATCTGATACTTTGACTAAAGGCTCTTTGATTTGAGAGCGAATATTCGATAATTGAGATTTTATTGGTTTGGAGTTTTGGTTTGACTTAAGGGGGTTTTGATAAGTAGGAAGGACTATCAGTTTTTGAAGATTTAAATTTGCAATAGAACTTTTTATTACATGAAGATGGCCTTCGTGAAAGGGATTAAAAAATCCACCATACAATCCAATCTTCTTAGTCATTTATTCCAATCAAAATTTTTTTAGAGACACCATTTTCTTCAAGAAATTTGAATAAGATGTTGATAGACTGTAATTGCAACTTTGAATTAGTATGAAACAAAATTGGCACCCTTTGTTTAAAAAAATAAAATAACGAAATGATAAAGTGAAGATCATTTTCTTCCTCTAGATAAATAACACCTCTACTAACTAAAGGTTCTTTATTATATTTAAAGAAAAGATTATTAAAGGGCTCACTGGTAAGAGTCACTTTATTGATTTCATTTAATTCCTCCTCATTAAAAATTTTTAAATTTTCTATTTCATAAATCGACGATTTAATAATATGGGTAATATCCTCTTTTTTTAAAGAGCCAAGATAATCAATCTGAGATTTTAATTCTTGTAAATTTTGACGAAATTCCATTAAGGCCGGGTGGTGTGATTGCCTGTTACTTGATATTTAAAAGTTGTTAAATGCTTTGCACCGACAGGTCCTCTGACATGGAGTTTATCAGTGGATATACCAATCTCTGCTCCAAATCCAAATTCACCACCATCAGCAAATTGAGTTGAGGCATTGTTCATTAGAATGGCACTTTTACAATTTTGAAAAAAATACTGGATGGACTCTTGATTGTCACTCAAGCAACTCTCTGTATGACCACTAGAGTATTTATTAATATGTTCGACAGATTCCTCAACATTATCAACTATTTTAACAGTTATTTTCTTATCTAAATATTCTGTAGACCAATCATCTTCTGTAGCAGCACGGTCAATTGAGTACATCTCTTTGAGTCGAGCACATCCTATGATTTCACATCCTTGCGACCTTAAGCTATCCAAGACATGTGAAATGTTCTCTGCTGAATTACCAGAATGTATGAGTAGCGTTTCTGTTGCTCCACAAATTTCAGGCCTTCTCAGTTTGGCATTTGCAACTACCTCAGCAGCTTTCTCTTTGTCATATCCAATGTCCCAAAACGTATGGCATAGACCTTCTAAATGTTTAATTGTTGGAACACGAGAATTCTGAGAGATTGTTTCGATTAAAGATTTTCCTCCTCGAGGAATGATGACATCAATGTCTCCCTCGGCTTTTAATAGTTCCTCAACAAAACTGCGATCCGTGTTTTGAATGAAACAGACAAGGTAAGGATCAAATTGCAAATCTTTTAGAGCTTCTTGAATACATTCATAAAGTTTTTTATTAGTTTCAATACATTCAGAACCCCCTCTTAGAATAGAAATATTTCCAGATCTAAGACAAAGACATGCAGCGTCTATTGTGACATTAGGTCGAGATTCGTAAATAATTCCAATCACACCAATAGCAACAGAGACTTTTGTAAACTGTAATCCATTTGAGGGATTGGTCCAATTTTCTAAAGTTTGATTTAGTGGATCTTCCATTTGAGCTATTTTCTCCACGTCACGTGATAGCTGATCTATTTTCTCGGAAGTCAGAACAAGTCTATTGATCATCGGTGCAGAAATATTATTTGACTTAGCTCTATCGATGTCAATTCGATTAGCCTCTAAAACCCCATCCTTTTTAGATAAAAGGAACCCACTAATATTCATTAAGATTCTACTTCTATCCTCAGCAGAGAGTTTGGACATAGCACTCGAGGCTTTTTTAGAGTGATTTAAAATTTCTTTAAAATAATCACTCATCTTGAGTTCACCAAGTTATCTTTATGCACAATCTCATCTTCACGAACAAAACCTAGAATTTTGCTAAATTCTTTTGATTTTCTCCCTTTAATCTTATCCATTTCCTTAAAATCGTAATTAATCATACCTCTGGCCAATTCTTTTTTATTGTAATGGATCGAAACAGTATCGCCACGATAAAACTTTCCATCAATAGATTTCACACCGATTGCTAATAGACTTGAATTCTTCTTCAGTGCTTTTGAGGCACCCTCATCAATATGAACAATAGCTTTTTGAATTGGTCTATTCCAAATCCATTGCTGCCGACTTGTGAGAATATTTTTAGAAGGATGAAACCATGTTGAGGATGTTGGATGAATGTTACTTAGTGGATTATTGACTAATCCATTTGATATTATCATTGTGGATCCAGACTGAATACAAAGCTTTGCAGCATTTACTTTTGCTAACATTCCACCAGAGCCAAATTCACTCAAATCTTTATCAATATATTTTTCTATTTCTTGATCCACTTCTTCAACAGATGTAATCAACTTAGCATCTGTTGATTTTTTTGGATTGGCTGTATAGAGCCCATTCACGTCAGATAATAAAATTAATAATTCAGCAGATAGTGCATTCGCAATCATTGCTGAAAGTTTATCATTGTCACCAAATCGAATTTCTTCTGTTGAGGTAGTGTCGTTCTCATTAATGATTGGAACAACATTTAAATCCATTAAAGAGAAAATCGTATTTCGGATATTGAGATATTTTCTTCTTTCATTTAGATCTTCAGCTGTGATTAAAATCTGTGAACTTTGAATATTAAATTTAGCAAAAGCTTTTTGCCATTGCTGTGAGAGTTGTATTTGACCTATAGATGCCGCAGCTTGCTTTTCATGCAAATTAGTTAACTTTTTTTTGGAGAGAATATTTCTCCCAAGAGCGATGGCGCCAGAGGAGACAATGATAATTTTAGATCCTTTTTTTTGGAGTTTCTGAACATCTTCAATTAGGGAGGTGAGCCATTTTTTTCTCAGCACATACTTTTCATTAACTAAAATATTAGAGCCAACTTTGATGACAATAACTTTTGATTTTTTGGCTAATTCTGTGAATTTTTTATTCATCTTGTAAGTATTCTAAACATAAATTTGTTAATTGATCGAGTTGATATCCCGTAGCAGCAGAGATTAATTTTACCTCTTGCTTTAAAGATGACTCAAATTCCTTTTGAATTTCTGCAACCCTTTGCTTATCAGCAATTTCTATCTTGTTTAGTGCAATAATCTCTTTTTTTTGTTCTATCTTAGCACCATAGTTTAAAAGCTCTTGACGAATGACTTTATAATTATGAAAAGGTTTATCTTCAGTGATATCTACTACATGAATTAAGATTTTACATCTTTCCACATGAGATAAAAAATCATGACCAAGACCTTTTCCATCACTTGCATGTTCTATTAGCCCCGGAATATCAGCTAATACAAATTCCAGATCTTCTTTTTGAACCATACCGATATGTGGATGAAGAGTGGTAAACGCGTAATCAGCAACTTTTGATTTTGCATTTGTCACAAAATTTAAAATGGAAGACTTACCAGCATTTGGCATACCTACTAAACCCACATCAGCTAATATTTTTAGTTTTAATCGAATAGTTGACTCTTGTCCTTTTTCTCCTTGTTGAAATTTACGAGGAGCTCTATTAGTAGAGCTTTTGAAATGAGCGTTACCTTTTCCACCCTGGCCACCTCTTAAGAAATGATAAGTTTCATCATCTTTTAAAATTTCATGAATTTTAATACTCATATCTTCGGTATAAATTTCTGTGCCACAAGGAACATCTAAGATGAGATCTTTTCCACTTGCACCTGTTTTTAATTGACCAGCGCCACCCGTACCATTTTGAGCATTATGATGCTGGTTAAAACGATATCGTTGTAAGGTGTTAATCCCTTTGTTTCCTCGAAAAATTACATCTCCACCTTTACCACCATTACCACCATTGGGCCCTCCATACTCTACAAATTTTTCTCGACGAAAACTTAAAGCCCCATGACCACCATTTCCTGATTTAATATAAATTTTTGCTTTATCAATAAATGCCATAACAGTTTAATTTGAAGTTTTTTTAGTGGGATTAGTTAACGCAAACAAACTGTCTGTTACGTGATTTTTTGAACAGAACTTTGCCTTCGACCAAGGAGAAAAGAGTGTGATCTTTTCCAATCCCAACATTATCGCCCGGGTAAAATTTAGTACCACGCTGACGAACAATAATATTTCCAGGAATTACGTGCTCTCCACCAAACTTTTTAACTCCAAGCCTTCTACCAGCCGAGTCTCTTCCGTTTTTGGAACTTCCACCTGCTTTTTTTGTTGCCATAATTTTACTTTTTTACCTCAGTTGTTTCTTTTTTCACAGTCTTTTTTTCTGTAGCCTCGACCTTTTTAGGTTTTTCAGCTTTAGCTTCTACTTTTTTTGTTTCTGAAGCTTTTACTTCAGTTTTTTTTGGAGTTTCTGCCTTTTTTTCAACTTTTTTTGGGGTTTCTGCTTTTGGCACAGCTTTCTTCACTGGCTCTTTAAAGCTTTCTTCTCCTATGGCGGACTTGATTGCCATGACCTTTAATATAGAGATATATTGACGATGACCTTTAGTTCTTTGAAAGTGTTTTCTTCTATTCTTTCTAAAAACTCTGATCTTATCATCCCTAGTTTGGTACAATAATTTTGCAGATACTTCTGCGCCTTTAACAGCTGGAGATCCAAGTTCAAATTTATCGCCATTTCCAACTGCCACGATATCTTTAAAAGATATGGTATCACCTACGTTACCCTCTATTTTGTCAATCTTTAAAACATCTCCTGGAGACACTTTAAATTGCTTACCAACTGATTTAAGAACTGCGTACATAATAAGTCGGTCAATATATATAGGTCTTTATTTATGTCAATAGTCAAAAATGCAATAAAATAGCGATTTATTTGGAGATTAGTTTTTGATTAATTTATTTTGCAAGACTTACACAAAACATAAAATTCAAGGTTATATCTTGTAATTTCTAACTTATTATCCTTAACCAGATCGCTGACACCATCCGTTAAGTATTTATTTTTAATTTCTTTTACCTTTCCACATCTCTCGCAAATGGTAAAAGCGGTGTTACTCGCACAATTTGAGTTATTACATATTATAAAGGAGTTAATACTCTCAATTTTGTGAATTTTTCCTAATTCAACCAATTTATCTAAAGCTCTGTAAACTTGAAGAGGTGAGTTTAAGCCCTCTTTCTTCAGACTATCTAATATAAAGTATGCCTTTAAAGGCTCTCCACTGTTTTGTAAGAGATCAAGAACAATTCTCTGATTTTTGGTCAAACTTTGACTTTTTTTAGAGTGTGTATGTGTTGAACTCATCTTTTATTTAGCAATTCTATTTTTTTTTTCGAGATTAGCAATTTTTTCAGTGGCAGTAACGAGATTATAAAGACACCCAAAGTGATTGTTAAAATAGTAGGACCAGTAGGGGTGTTCCAAATCATCGAGGTTTGAATACCAAGAACTACTGAAGCTAAACCTATAATTGAGGATATGATTGCCATCTGTATTGGTGTGGAGGATAAATTTCTTGAGGCAGATGCGGGAATGATTAGAAGACCAGTAATTAATAATATCCCAACAATTTTTATAGATATTGCAATGACACTAGCTATTAGCAAAGTAAAGATTGCATTAGCTAGATCTGGATTTAATCCTTCTGCTTTTGCTAGTTCTAAGTTAACTGTTCCAGCAAAAAGAGGTCTCCAAATTAATATTAATACAATTAAAACAATACTTCCTCCAATCCAGACAAACAATAAGTCGGTGACATTGACAGAGAGAATATCTCCAAAAAGTAAACCCATGAGATCAATTCTTATGAATGAAAGTATACCTAAAAGCACTAATCCTATCGCTAGCACAGAGTGAGCTAACAGACCTAATAAAGCATCATCTGGAAGATTGGTTCTCCTTTGTAAAAAAAGTAAAGACAGGGCAAGTAAGCAAGAAACAACAAATACGGCTATGATTAAGTTGAAATCCAAAGCATAAGCAATAACAACTCCTAATAAGGCAGAGTGTGCAATGGTATCACCAAAATAAGATAGCCTTCTCCAAACTATAAAGCATCCCAGTGGACCTGTAATAAATGCTAAACCAATTCCTGCTGCAAAAGCTCTAACAATAAAATCATCAAACATTATTAGTCTTTCTTCGAGTCATCTATGCTCCCATCAGGTAAGTGTTCGTGATCGTGGTGATGTTGATAAAAAGCTAAGGTGGGATCAATATTCTTTCCAAATAATTTAATATATTCTGGCTCCTTTATGACAGTGTTGGGAGCTCCAGAACAACAAACATGCCCATTAAGACAAATAACGTAATCAGTTTGTGACATCACCACATGTAAGTTATGTGAAATAAGTAATATTCCACAGTTTATTTTTTTTACAATTTCTTGAATTGTTTTATATAACGCAATTTCTCCAGGATAGTCGACTCCTTGCACAGGTTCATCTAAAACCAGAAAATGTGGTTCTTTAGCTATTGCGCGAGCCATAAGTAATCTTTGAAATTCTCCTCCAGACAAATTTCTGACATCTTCATAAATAAGATGTTTGATTCCAGTGATACTAAGGGCATCATCAATTTCACTGGTTTTATGTTTTTTTACTAAATTAACAAAATCTATAGCCCTTAACGGGAGGGACCAATCAATTGAAATTTTTTGTGGCACATATGAAATTCGCATTCCTTTTTTGATATTATTTGTGCCTTCGTCAGGTTTTAAAATATCCAATGACATTTTTGCAGTTGTTGATTTGCCAGATCCGTTAGGTCCAATCAATGTTACAATTTCACCTTGGGAAACTTTTAACGAGACACCTCTAACTAACCATTTATGGTTTCGGATAACTCCACAGTTATTTAATTCAACTAAAGAATTCATTTTTTAATATTGACATACTTTTATTGTTATAATATCACGTATGTAATAATATAACACTTAGAGGTAGGTAATAGACATGAATTTCTTTCAAAAATCAATTATTTTCGGACTTTCTATTTTATTTAGTAGTTTTTCTGCTCACGCAGACGTAAGCACAGACATCAAAGTAGTAACCACAATAAAGCCATTACATTCATTAATATCTAGAATTATGGAAACAAGAGGAGAACCACAATTAATTATTGAGGGTACCAATAATCCTCACACTTTTGTCTTTAAACCATCACATGCAAAAATGATTGAAGAGGCAGATATTGTTTTTTGGATTGGAGAGGATTTGGAGGCATTTATGGAAAAACCTTTAAACTCTCTAGCAAAAGATGCAAAAAAAATTGCATTTATGGACTCCGAGTCTATTGAAAAACTAAAATTTAGAGAAGAAAATATTTTTGATGATCACGACGACCATGACGATCACGATGGTCACAAAGATGACGATCACGATGATCATGATGGCCATGACGACGAACATGAAAGACACGATGATCATGATGGCCATGACGACGAACATGACGATCATGCAGGACATCACGACGGTCACAATCACGGAGAGTTTGATGCTCACATATGGTTGGACCCAGAAAACGCAAAAGAAATGGTTAGAATTATCCGTGATGAATTAATAAAAATTGATCCAGAAGGTCAAAGGCAATATTCAGTAAATACTGCAGGAGCTACTTTGGAACTAGATAATCTTATTAATAATGTAGAAAATGTATTATCTAAAGATATTAGTTACATTGTATTCCATGATGCCTACCAATATTTTGAAACAAGATTTGGTGTGAAATCAGCAGGAGCATTAACTTTAAATCCTGATGTCCTTCCTGGTGCTAAACAAATAGCTGATATTCAAGATTTGATCAGTGACAAGGGTATTAAGTGTATCTTCTCTGAGCCTCAATATAATCCAAAGATAATTGAGACACTCGGAAACGATATGAATATCTCTACAGGGGTTATGGATCCTTTAGGAGCCTTCATAGATCCAGGTCCTACAATGTATGTCGAATTAGTTAATGGAATAGCAAATTCTATTAAAGATTGTCATTAAGGAAATTTGAAATAAGTTTCAGATAATTTGAATAATCTAAGAAACTTAAAGTCAAAAAAAAAACTAATTTACAATTTTCTCATATAGGCATCTTATATGCCTTATGAGAAAAACTAAAAACAAGGTTTGTAATCAAAAAATAAAAAGAATCGTCGAAGAGAAATATTACCCCATATCATTTATTGAAAGAGTGAATGTTATGTACCAGTTAAATTCTCAAAAAAAGGTTGATGAGAATATGTCTAATCTATCATCCAATTTAAATAAAAGCTGATTTACTTGTTAATACATCGTTTAATGGAACATATTACATTTTAGCTAGTGCTATTTTGTCTTAACATATTAAATCCAAAACTATTGAATATTAACCATTTTTGGCTTAATTTAGAGTAATGAATTTATCAGAAGCTAGTAAAAAAGAGATCGATGTAGTTTTAGAGAAGTGTGGTTGGAGACAAACTAAACAGAGAGTGATTCTCCTAAAATCAATTTTTGATGGAAATGACAAACATTTTTCGATTAATCAAATGAACGAAACTCTAAAAGATAATAGAAGTTATTTTTCTCTTACTACCTTATATGAAAATCTCAATACTTTAGTCGATAAAGGATATTTAAAGCAAATTGTTGTTGATAAACAATCATTCTACGATACGAACACAACTAATCATATTCATGTTTATCATCAAGAAGAGAATAAAATATATGATTACGACGATTGCACAGAGCTTCACAAAGATTTACCGATACCGGCCTGCCTCTCGCTACTAGAGGAATATTCCTTGGTAATTAACCTCAAAAAAAAGAAGTAATTCATTATTTGTAATAAATTTCAGTAAACTAAGCCTATTAAAGCCTAGCAATACCTAAATTTTTTTTTATTTTTTTATAGTTTTTTTTTAATATTTTCTCAACACTATGAAAAAAACTAATTTAAAAACAAAACTTTTGGCATCTGTTGCATGCATAAGCTTTGGCTTGACAGGATTTGCCAACGCAGGAGCGCACAGTGAGGATGTCTATGGCCCATTCCCAGTAACTCTAAAAGGTTACTCTGGTGATTGCACAAATACTGTTTCTTACAGCGGCCAGGTAGCAAGACACGTACAACACGACAGTCTTAAACATCTTTCCACAAAAGGTGATTATTCTGAGATGAATTCTTACTATAGTGGCTCAGATAAAAATAAACAAATTTGGGCGCCGGCTTCTAAGGACGGTTTTCCTATTAAACAAACATTATTAAATGATATTTCTTCTGGTAAAAATCTTTCAGGTAAAACTTATAAAGGAACTATTACATCTTGGCCCAACAACATGACAGGACCAGAAGTAATTGATTTTTGGATGAGTAAAGCTGAGAGCAATCCAAAAGATGTCTCAGTTGGATTAAATTACCAGCAGCTTCTCTCAAAGTTTATTATGGGAGCAGTATTTTATAACCAAGCTATCGACAATTATCTTGACGAAAAAATGGAAGCAGACACAAAGCCTAATGATAAGCCATACAAAGATGGTGCTTGTTACACAGGTAAAGAGCATAGTTGGGATGAGGCATTTGGATATTGGGGTGCTGCAGCACATTCTTTGTTGTTATCAGCTGAACAAAACTACAATGTAGCTAAGAAAAAAGATTTAGCATCTGCGGATCATAATGGCGATGGAGTTGTAGATCTCAAATCTGAGTATGTTTTTGCACATGCTTACTATGCTTCAAGCTTTGATAAAGGCGGCAAGACAACTTATCTTGAGGACATAACAAGAGCCTTTTTAGATGGGAGAAAATTAATAACATCTGCAAATGGAGAAAAACTCTCTGATGCTCAAAGATCAGAATTAATGGGATATGTCTCAATAATCTCTGAAAACTGGGAAAAGGTTATCGCAGAGTCTGTGTTTAAGTACGCTGGATCAACTTATAAATCACTTGTTGCTCTTGAAGATGTGAGCAATGCTGATTTAGCTAAAGAATTTGATAAGTACATGAAGTATTGGGGAGAATTAAAAGGTTTCTCAATGGCTCTTCAAGTTGGAAAAGACAACATTGGAGAAACAGGGACAAAGCTTAATCGAATGGTTGGTTTTGGCCCAATGCTTTTAGACGAAACTCAAATTGTAGGCATCGATGTAAATGGTAATTATGTAATGGATAAAGTTTATTCCATGAATGATGCAAAACTTCATATGTTAAAAATACAAAAACTTATGATTGATCAATTTGGCGTTGAAGCAAGAGGTAATGACATGCTTTCAGATATGGCAGATCTTGCGTCTAAAATTGGTACATCTGAGTCAGCAGAAAACGACTAAATTAAAAGTTTGTCTCTTCTCCTACACTGACACATAAAGAGACGATTGCATGGCCTTTTTCGGAAGGCCATGTTATAATATCAGTATAATTTATGGAATTTTTTTTTGATATATTTCAAAACACAATAGATCAATTTACTAATCCAAAAAAAAGAGTATTCATTCTTTACTTATTATTATCTATATTTATTGCCACGCTTTGGCTGATTTTTAATAAAAAAAAATCTCTACTACAGTCAATAAAATTTATCTTTAACCCAAAAGTATTTTTTTCAAAATCAGCAAAAAGTGATTATAAAGTTTTTTTTATAAACCAGGTTATAATGCTTTTAATTTCTCCTCATCTACTAACTCAAATTACAATAGCTACTGCATTATATTTTTTCTTTTTTGAAATTAATTTTATTGATATGGGACTTTTTGCTTCCTCACCTAAATACATAATAATTAGTTTATTCACACTTACTCATTTTATAGTAGACGATTTTTCAAAATATATAGTACATCGTTGGATGCATAATTGGCCATTTTTATGGGCTTTACATAAAGTTCATCACTCGGCGACAAATCTTACACCTATGACTGTTTTTAGAACTCATCCTTTAGAGGGTTTAGTGTTCACATTAAGATCAGCTTTTGCTCAAGGTGTAACAATTTCAACTTTTGTCTATTTATTTGGAGGCGGTGTTGATTTATATACAATACTTGGTGCAAATTTATTTGTATTTCTATTCAATGTATTTGGTTCAAACTTAAGACACTCACATATTGGGATACGATATTGGAGATGGTTGGAGTATATTTTGATTTCACCAGCACAACACCACCTTCACCACTCAATTGCAAAAGAACATTACAATAAAAATTATGGTGCAGCTCTTGCTATATGGGATTGGTTATTTGGATCATTACATCATTCTGAGGATACAGATAGTCTTACACTAGGATTGGGAACTAAAGATGATCAAAAAAAACACTCATTAAAAGAATTATATTTAACTCCTTTTTCTGAGTCTTATAAATTTTTAAAAAGATATTTTTTAAAGCTATTTTTCTTTAGAAAAACTAAAAAAAATAAATCTGAAATATACTTCAAAAAATCACCACAATAGTTGTTATTAAACTACAAATAAATTTTTAATTTTAATAGTTTCTCTAGTGTTTATAAAAGTATTATGAAGTATAAATCAATTATTCTTTTGACCTCTTCAATACTAATAGTTCTTACATCAATTTATGTTGCTCTTACCAAAGCATACGCATCAGAAACTATTAAAGTATACTCAGAGAGACAGCCTTTTTTAATAGAACCTTTAATTAAAGAATATGAAAAAAGTACAGGGAATAAAATAGAGTGGATATTTTCTAAAAAGGGTTTAGTGCAAAAAACTATATTGGAAAAATCTAGACCAGTTGCTGATATTTTTCTATCATCAGACATTGCTAGACTAGTTGATATTACGGAAGCTAAAGCAAATTTCGAGATCCCTTTTCAGAAAAATGTACCTGAAAATTTACAATCAAAAAATTGGACAAGTTTAACAATGAGGGCAAGAGTAATTTATGCTCATAATGACCTTAACCTAAATAATATTTCATACGAGGACTTGGTGCTACCTGAGTATAAAAATAGAGTTTGTACTAGATCTGGATATCACCCATATAATATCTCACTATTTTCATCTCTTATTGCTCATCACGGAGAAGAGTGGTTTGAAGATTATATAATAAAATTAAAAGCAAATTTGGCAAGAAAACCGCAAGGAAATGACAGAGACCAAGTTAAAGCCATATATGCAGGTGTATGCGACCTTAGTATTGGAAATCATTACTACTATTTCAAAATGTTAGATGACCCAAACCAAATAGTATGGCTTGATAAAGTATCTCCAATTTTCCCAAACCAAGATAATTATGGAACTCATGTAAACATCTCAGGTATATCTATAATAAATGATGAAAACTATGATGCCTCAATTGATTTTTTAGACTTTTTGCTAAGTGAAGAAGCACAAAAAATTTATGCTAATGATAATAATGAGTTTCCTGTGAACCCTAATGTCTCTGCATCTGAAAGAGTACAAAAATTGGCAAATAACGCAAAATTTGACTCTACAAGTTTAGAAGAAATTGCCTCAAATAGAAAAGCCGTTCTCGATATTTTAAATAAAATTAATTTTGACGGTTAGATAGGTTGGTCGCTATAAATAGATCCGTCGCACCCCGAAGGTTAGGGTGCGAATAAATTTAGCCTTAAAGTAAAATTGTAGCAATCGCATTAGTTGAATAAATAATCTATATAACTAAAATTCGTTCATGGTTAATTCTGAAATACTTAGTATTTTACTTAAATCTGACAAAGATTTAATAATTTTTAGAAATTCAGAAAAAAATAATTTTGAAATATATACAGATTTTGTTGAAAAAATTAATTTAAATATAGGTAATTTAGATAAATTCTTAAATAAATTAGAACGATTTAAATCAAACAAACCATATGATTGTTATATTGGTTTCTTTGGATATGAATTACTTTGTAAAAATATAAATTTAAAGGTAAATAAAGATAGTTCGTCTTTTCCTGAGGGAGTTTTCTTTCGTCCACAAACGAAAATTATTTTAGATAAAAAAATTAAAGTGATAACCAAATCTAAAACAGAATTACTTGAAGATTTGAAAATTTTAAAAAAGAATAATTCAAATAATAGTAAAATAACTGTAAGTCCAAATGTTAAAGTCTATGAAAAAATCTTTAATAAATTTAAAAAAAATATTAGAGCAGGAGAAACCTATCAAATAAAAATTGCTCAAAAATATTCCAATAAAAAAGAACTTGATGTTGTTAATTTATTTTTTGATTTGATGAAAAAAAATCTTAGTCCTGAGTCTTTTTGCGTAAGAAACAAAAATTTTAATATAATTAGCTGCTCTCCTGAAAACTTATTTAAAGTAAGAGGGAAAAAAATAGTTACTTCCCCAATAGCAGGAACAGTAAGCAGAGATAAAATAAAATCAACAAAACAAGCGAGGATCTTTTTTGAAAATAATCAAAAAGAGGATAAAGAGCACAACATGATCGTTGATTTAGAAAGAAATGATTTAAGTCGTATTACCAAGGCAAATTCAGTTAAAATACAAAATTTAAAATTTGTACAAAAATACCAATATATTTTCCACAATGTCTCTCAGATTTCAGGAACACTTCTTGATAATGTAAGGTTATCGGAAATAATTAAAGCAATGATGCCAGGAGGTTCAGTTATTGGATGTCCAAAAATCAATACTTTAAAACTTCTTAATAAAGAAGAAAAAGAACCCAGACGAATTTATACTGGTTCTTTTGGTTACTTTCGCTCTAAACAAGATATGAGTTTTAATATCATCATAAGGTCTATACTAAATTTTAAAAAAAATAATGAAGTATTTGCAGCTAGTGGTGTAATTTTAGATAGCACTGCTAAAAATGAGTATCATGAAAATTATTTGAAAGCTAAATCACTATTAGATTTATTAAAATGAATTTATTACTAATAGATCATGAAGACTCCTTTACCTATAATCTTGCACATCTGTTATCTGGTTTCGGTAACCTTGAAGTTAAAAATTTTTATGATGTAAAAGAAAATTCTGTAAAAAAGTCAGATGTAATAATTTTTTCTCCAGGGCCAGGAAAGCCCTTAGATTATCCAATATCATTGGATATTTATAATAATTATAAATCGAAGAAGAAAATTATTGGTATCTGCCTTGGATTTCAACTTATTGCTAACGGAGAAGGGGGAACTATTTCTAAACAGGAAAAAATATTTCATGGTTATCAAACGTATATACGAACAAATACTCAAAGTTTAAGATTTCCTAATAACGCTTTATATCAAGTAGGGAGATACCACTCTTTGAAACTAAAAGAGCCATTTAATTCTTCTTCAATGCATATTACAATGAGATGTGAGGAAACTAATGTAGCAATGTGTTTGGAAAGCCATAAATATGACATTTGTGGTTTACAATTTCACCCGGACTCATTTTTAACTCCAAATGGCAAACAATTTATTCGAAAAATCATTCAATTTAAAAAATAACTCTTATTTACACTCTAAATTTAAACCACTTTGGGGCCAGAAGGGTGTTTTTACGTCTATACCTGTCATAGGAAAAACTCCAAGATTTATAGGCTTAAACCGCTATTTAAGGACTTTTAATAATACATGCCGTAATTATAAATTTGATGCCAATCTAAATCCAAAAATGATCAGAGAATTAATTGGAGAAGATATTAAGCAAATTAAAATTTTTAATCACTTACTAAGAATTGCTACTAATGGAACAACTTTATCAATATCACTTAGAAAAAGAACAACGACAAAGAGCAGTGTAATTGGATTTATAAAAAAATATAAAAGAAAAGACTTTAGAAATAAAAATTTATATTACAAAAAAATATTAAAATTTATGAGTGAGATAAATTACTCTGAAAATGAAATTATACTATCAAGAGATGGTGAAATTACAGAGGGTGCAGTAACAAATTTAATTTTTATTAAAGAAGGAAAAGTATATATTCCAAAAATAGGATACTATTATGGTAACACTTTGAAACTTGTAGAGAAAATATCCAAATTTAAGTTTATTAAAAAAACAATTTTTGAAAAAGAGCTTAACCAATATAGTGAAATATTATCAATAGGTTCTGGAAGAGGTATTACGTCTATAAAAAGTATCCAAAGTATTTTTTGGAAAAGAAAATCTACGATATATTTTCAAAAATTAAAAAAAGACTATGAGACTATGATAAAAAATAATTACTATGAAATTCAATAAAAATTTATTTACTCTAAAAAAACCATTATTAGTGGGTATTTGTAATTTTACTCCTGATTCCTTTAGTGATGGGGGCAAAACCTTTTCTCGCACTTCTGCACTTAATCATATTAACTCAATGGTTAAAGATGGAGCACAAATTATAGATATTGGAGCCGAGAGCACTAGACCAAATAGTGAACCAATTACATATAAAGAAGAAATTCGTCGGCTTTCACAAATTCTACCGTATTTGAATTATAAGAAATATCTTGTTTCATTAGACTCTTATAAACCTGAGACTCAAGAATATGCCCTTAAAAAAGGAGTGCATATTATTAATGATATAAATGGTGGTTCAGAGGAATTGTTCAAACTTACAAAAAAGTACAATGCTGGATTATTCTTAATGCACAAAAGAGGAACACCAAAAGAGATGCAAAAAAAACTAAATCCAAGAGCTAATATGGTAAAAGAGTTTGATAAATTTATTGAAAAAAGACTGAAAATACTAAATAAAATGAAATTCAATCTTAAAAAAGTATGGTTTGATCCAGGAATAGGTTTTGGCAAAACACTATACCAAAACTTACAATTAATGAGATCCTTATCAAAATATAGTCACAAAAATCTACAAATACTTTTAGGTTCATCACGAAAAAGTTGGATAAATTTCATTGATCCTTCAGATGCTGATCAAAGAATAGGCGGATCTTTAGCTTCTATTATTCATGCCTTACAACAAAATGTCAATACGTTTAGAATTCATGATGTCCAAGAGACAAATCAAATGATAAAAGTTTTGAAAGTTTTAAATAAATGAATTTTTTTATAGAGATAGAGGACTTAAAGGTCGACACAATCATTGGAGTGTTTGATGAAGAAAGGTTAAAACCACAAACAATATTAATTAGTATTAAATGCCAATTAGACCTTGATCACAATCAAGATCTTGACAATATTGAAAACGTTACAAGTTATTCCGATATTAAAAAAGAAATAGTAACATTTGTTTCAGCATCTCAATACAAAACACTAGAAAAATTAATTACAGAATTAAAAAAACAATTGGACAATCAATTTCCAATTAAAATAGAAAAGTTGGAAATAAATAAAATTGAGATTGCCAAAAAATATAATGCAAAAAAAGTCAGCGTATCGATATAAATCATATATCGCTATTGGATCAAATATTGGCAACTGGAAAAGTAATTTTAATTTAGCATTAAAGCTAATGAATAAATTCGGACATGTCGAAAAGGTTAGTAGAGTCTATTTTACTAAACCTTTTGGGATAACTAACCAAAAATATTTTCACAATGCTGCCTTTTTATTTACTACAAATCTATACTTCAACGAATTATTTATAAAAATGTGTTTTGTGGAAAAACAAATTAAAAAAAATAAAATTGTATCTAATGGGCCAAGAAAAATAGATCTCGATCTTATTCAATTTGAAAACTTGAAAATCAAAAACCACCTAATAACTATTCCTCATACATCCTCTCATTTAAGAGATTTTGTGATACAACCTATCTTAGATTTAAACCCAGATTTCATAGATTTAAAAACCCATAACTCTTATAAAAGCCTTTTAAATAATTTAGAGGAGAGGTTTATCGTTAAGAAATCTCGTCAAACCCAAGATTATCAAGAATTTTTTTAAGCTTTTCTTCATCTACGCTGTTTGATTTTTTTAACCCTGTCGATATATCAATTCCGTGTGGAGATATAGTTTTAATTGCCTCTTTGACATTACTAATATTAATACCTCCACCAAGATATAAAGGTTTTGCAAAACTCTTAAGTTGATTAATTTGACTCTCACACTCCATTAGAGATTTTTTCTCAATTACATCTTTTCTGTAAATATTAAGATCATAATAAAAACTACTAACATTATTTTTGATTTGCTCAAAAAAATTATAATCAAAATTCTCGTAATTTATTGAAATTGATATTTTTGAATTTGTTGAACTATTTAGTAATTCGATATCCTCAATCTTGTATTGATTAGATACACATACTTCCTTTATCTCTACTTGTTTTATAATGTCGATTATTTTTGGCATTTGAATATTGCCAATCAATAGAATTGGATTTAATTTTAAATTGTAGGAAGCAATTGTAAGGTTATGAATTTCTTCAGTAGATAGTGTATTGGGGCCATATAAGTAATTACTTACAAGGCCCACTGTTCTTACTGAATACTTTTGTATTACCTCTAAAGATTTTTGGTCAGTAATACCACAAACCTTGAGCTGGATATTACCATAATTGAACATTAATTAATTATTGTTCAATTCAAATCTATCGGCATTCATTACCTTGTTCCAAGCTTTTACAAAATCGATAACAAATTTTTCTTTGTTGTCATCTTGTGCATAAACCTCAGCATAAGATCTAAGTATAGAATTGGATCCAAATACAAGATCTGTTGAGGTTGCTGTCCATTTAACATCATTTGTTTTGCGATCGATTACTTCATAGTGCCCATTTGAGGCTTTCCATTTATTGCCCATATCAACTAGGTTAACAAAAAAGTCAGTCGTTAAAGCTCCTACCTGATTAGTAAAAACACCATGTTTATTCTCACCATAGTTAGCTCCCATAGCTCTCATTCCTCCAACTAGCACAGTCATTTCAACTGCAGTTAAACCCAGTAAATGAGCTCGATCAAGTAACAACTCTTCCCCTCTTACTTCGTAGTTATCTTTTTGCCAATTTCTGAATCCGTCATGTATTGGCTCCAGCTGTGAGAAAGATTCAGAGTCAGTCATATCATCAGAAGCATCTCCTCTTCCTGGGCTAAAAGGAACAGGTACGTTAAATCCAGCAGATCTAATAGCTTTTTCAAGACCAACATTTCCAGCTAATACAAGGGTGTCAGCAATACTTGCTCCAGCTTCTTTTGCCAAAGGTTCTAGCACACCTAATACTTTTGATAATCTTTGAGGTTCATTACCCTTCCAGTCTTTTTGAGGAGAAAATCTAATTCTTGCTCCATTTGCTCCACCTCTTAAGTCAGATCCTCTGTATGTCCTTGCACTATCCCACGCAGTCGAGACTAGCTCTTGAACAGTTAAATCACTATTTTTGATCTTTTCTTTTAGGCTTTCTATATCATAGCTAGCAGTTCCAGAGGGAACTGGATCTTGCCAAATTAAATCTTCATTTGGAAGATCATGACCTATGTATCTTGATCTTGGACCCATATCTCTATGGGTTAGTTTGAACCAAGCTCTGGCAAACGCATCACAAAAATATTCATGATCTTCACGAAACTTTTTAGATATTTCTAAATAAATAGGATCTTTGATCATTGCCATATCAGCATCCGTCATAATCGGGTTATATCTAATTGAGGGATCTTCAACATCCACAGGCTTATCTTCTTCTTTAATATTTATAGGCTCATACTGCCATGCTCCTGCAGGGCTTTTCTTTAGCTCCCAATCATATTTAAAAAGCATATCAAAATATCCGTTATCAAATTTTGTTGGCTCAGTTGTCCACGCACCCTCAATACCAGAGGTTACGGTATCTCTACCCACTCCTCGCGAGGTATTATTCATCCAACCAAGACCTTGTTCTTTAATTGCAGCACCTTCAGGTTCAGCTTCAAGATTATCTCCATTACCATTGCCGTGGCTTTTACCAATTGTGTGACCACCCGCAGTAAGAGCAACTGTTTCCTCATCATTCATAGCCATTCTTGCAAATGTTTCTCTAATATGCTGAGCAGTTTTTAAAGGATCTGGATTACCTTCAAATCCCTCTGGGTTAACATAAATTAAGGCCATATGGTTTGCAGCTAGCGGACTCTCCAAAGAGGAAGCATCCTCTTTGTCAGAGTGTCTGTTAGTTGCTAAAGCTTCTGTCTCAGGTCCCCAATAAATATCTTTGTTTGGATGCCAAATATCTTCTCGTCCGTAAGAAAAACCAAAAGTTTTAAATCCAGTTGACTCATAACCAATGTTACCAGCTAAGATCATCAGATCAGCCCAACTAATTTTATTCCCATATTTTTTTTTAATGGGCCATAAAAGTCTTCTGGCTTTATCCAAGTTAGTATTATCAGGCCAAGAGTTTAAAGGGGCAAATCGATGATCACCAGTCCCACCACCACCACGTCCATCAGCAGTTCTGTAGGTTCCAGCAGAATGCCAAGCAAGCCTTACCATCAAACCAGCGTATGTTCCCCAATCAGCTGGCCACCAATCTTGACTTTCTTTCATCAATTTATGCATGTCAGCTTCTAATGCTTTGAAATCTAATTTTTTTACTTCTTCTCGATAATTATAAGAACCATTAAATGGTTTTGTTTTCTGATCATGTTGATGGAGAATATCTAGATTTAGATTTTTAGGCCACCAATCAGTTGATGACTTCTCCATGTTTGAATTAGCTCCGTGAGCAACGGGACATTTGGCTTCGCTCATTTTTCTCTCCTACTTAAATAAAATTTAGTCCCATTAAAAGTTAACCTGTTAGTAAGTCAACATAACGAATTGTCTCTGTTAATAATTAAAAAAAGCTTGATATTATTTAGTTTTAAACAGGCGGTTATATAAAAAGTATGCCCCCAACATAACTATTACTTGGGAGCCAATAAAAAATATTACGGTTGAGGGATTAATCCCTGCAAATGACTCAGTAAAAATTCTAGCAATCGATACGGCAGGATTTGCAAAACTAGCTGAGGATGTAAAAATTATTGCAGCTGTGATGTAAATACCAACATTAAAAGCAACAATATTTTTACCACCTACTTTTGATAGCAAAATAACCATCAGTAGTCCAAAGGATGCAAAAATCTCTGAAATATAAATATTTGTTCCACTTCTAATATTTGAGGAGATTTCTAAAATGCTTAAACCAAAAATATAATTTGCAAAAAATGTTCCTAGTATAGCTGCAGTAATTTGTATTGAAATATATAGATATAGATCTTTTAAGCTTAGCTCTTTTTGTAAGAAAAACAAAATTGAAACAATAGCATTAAAATGTGCTCCAGAAAAATTAGCAAATATTCCAATTATAAAAATAAGTGTTAAACCTATGACAACAGCATGACTAACCAAAATAACCATTTGATCATTTGTATATTGTTGACCTGCAATTCCAGAACCTACGATGGATACTAATAAAATAAATGTTCCTATAAACTCTGATATGTATTTTTGCATTTTAAAAGGCGTACTGTATTATTGCTTTAATTTAAAGCGATGTATTATGAATTTTTAGTTACACACTTAGACGCCCCATTTTTATTACTTTCAGCAGTAACTACAGGCTTAATAATTCGTATCTTTTATAAACAATACATGAGTACAAACCTTGCATTGAGGGTTGTGATTTCAGTGGCTCTCTTTCTTATTAATGCAATTATCATTGTTCCGGGAATAGTCTTTATATACAGATGGATTATGTTGTGTGGTTTTTATCAACCGAGTGGTATTTTTGAAACTGGATATGGCTGTAGCGGAGATGTCTTTAGTCTACGTGTTCCAGGGCTTTTTTTACTTTCGTAAACATTTCATCAACTTGACTATCGTTAATGATTAAAGGGGGAGAAAATGCAAGAGTATCTCCATTGGCTCTAACCATAAGACCAAGATCCCAAGCCTTCTTCATCGTCTCAAAGCCTCTTACACCTACGGCACCTTTTTTAGGTTCTAGTTCTAGAGCGGCAATAACACCTAAATTTCTTATATCGATAATATGTTTAGTGCCTTTAAGACTATGGGCAGCTTCTTCAATAACAGGAGCCATATGAGCTGCATTATCAAAAAGCCCTTCTTCTTTGTAAATATCTAGTGTTGCCAAAGCTGCTGCGCACGCAACAGGATGGCCAGAATAAGTGTATCCGTGAAATAACTCTATTGGAGCATCTGCATTCTCCATCATCGACTCATAGATAAAGTCTTGAACAATCGTGGCACCCATTGGAATAGTCGCGTTAGTGATGCCCTTAGCACATGAAATTATATCAGGAGTTACACCAAAAAATTCTGATCCAGTGGCTTTTCCCATACGACCAAAAGCTGTTACCACTTCATCAAAGATTAATAAAATATCATGCTTCGTGCATAGATCTCTGAGTCTTTTGAGGTAACCTTTTGGAGGTGGAAGTGCACCAGTTGATCCAGCAATTGGCTCAACGATTACAGCAGCAATAGTTGATGCATCATGTAATTGGACAAGACGTTCTAAGTCGTCTGCAAGTTCAGCGCCATATTCAGGTTCACCTTTTGAAAAAGCATTCAGTTCCAGATTATGAGTATGACGTAAATGATCAACACCATTGAGCATTGAGCCAAAGTACATTCTATTTTTCACCATACCCCCGACGGATATTCCACCGAAGCCAACACCGTGATATCCTCTCTCACGGCCAATCAGTCTTGTTTTAGAAGAGTGTCCTCGCGCTCGCTGATAAGCAAGAGCAATTTTTAAGGCACTATCTACCGCCTCTGATCCTGAATTAGAAAAGAAAACATGATTCATTCCTTCAGGAAATATTGCAGCTAAGCGATTAGCTAGTTCAAATTGTTTAGGGTGTCCAAATTGAAATGGAGGAGAGTAATCCAGATTTTCAATTTGTTCATTTACCGCTTCTTGAATTTTTTTTCGACCATGTCCAGCGTTTACGCACCACAGTCCTGCAGTGCCATCTAAAATTTCTCTATTATCATCACTGATAAAATGCATATCCTTGGCTCCAACAATAATTCGAGGGTCTTTTTTGAATGTCTTGTTGGGAGTAAAAGGCATCCATAGTGGTTCTAAGTTATTAGGTTTATTCATATATTGTTAAAAATCTTATTCCTGAATTTGCATTCTGTCTATGATTGTTTTTAAGACTTATAGCCTGACAAATAAATATCAACCATTACAGATATCATTACTTTAGAATATTCATTCTTATAGAACTCAGGATAATGACTGTCCTCTTTTAAGATGCCTTCATAATCCCATTCTAGGCCAAATGCTTTGTATTCACCTTTTTGAAGTAATTTATAAAAATACTCTTCGTTTATTTTTGAAAAACTATCCTCCTTG